>NZ_CP011270.1:8102218-8442773 GCF_001610835.1 Planctomyces sp. SH-PL14 | reverse complement strand
CGCCTCGTAACGCTCCCTTGCCGTGAGGACGATACCGCGACCGGCGCCGACCGGGATTTCCCTCAGATGTCCTTGTCGTCAGATGGCCAGACTTACCCGATGATCTCCGACGGGCCCGATGACCTACCGGACGATGTTGAGCAGCTCTTCGAGGACCTGCGAAGCGACCGTGACGGTCCGCGAGTTGGCCGAGAATCCGCGCTGGGCGATGATCAGGTCCGTGAACTCGCGGGGCAAGTCGACGTTCGACTTTTCGAGCTGACCGGCCCGGACGGAGCCGCGGCTTCCTCCGAGGGCCGTTCCGATCTCGACGTCGCCGCTGGCCGCCGTCGGCTGGAAGTAGCTGTCCCCCACGCTCGAGAGGCCGTCGGGATTGCGGAACGATGCGATCGCCAGCTGCGCCAGGGCGAACTGCCGGCCGTTCGTCGCCAGGCCGATCAGGGTTCCGTCGCTGCCGATCTGCACGGAGGAGAGGTTCCCCGGCTCGTAGCCGTCCTGGACCGGGGCGAGGGACGATTCGGTCGCCACCTGCGTCAGTCCGTTGAAGTTGCCGATATCGCCGAAGCTGAGCGAGATCGTCTGCGGGATGCCGATCCCGGTGAAGTTGAAGGTCATGTTGGTGTCCCCCGCTCCGGCCGCTCCCGAGCCGGCGAGCGAGCCGTCGGGATTGAACGCGACCCGCTCGACGACGCCGTCCACGATCGTCCCGTTGGCCGGATCCATCGATGCGGTCAGGGTCCAGGTGCCGTCGGTCTGCTTCTGGAACTGGAGGTTGACGGTGTGGGCTCCCCCCTGGGCGTCGTGGATCTGAACTCCCCCCTGGACGACGTCCCCGGCCTTCCCGGCGGTGGTGACGATCTGCGGGTTGCTGGAGAATCCGGACGATCCCGTGTTGGTCGCCGGGTCGCTCAGCGTGAGCGACATCGACGAGGTTCCGGTGGAGTCCGCGAGGAGCTGGATCTTTCCGGAGGCGTCGAGCGTGGCGGTCGCGCCGCTGTAGGCGCCGTTAATCGCCGCGACGAGGTCGCCGACCGTGGAGGTCGCCGTGATCGTGAAGTTCGCCGAGACGGGAGCTCCGTTGGCGTCCGCTCCGGCGATCTGGATTACGTCGCCGACGACATAGTCGGGAGTGACGGTGTCGACGTTGTTCAGGAGCGTCGACGAGGTGACCGCCGCGCCGCCGGTCGTCCAGCCGCGGAGCGAGGAGAGCTGCCGGGCGGCCGGCCCCGTGGCGCCCGACTTGAGGTTCCCCGTGATCGTCGCCGCCGTCGTCGCCCGGCCCGGGACGCTCGCGCCGATCGGGACCCGGATGTCGCTGTCCCCGGGGACCTGGAAACCGGTCTCCGTGGCACTGGCATCCCCCAGGCTGCCGAACCGCTGGACGCGGTAGCCCGTCGAGGGGTCGAACAGCCGTCCCGTGTCGTCGATCGAGAACGAGCCCGCGCGTGTGAAGTAGGTCCCGCCGGAGTTCCGCAGGACGAAGAAGCCGTTGCCGTCGATCGCGGCGTCGAGCGAGTTGCCCGTCCCTTCGATCGTTCCCTGCGAGAAGTCGACGTCGATCTGCCCGATCTTGACCCCGGTCCCGATCTGCGCGGGGTTCACGCTCCCCTGGGAGCCGATCGCTCCGCCGGATGCGCTCCGGAGGTCGTTGTAGAGCATGTCGGCGAACAGCACCCGCCGCGACTTGAACGCGATGGTGTTCACGTTGGCGATGTTGTTTCCGACGACGTCCAGCATCCGCTGGTGTGCGTTCAGACCGGATACGGCGGTGGTGATGGCGCTTGACATCTCGACTTCTCCGAGGACGGACACCGTCTTCCGGCGCCGCTTGACTTCGATGGCAACGTGATGAAACGGGGCCCGACAAGGCCGGCTACGCCGACGCTTCCTTGATCTGCAGGACGTTCTCCAGGGCGACCGCCTTGTTGTCGATGTTCAGGTACAGGACCCCCTTCTCGACCAGTACACCCGTCACCTTTCCCGTGGCGGTGTTCCCCTCGTCATCCGAGAGGTACTGGACCTGCTTGCCGACGAGGCTGGCCCCGTTCGTCAGCTGCTGAAGAGCGAGCATGTTGGTGAAGTTCGCATTCAGTGTCTCGATCCCCGAGAGCATCGAGAACTGCGACAGCTGCGACAGGAAGTCCTGCTGCTCGACCGGCGAGAGCGGGTCCTGGTAGCGGAGCTGCGTCGTCAGCAGCTGCAGGTATTCCTGCTGCCCAATCTGCGCGTTGAAGTTGGCGGCGTCCGCCATGGGCATTCCCTTTCAAACGATCGTGTCGACTTGGCGCTTCGGACGGGCGCGCCGCTGGGCCGCCCCCGTCACCGTGGCATAGGAATCTTCGTCACGGCGCGATTCGCCGTTCGGGTCGCCGGCGTGCCCCCCCGAAGGGGAGCTCCCCCCGTCGCGTCCGAGCGAGAGGGTCAGGCCGGTCATGGGAACTCCGGAGTCCTGCAAGGACTGCCGCATCTCAGTGGCGGCGGTCTCGAGGAGATTCCAGACCGCGGGATCCTCGACCGTCAGGTGGGCCTTGATCCCCTCGGCGGACTTCGTGATCTCGATCCACATCCGTCCGAGCTCCGGCGGATCGATCTGGGCCTCGACGCGGCTCACGCCGTCGGACTCGTCCGTCCGGACGTGAGAGACGATCTCCTCGACGGCAAACGACGGGAGGGCCTCATGCGCGATCACGGCCGGAACGGCAGCGGCCGCTTCGCGCGCGGCGGTCTGTGGCACGGCGGCGGCCAGACCGTCGCTGACGCGGGACGCGCCGTCCGTCGTCTTCCGGATCGGGCCGGCCTGAGGAGTGTCGTTCGAGGTCTCCTGGCGGGACTGCTCGAAGCCCTGCTCGCGGCCGAAGGCCTGCCAGGCGGCGAGCTCCTGAATCGTCAACGTCCCATCCGAGCCGGCTCCCGTCAGGCTGTCGAGCCACGAGTCGGGTTCCCGCTCATCGAAGGGGCGGTCTTCGCGGGGAGGTTCGACCTCGATTCCCTCGGCAGTGGTTTCCGGGGTCCATTCGGCCGCGGCGTCGAAGGAGGGGGAGTCAGTTTGCGGTGTCGCCTTCGCTTCCGGGCCGGTTGGCTGCGATGCCGTCGCCGGGGAGTCGTTGACCACCGGCCGGCCGGCCGACGGTCGTGCTGCTGCTGCGGATCGAGAGGCTCCCACGTCCTGCCGGGGTGTCGCGAGAGACGGTGCGGGCGGTGCGGAATCGGACGCGGCGACGCTGGGAGCTGCGGTGTCGGATTTCGGGGCGGCGCCACGGACGACGTCGGCTGTGCGAGCGGTGACCGGCGTCACGACGTCCGGGGTCGAGGACGAGATGGCGTCCTGGTCAGGATTCGCCGGGTTGGTCGAAACGGCCATGGTGGCCGATTCCGGCAGGACGGAGAGGGCGGCCGTCGGCTCACCCTGGCGCTCGCTGAGGAAGAGGTCGGCTCGCAGCGGCGGAGACGGCGTCCCGGGGTCGGATTCCGTGACGGCTGGCGTCGTCGGATTCATGACTGCTTCGGTGGCGGGCGTTTCCTCGGTGCCCTGAGTCGCGACGAACGGAGCGGCGGGCGCGCCGGCGTCGACCGGAGCCGCCGCAGACAGGGTGGGGAACGAATCGCCAAGCGGTCCGGCGGGAGCGGCTCCGACCGGAAGCGATTGCGCGGGAGCCGCTCCGGAGGGCTGAACTCCGGGAGTCCCCGAAGAAGGAGCCTCGACAGCGGAGGTCGGCGTGGAGTCGGCGGCGGCCTTATCGCTGACCTGGGAGGCGGGCGCCATCATCAGTTGGAACAGCGCCGCAAAGCCCGCCGCGAGCTCTTCGGTCCCCTCTTCATCGAGGGTGTCCCGGACCCATGCGTTCGCCGGAGCGACGCAGCATTCCGTCCCTTGCGGATTGGTCGACAGGAACGACGAAATCTCCACCGCGCCTCCTCTGCGCAGACGACGCCATCCGACTCGGAGCGCCGCAGATCTCATCGCCATCCGGTCCCCCGCGCGGACTGACAAACCTGAAAATGCGGGACAGAACGGAAAGTCCCGCGCGGCGTGCCCCCTTACGCCTTACGCAATTCGCCCCAACTCACGGATTCCTCTTCCCGGCACCCCTCAGCCACGGGACGCGCCGCTCCCCGGACGGACGGTCCTTACCTGGGAGACAAGCGGCGAAGGCGCTCCGGCGCCGGCTCAGGAGGCCCGCGCCCGTTCGGCGCGCTGCATCGTCCGGCCGTAAGCGGCGTGACCGCTGGAGGCGGTCACGGAGGCATCAAGCTGCGGAGCGAGCCGCCGCTGCGACTCGCGAGCCATCCCCTCCAGTTCCTGCACGAGGCGGAGCACCCCCTCGAGCTGCGTCTTCTGCCGGTCGAGCACCTGCCGCAGCTGCGGCGAGGGAGAGACTTTTCGTCTCTTCCACGTTTCGCGGACCGCCGCGGCATTCGCCTCGATGACGCCGATCCGGCCCATGAGAAGTGCCAGCTTCGACAGCTCGGGTGTCGGATCCGCCCCCTGATGAAAGGCGGGACGGAGATCCGCGAGCAGACGGTCGACTTCCTGATACTGGAAGTGAACCTGGTCCATCGCGATCAGGAGCGGCTGTTCAATTTCCTGCGTTGTCACGTCCCGCCTCCGTCATCCCTGCCAGAGTTTGCGTAATGGCGTCGAGCCGCGACTGAAGCTGTCGCTTCTGTTCCAGCGAGCCGAGCCACCACTTCGAGAGTTCTCCGAATTCGCCCGAAGCCGAGTCCCCGGCGACGCGGCGGTACTGCTTCTCTGCCTCGGCGATCTGACCAAGCTGCCGCAGGCAGTTCGCCGCCTGAAAGCTGCTCCAGCTCTTCGTCCGCGTGGTCGCGGCGGAGGCTTCGACGCCGCGATAGGCCTCCAGCGCCATGGCGTAGCTCCTGGCCGCGTAGAGGTTGTCCGCCAGAGCCAGCTGGTCGACCGGGGCGCGAAGCACCTCGATCGGGATCAGTGGGGTGTGCTCTTCGGTCTTCGCCAGGGCGGAGGCGTCGGGAGCGGATCTCACACGCGGCACGCTTCGGTGCGAAGGCCTTGTCGCCGTGTCCGGCATCGACGGAATCGCGCGGGGCGCATGATCCGGTGCGGGGCTCAGGGCCGGCGCCGGCGTCGTGTGCTCGGGCGGAGTGAAGCTCTGGGGTGGAATCGATTGTTGAGCGGTCGGCGTCTCGGCGGACGGAAGGGTCGCGATGGAGGCTCCGGGCGTCGCGCTTCCCGGCACGGAGCTGGACTCCGCAGCGGACATCGCCGGAGCGGACGCGACCGCCGGCGACGAGGCGTCCTGCGGGACCGTCGGGCTCGCCGCGCCGGTCCCCGTCTGCTCGGGCGACGGGACCACGGGGGGCATCGGCGTCGGAGGCGGCGGGGGCGCGGACCGGGGAACGGACGCGGCGAAGGCCGGCCCCGCCTGTGGGGCCGGTTCGGCGGGGGCCTCGCTGTGACGGATGCGGGACCGCAGGTCGCGGATCCGGGCGTCGATGGCGTCGTATCGGTTGGACGAGAACTCCGGCAGCGCGGGAAGCTCCCGCGGAGGCAGGAACGCCGCAGGGGCGGGGGAGGGAATCGGCGTGGCGGCGGCGGGGGGCGCGACGTCCCCGGCTACCGGCTCCTGTGGAGGTGTCGTCTCCGCGGTATGGGGCGCCACGGCCGGCGGGCGGTGGTCGACCGGCAACGGAGGGACGAAGGGGAGGCAGGGGGGCTCCGCGCGGGACGACTGCCCGTGCGACGCCGATGGGGAGACAGCGGCGGTCGCGATCAGGATCGTGGCGGCGATTTTCCCGAGGTGGAGGCGACTCATGGATGGGC
The DNA here is from genome assembly GCF_001610835.1 of Planctomyces sp. SH-PL14. NCBI lineage: Bacteria > Pseudomonadati > Planctomycetota > Planctomycetia > Planctomycetales > Planctomycetaceae > Planctomyces > Planctomyces sp. SH-PL14. Next base: position 8,436,973 of record NZ_CP011270.1, on the reverse strand, counting down.
CTCCCGAGAGGATTTCAACAGGTCGACCGGGGAGACCCCGGCGAAGCAGTAGGCGGCCAGATCGTTTCGGCCGGCGTTCTGCAGGGCGCGGCCCATCAGGCGGAGGACCGCATTCCGTTCCTCGGGCGTCAGTGGCTCGCCAAGGAGCTTCTGGGCCTCATCGATGACGCGGCTCTGCTGTCCCACGGATTCATCGAGCCAGTAGCCGCAGCGGAGGATGCTGCCATGGCGCTTCCAGTCGTCGGACGAACTCTCGATCAGCCCGTCGAGGAGCGCCAGCGCTTTGTCTCGCTCCCCGGCGGACCAATGGAGACTGGCCAGGGCATAGAGGGAGGCGGACCGCACGGGGGCCGGATAGGCGGAATCGGCGATCGACTCGTAGTGCCGCCGCGCCTCCTCGTCCAGGTTCAGCTCCGCCGCCGCCTGCGCCAGGAGGAGCGGGACGGCGAGGCCGAAGTGCGGCCCCTTGGTGGCGTGTTCGAGCGAGTTCAGCAGGGCCCGCCCGTCCCGGGTCCGCCGCGCGTCGTCGTGCTCGGCCAGCCGGAACTGCGAGAAACAGGAGAGGAAGGCGGCCACGTCGCGGGCGGATGAATCCGACAGGTCCCCCTTCCGATCGAGGAGCGTCGTGTTGGCGCTGACCGGGTTCCCGCCGAGGAGATAGGCCGCCGAAAGGAGCAGGCTCCCTTCTCGAGTGACCCGCGGTTCCCCCCGCAGGGCGATGGCGCGAGTCAGCGGGGGAATGGCCCGCCGGGGCTGTCCCAGTTCCAGCGCGATCCGCCCTGCATAGAGGTAGCCGGCCGGCTCCAGTCGCTGACCGTGGCTCCCGTCCACGCAGTGCAGGAAGGCCGAACGGGCCTCGTCGAGTTCCCCCTGGCCCATCCGGATCTTTCCGAGGTTGAACGCGGCGTACCCGTCAAAGTCCGACCGGGGATAGACCCGCATGACCTGTTCCAGGTGCCGCTCCGCCGTCGCCTCTTCTCCGGAGGCGGACGCGATCCTCGCGAGAGCGATATAGGCGGCCGGAGCCCACGGGTGGTCCGGAGCCGCGGTCAGGGCGTGCTCCAGGTAGCGCTTCGCTCGCCTCTTCGCGTATTCGGTCTCCGCCGGGGAATCGTGCTCCGGGGTCACGATCCGCAGCTCGCGGTCGTGGCATTCCCACTGCAGTCCGTCCCCCGCCAGGATGCCGTCGAGAAGGACCGCCGCCGACAGCCGGGGGGCATGAACGGGCATCGACCGCGAAGCCAGCCGCTGCTGCATCTCCCGCGTTCCGCGGACCCGGTAACCGCATGTGCGGGCCATCTCCGCCAGGATCTCGATCACGGGGCGGCGGGGCATCCGGACCGAGAGCTCGATCTCTTCCGGCGGGGCTCCCGCGTCGCCGATCCTCAGCTCGATCCCTTCCGGAGCGGACACGCTCGGCACGATCTCGGGGGACTGTGCGTCCTCGAGCAGGTGCATCAGCGGCCGGGAGAGGCTCGGGAGAACGAGTTCCCGGTCGTCCAGGATCCGGTCCGGGGCCGAGGGGATGGCGATCGACGCCGCGACGGTCCCCAGCAGGTGGACGACGTCGCTCCGCAGCCCCGGGTTCATGCCGGCGGCCGCCTCATTGAGGAGCAGTTCGACGAGGATCGACTCCGCCAGGTCGGATCGTTCCTGAGCCTGCCAGAGCCGCGCCTGGCCCAGGCGGGCCGCGGCGGCCAGCGTCGCGTCACTGGCTCCGGCCAGACCGCGATAGCGCTTGAGGGCTGAACTCCGTTCTCCGATCCCCTCTTCCGCCAGGGCCATGCGGAACTCGATCGGGATCCGGGCCGCCCCCTTTGCTTCGGGGAGGATGGCAGCGTATTTCCGCAGCGCGGCGGACGGGTTCGCTTCGGCGAGGCGGCTGTCCCCCTGCATGAGGACGATGCCGATCTTCTGCTGCGCCGGCTCGATCTCCGGGGTCGCCTCGCCGTCCGCTGCGGGAGGGACGGTCGGAATGTCCTGTGTCAGATCGACCACCGCGTCGGAATCCGGCCCGGGAGCCGGCTCGACCGCCGCGACGGGGGGAGCCTCCGGGGCCGTGGGCCGCTTCGTGAGCAGATGGCGGCTCGCCAGGAATCCGCCGAACCCGACTCCCAGGACGAACAGCAGGCCGAGCACGGCACGCAGCTTCGCCAGGACTCCCCGTTGGGGAGCCGGCGGCGTGGCAGCGGCTGCGTCTTCGTGGCTCATGCTCCGCAAGTCGGGTGTCGTTCGGCCGTCATAACCGTTCAGGTCTACGGGACCGCTACACTCTCATCGGCGTTCAGGCGAGTTGGGTGACACGCATTTTTTTGCCGCAAGAAACTCTTTCAAAGGTCGATCTTTCTTCTGTCACGGGATCACCGGGACTGACGGACCTGTCTTCCGGCCGCAACGGCATATCAGGTTCGCTTGGCCCCCAGAACCCCGCCTCCTGCAGGATCGCTCTCCGCGAACGATCAAACCCGGAAAATGGCCCTTTGCCGTGAAGGGGTCCGGCATCTTCTGCCGATCTGGTCTGCAGTGCGGGAGCCCCCGCGAGGTGCGCCAGCGCATGCCTCCGTGACACCGGTTGCGGTGTTTCGGAGGCATGAACTGGTCTGGAGTGCCGTGGTCGTCACCACTACGGCAGGTGTCAGCATGGAGCGTCATTAATCAGCCTGTGCCCGGCGCGAAGGCGCCCCTGAGGCGGGTTCTCCCCCCTGAGGGTCGCGTTCGTCAGACATCCCCTCGTCACCCGATCCGGAGTGTCGCGGCACGTCGTATCGAAGGAACAAACCCGTGGCTCTTTCCATCACCAACAACGTGTCGTCCCTCAACGCGCAGAACAACCTGACGCGTGCCAACAACTCCCTCGCCCAGTCGGTCGAGCGGTTGTCGTCGGGACTGAAAGTGAACCGCGGGGCTGACGGTCCGGCCGCCCTCGTGATCTCCGAGAAGCAGCGGGCCCAGATCGCCGGCCTGAAGCAGGCGATCGACAACGCCGACAAGGCGGTCTCGCTCGTCCAGACGGCCGAAGGGGCCCTGAACGAAATCAACTCGCTGCTCGTCAAGATCCGCAGCCTGGCGATCGACTCGGCCAACGCCGGGGTGAACGACGCCGACGCCCAGGCGGCCAACCAGGCCGAAATCACGAACGCCCTCGATACGATCAACCGGATCGCAAACAACACGCAGTTCGGCCAGAAGAAGCTCCTGGATGGCTCCTCGGGCATCAAGGGGATCTCGAACGACGCCGACACGACCGTCCTCAAGACGAGCACCGCGACGAAGGCCGGCAACTACGCCGTCGCCGTCACGACCGCCGCCCAGCGGGCGACCGCGACCGCCGGCACGGCTCAGTCGGGCAACCTGGCGGCGGATGAGACCCTGACGGTCAACGGCGTCTCGATCACCCTCGCCTCCGGCCTGTCCCAGGCCCAGGTCGTCAGCCGGATCAACGAGTTCACTACGCAGACCGGCGTCACCGCGGACACGGCTTCCGGTGCGACGCGGCTGTACACGAACCAGTACGGCTCGGCGGCCGACCTGTCGGTCATCTCGAACGTCGCCGCGGGAACGACCAGCAGCGGATTCGGCACGACGCTCGTGACCGACACCGGGGTGGACGTCGTCGGCACGATCGACGGCAGCTCCTTCAACGGGGTCGGCAACGTCCTGACCGCGACCTCGGGCAACGCCAACGGGCTCACGGTCCAGTTCGCCACCTCCGCCACGCCGACGACCAGCGTCACCGGCGCTCAGGGGACCGTCACCGTCACCGACAACTCGCTGGTGTTCCAGATCGGTGCCAACCAGAACCAGACCGCCTCGATCGCGATCAACGCGGTCGGTCCGTCCGGCCTGGGACTCGGCCTCGCGGCCACGGGCAACCAGTTCTCGAACCTGTCGCAGATCGACGTGACCTCGGCCGGCAAGGCCCAGGACGCGATCGGCGTCATCGACGCCGCGATCGACGACATCACGAACCTCCGCGGTGACCTGGGTGCCTTCCAGCAGAACACCCTGAACTCGACGATCAACAACCTCCAGACGACGCTCGAGAACACGGTCAACGCCGAGTCGACGATCCGCGATACGGACTTCGCCGAAGAAATCGCGAACTTCACCAAGAACCAGGTGCTCGTCCAGGCCGGCACCTCGGTCCTGAAGAACGCCAACCAGCAGCCGCAGCTCGTCCTGTCGCTGCTCCAGTAGTCGCCGGAAACGGTCGATAAAACTTGAAGGGGAGTTGTCCACCGCGGGCAACTCCCCTTTTTCCGTGTGGAGCTGTCAGCCGTCTGCGATCGATGAAGACCGGCGACGGTGGGACAACATGTGTGACCCCACACTAGCCCGAAGCGCCAGCGAGGGAATGGACGCATCGTCCCTTGCTGGCGCTTCGGGCGAGTGTGAGCTTCCGAACAGAACCCAGCCTCCGCCGCCATGCCTACGATCGACGGACTCGTCACCGGCATCGACACGCAGGCCATCATCGATGGGTTGCTCGAGGTCCGTAAGACGCAGAAGGACCTGATCACCGCCCGGCAGACGGAGATCCGGACGAAGCAGACGATCTACTCCTCCATCAAGGACCAGATCGGCAACCTCCGCGCGCAGGCGGCGACGCTCGGCAAGGTCCAGAACAACGTCTTCTCGAACCGGACCGTCTCGCTCAGCGACGAGACACTCGCCACCGCGACCGCCTCCAGCACGGCGGCCAGCGGTGTCTACCGCCTCAAGGTGCAGACGCTGGCGCAGGCGCAGCAGATCGCCACCCAGGGGGTCGCGGACGCCGACAGCGAGATCACCCAGGGGACGCTCACCCTCCGCGCCGGATCGCGCTCCCCCGTCACGATCACGATCGACGGAACGAACAACACCCTGTCCGGGCTCGCTTCGGCCATCAACGCCGCGGGGGCCGGTGTGTCGGCCAGCGTCGTCCAGGACGCCTCCGGCGCCCGGCTCGTCGTCAGCTCGGAGAAGACCGGCACCGAGAACGCGATCCAGATCACGAACAACCTCGCCGCTTCCGCCGGGGGGGCGACGAAGCCGGAGTTCGATTTCGACAACCCGGTCCAGGAGGCGCAGGATGCCTCCGTAACGCTCGGCTCGGGGCCAGGAGCGGTGACGGTCACCAGTCAGACCAACCGCGTGTCGAATCTCATCGGCGGGGTGGAGCTCAATCTTCTTGACGCCGATCCGAGCAAGACGCTGACGGTCACGGTCGCCCGCGACTCCCAGGCGGGGGTGAAGGCGGTCCAGGACTTCGTCGACTCGTATAACGCGCTGGCCTCCTTCATCTCCAAGCAGACCGCCTACGACGCCGGGAGCGACAAGGCCAGCCCGCTCCTGGGGGACTCCGAAGTCCGCCGGATCCAGCAGCAGATCCAGAACGGGATCCTGGGCGCCGTGGCGGGCGTATCGGGGAAGGCGAACCGCCTGGCCGCGATCGGCGTCTCCGTCGGGGACGGCGGCCAGCTCGCCTTCAACAGTTCCAAACTGACTTCGATCCTCAACGGGGGGACCGAAGGGGTGACCGGTGACGACGTCCGCCGCCTGTTCGCCCTCGATGGAACGAGCACGAACAGCGGGATCCGGTTCGTCAGCGGGAGCAACCGTACCCGCGATCTGAGCGTCCCCTATCAGGTCAACATCACGCAGGCGGCCGAGCAGGCACAGGTGACGGCGGCGAATCCGTTGTCGGGAACGACCGTCCTGACCTCCGCCAACAACACCTTCTCGGCGACGATCGACGGCCAGTCGACGGGACCGCTGACCCTGTCGGAAGGCTCCTACACGCAGGACCAGATGGCGGCGGAGCTGGAGCGGGTGATCAACGCCGCGCCCGGCCTGAGTGGGCGAACCGTCCGCGTGGCCGCCATCGCCGGGCAGCTTCAGATTACCTCGGCAGCCTACGGTACTTCGTCGGAAGTCCGACTGGCGGCGGGCACGGCCAATACGACGCTCGGGTTCCTCGGGACCGAGAACTCGGTCGGGAAGAACGTCGCCGGGACGTTCGTGGTCGATGGCGTCGAGGAGGAGGCGATCGGTTCCGGCCAGCTCCTGTCCGGGAAGGCGACGAACAAGAACTCCGCGGACCTGCAGGTCCGAGTCACGCTCCCACCCGGGCAGGTCACCGGCGGCGTTGAAGGAGAGATGACGCTCACGCGGGGGCTGGCGGCGAGGCTGGACCAGCTCCTCGGGCAGATGCTCGACCCGGTGACCGGCGACTTTGTCGGGGTCGACAAGCAGTTCCAGGACCGGATCGACCAGATGCAGAAGTCGATCGATCGTCAGCAGGCGCTGTTCGATGCCCAGGAGGCGCGGATCCGGACGCAGTTCACGGCGATGGAGCAGGCGGTCCAGCAGCTGCAGAGCACCGCCTCGCTCGTGGGGTCCCAGCTGGCGGCCCTGACCGACAAGTAGCCCGCGGCGGCGTGATGTTCGGGACGAGAGTGACGCGGGGGAGGGTTGTTCGCGTCGTCCGATCCCTTCCGGAGGTGTCGAAGGCAGGGAAGCGGAGGAGGGGAGCGGGGAACGAGGGTGAGTCTTCCGGCCCCGGGGCCCGGGGAGCCGGATTCCGACAAGAGTTTCCGGGTGGTCCGACGAAGGAATGGGGAGCCAGCGTTAACAATCGCCGCGAAGGCACAGGTGCGAATGAACCGGCAAGTTCAGGCATATCGTCAGGTCAAGGCCCAGGGATGGAGCCGGGTCGACATGGTCCTGGCTCTCTACGACCGAACGATCGCCTCGATCGATGAGGGGCTGGAACGGATCCGCCTCGGCCAGCCGGAGGCCCTGTCCCCGATTCGGGCCCGCGTGCAGCGGTTGCTGCTGGGGCTGATCGAGGGGATGGACATTGCGGGGGACGAGACGAGCCGTCAGATGGCCCGCGTTCTGGTCTTTGCGATGCAGCGGATGGCGGACTCGACGGAACTCAGCTGGAGCGATGCCCGGCGGGTGATTGTTCCGCTGCGTGAGGGTTTTGCGGGGATCCGCGAGGAAGCGATCCGGGGCGAGCAGCAGGGGACGATTCCGCCGCTGGATTGGCGGAAGCCGGTCGCGTGCTCGGCGTAATCCACTTCCTTGCCGACACGGTTCAATAGCTCAAACCCAACGTGCGACGGCAGTCGGGGTCAAGGGGGCAACCCCTTGCCGCCGGAGGCGCTTCCATGAGGAACCGTGGTACGCGACGGATGCCCGCTTTGTGGGACCAGCGTTGAGGTCCCCCCCAAACCACACCGCTCGCTTTGCCATCCCCGCGGAATAGATGAGGGGGCATCCGACACTGTGTCCGCGTCTGGACACGCCCTCCTTCAGACATCACTCGACGGCCAGGCCTCCGGCGGGCAAAGGGGCGTTGCCCCTCTGCACTCCCCACCAGGGGTACCCCCTGGACCCCGGATGACAGACCGCATCTCAACAAAAAAGCCGTCGCAGCTCACGCCGCGACGGCTTCTCTCATTCGCTCTGCGCCAGACGACTACCGCTGAACGCGGGCCGACCCACCCTTCGCCAACTGCTCCACTTCCGGCAGCCGGGCCATCGTGGTGTCGCCAGGGAACGTCGTCAGCAGTGCACCGTGCGCCCAGCCCAGACGCAGCGCCTGCTCCGGATCCTTGCCGCTCAGCAGACCATAGATCATCCCGGCCGCGAACCCGTCGCCGCCGCCGATCCGGTCAACCACGTCCAGCTGCATCGTCGGGCTGACGTATTCCTTCCCTTCAAGCCACAGCACGGCCGCCCAGTCGTGACGGTTCGTCGAATGGACTTCCCGCAACGTCGTGGCCACCGCCTTCACGTTCGGGAACTTCGCCGTCGCCTGCTTGATCATGCCGAAGAACGCCTTCGGGTCGAGCTTCGACGAGGACTCGACGTCCTGGCCCTTCAGCCCCAGACCCTTCTGAAGGTCCTCTTCATTGCCGACCAGCACGTCGACATGCTCAACGATCTTCTGGATCGTCTCCTGACCCTTCTTGTCGCCGCCGACCGACGCCCACAGCTTGGCGCGGTAGTTCAGGTCGAACGAGGTGACGGCGCCGGCCGCCTTGGCCGCCTTCATCCCCTCGATGATGACCTGCGAAGTCGTCTCCGACAGGGCGGCAAAGATCCCGCCCGAGTGGAACCAGCGGACACCCTTGCCGAAGATCTCGGACCAGTTGAAGTCGCCCGGCTTGAGGAGCGCGCCGGCCTCATTGGCACGGTTGTAGAACACGACCGGCGGACGGGCGCCCAGACCCCGGTCGCTGTAGACGGTGGCAATGTTCGGCCCGCGGACACCGTCGTGGTCGAACCACTTGTAGAACGGCTTCACGCCCATCTCCTGGACGCGGCCCTGGACCAGCTCGCCAATGCCGTACTTGACCATCGCGGTCGCCACGCCGGTCTTGAGACCGAAGCAGTCGGCCAGGTTGGCCGCAACGTTGTATTCCCCGCCGGAGACGTGGATGTCGAGCGAGCGGGCCTTGCGGAACGGGAGGATGCCGGGGTCGAGCCGGTGGACCAGGGCTCCCAGCGACAGGAGGTCGAGCTCACAGGCGTCTTTGCGGATGTTGAGGCTGCTCATCGTTCTCTCTCGGGCGATGCGGGGCGGCGGAGGGGCGACGATCGGTCGGCCGGGCTCCGCGGGGGAAATGGCCATTCGAAAACGCGGAAGTTGGCGGCGAGCCCGCGGAAATTCAAGGGCAATTGCGGGGGACGCCGATTTTGGCGGCCTTGGGGCGGAGGTTCCAGCGACCTCCGGAGATCTGCATCGCGTCCCGCTTGTCTGCCGGCGCGGTCCCTGTAGAATCGCCGTACCAACCGCGGGTGTAACTCAGTTGGTAGAGTGACAGCTTCCCAAGCTGTATGTCGAGGGTTCGAATCCCTTCACCCGCTTTTCGTTCCCGTCCGCTCGTTTGTTTCCAGGCCTTTTGCGGAATACGCCGCGTCGGAGCCGTTGAGCGGGAACGGAGCCGCAATCCGATCAGCGGCTTCAAGGATTCTCTTTGGAGGGACGACGATGATCTCCCCCTGTACCTGTCCCATCTGTGGACAGTCGATGACCCCCTCGGCCGCTGACGATTCTCCCTGCTTTCCGTTCTGCTCCGTCCGCTGCAAGCAGATCGACCTCTACCGCTGGACCGAAGGCCAGTACGCGATCGTCGAACCGCTGACGCCGAACGACTTGGACCGGCTGCAGGCCGAGGCGGGCGGTGACGAGGGAGACGAAACTCCCGAGCTCTAGATCGTGCGCGTTGAAGCGATGGCGAGATGGCGTCGCCGACGCGTTGAGCCCGCCAGTCGCAGTCCGGCCCTCTGTCTTGAATCCCGTTGGATTCTTGAAACACAGAGATACGGAGAGCACAGAGACGGCGACACGAGAGAAAGACAGGCCGGTGGAATAGCGCCCGCCTTCATCTGTGGCTCCTTCTCTCTGCCGCAAACGTCTCCCGAACGCCGGCCCGCTACTTCAGTTCCTTGATCCGGATATTACGGAACTGGACCCGATCGCCGTGCCCGAGGAAGCCGACGTGCCCCGACGTCCGCAGGACCCCGGGGTGATCCTTCCCGTCCAGCGCCTTGGGGGTGGCCGCCTGCTGCACATCCCCGTCCACGATCGTCTCTCCATTGAGGACGACTGTGACCCGCGAGCCGACGCAGCGGATCTCCTGCGTGTTCCACTCACCGGCAGGACGCAGATACCCCCGCTTCGCCGGAATCAGCCCGTAGACCGAACCGTGGTACTGGTAGGGGGCGAGCTTGGCGTACTTGGGATCCGGGTTGTCGAGGATCTGGATCTCCATCCCCAGCGTGGCAATGTGCCCCGTCCGCGGAGCCCGGATCCCGACGCCGTTGTTGCCCCCGGGCGGGACCAGGAAGTCGAGCCGCAGGACGAAGTCCCCGTACTCCCGCTCGGTCAGGAGGTTTCCCCCCTTCTCCGGAATGCAGGTGATCGCCCCATCGGCGACTTCGTAACCATCGGTCGACCCCATCCAGCCCTGCAGCGTCCGCCCGTCGAACAGTGGAACGAACCCGTCTTCTTCCGCGGCGCGAAGTCCCGCCGGCAGCGCGATCAGGCAGCCGCAGAGCATTCCCCAGAAGGTCGAGCGGAGAGCCAAAACCGTCATTCGATCAGTCTCCCGTCTGGTCTCGCGTCGGGACCGGCCGAGCGATGCCGCGGCGCCGCAAGAGTGGTTCATCGAATCGAGACGCAGTCGTCGGCTTCCGTCGACAGGCCAGGCCAAACCTGAACCTACGGGAAACCGACGACGGAAAACGTCCTAGTACCCGCGATACATCACGCGGAAGGTCGCTTCGGCGACGTTCGGGTGGTTGGACTTCACCTTCACGACCACCGGGCGGGCGTTGCTGAACTCCGCCTTCGGGGCGCCGGGAAGGATCTCGACCGTCAGCTCGTGCCGCTCCCGGTCGGCAGCCGTGAAGGACTCGTCCTTCTTGGCCGTGATCCGGGCGATGTTCGGCTTGGACTCGATCGTTTCGAACTTGATCTCCTCGCCGGTCTTCGGAAGGAAGATCGAGTACTTGACCGCCTTCCCCTTCGACGTGTCGACGCGGCCCAGGTCAAAGCCCGAATTCACCTGGTCCCAACCGGTGCCGACGACCGTGAAGGGCCCCGTCAGGTGCCCGCCGACATTGATCTCCACCACAGGATGCGTCTCGAGGTTGGTCTTGAGCGTCAGGATTCCCCGCACGGTCCCGACCTTGTCCGACGGAGCGATCTTCCCTTCGACGCGGAAGAGCGCCTTGGCATCGGTGAACTCGGCCGGACGATCGGCCCCCTCGAGCTTCGTCGTCGTCACAGAAATCTGCGGATTGTCCGAAGTCGCTTCGACAATCTCGAACACGTCCGTCTGCGACCCGACCAGGCCCTTGAAGTCGCCTCCGGTTTCGTTTCGGATCAGCCCCAGGGTGTAGGAGGCGGGCTCGGCGATGATGTGCGGGACCACCTTCCCCCGGACGTTGAACGTGAGCTGCGGGTGGTCCGGATCGTTCGACCAGATGTTGACGCTCTTCTGGAACATCTCCTCCGGCGCGATCGGCTTCCAGGTCATCTCGACGAAGGTCTCTTCGCCAGGCTGGACGGTGAGGACCTCCCCCTTCTTGAGGGTCGGCATCGTGCACTTGCACTGGTAACGGCCCTTGGCCAGGGTCAGGGGCGCCTTGCCGGTGTTTCGGACGGAGAACTTGTGGGTCCGCTCTTCGTCGGGAGCCATCGCCCCGAAATCGAACTCGACCGCCTCGGTCGACGCCTGCGGCTTCGCGGCGGCGGTCAGGTCCAGCTTGAACGGGTTTTCGAGGTGAAAGTCCGGGCCCGCGTCGGCGGGGGGAGCTTCCTTCCCGTCGGCCGGGGTCTTGCCGTCGGCATTGGCGACCGGGGGGGCCGCGGCGGGAGCCGGCGTACGGCCGGGGTTCCCTGTGAAGTAGGCCAGGCCGGCGATCGCCGCGACCAGGGCGGCGAACATCGCCAGAACGCTCGTCGTTTTCATGAATGGTCCTCCACGGAACGAATCGGGCGGAATGAAGAGAAAACGCCCAGGCTCAATTATTGAGCCGCGCGGGGCAATTGTCACCCCGGCGGGTGGCGACGGGGCGGGAACCGGGCCGGAACAGCGCGGGGTCGTTCCGGATCTGCGGTCAGTTCTTCAGCGAGAACGGCGTGAAGTTCGTGTCGGTGTCGTAGAAATCCTCGGCTTCGGCCCGCTTGAGGAAATCGACCACGACGTACGTCGCGGGGGTGCAGAGGACCTCCACCAGGACCTTGACTCCCCAGTTGATGAGGATGATCTCGATGAGGGTGTTCGTCTGCCACAGCCCGCCGAACGCCAGGGGATAGAAGATGATGCTGTCGACCGCCTGCCCGACGATCGTCGAGCCGATCGTCCGCATCCACAGGAACTTGCCTCTCGTCCAGATCTTCATCTTCGCCATGACGTAGGAATTGGCGAAGTCGCCGCACCAGAACGCCAGGGGCGAGGCGATCATGATCCGCACGGTGTTGCCGAAGACCATTTCGAGTGCCGGTTGGAGCGCGGCGACGTAGGGGTCGCTCGTCCGGGCGGGGAGCTCGACGATGATCGTCGACATGATGGAGGCGAAGAGCAGGGCGCCGAAGCCGGCCCAGATCACTTTCCGGGAGCGGGCGTATCCGTACACCTCGGTCAGGATGTCGCCGAAGATGTAGCCGATCGGAAAGAACAGGTTTCCGGCGGGGAAGACGAGGGACGAGCCGAAGAACGGGAGGGAGAAGGGGAGTGCGATGAGGCACTGTTTTCCCGGCCCGATCAGATTGGAGCAGAGCAGGACGGTGACGAAGGCCGCCATCACGAGGTCGTAGTATTTGTAGGATCGGTTGCGGTCGTGGGGCGAGCGGTCGGTAGCGGGGGCTGCGGAATGGCTCACGGTTGGTTCCGGCAGGGGGGCGTTTGCGGGTGGGGGGATGGGGCGCGTCGGGATCGTAAGGTGAAGGGATGCCGGGGTCTACGGGAGCGGCCTACTCGGCCGGTCAACCGGGGTCCAGGGGCTCGCCCCTGGTGAGGGATGCAAGGGGGCCTGTGTTGTTTTCTTGGCCCCCTTGCCCGCCGGAGGCCCTCTCGTCGAGAACTGTCTGAAGGAGTACGGGTCCAAGCGCGGACACCGTGCCGTATGCCCCCTCACCTAACCTGCGGGGATTGCAAGGCCCGCGATGTAGTGTGTGGAGTCCTCATAGCTGGTTCCACAAAGCGGACGTCCGTTGTGTCCCACGGTTCCTCATCGAAGCGCCTCCGGCGGCAAGGGGTTGCCCCCTTGACCCCGGCTGCCGTGGCACGTTGGGTTTGAGCTAGCGAGCCGTGCCGGCAAGGACGCGGTTCAAGCCAGCGAAAGGCTATTTCGACTCCCCCGGCCCGGCAGCTCCCTCAGCGGCATCCGGCCAGTTCCCACGCAGAATCGCGTCGATCGTCGCCTCAGGATCGACCACCGGACGCGGCAGCAGCCCGCGAGCCGGAACGAGCCCCGCCCGGTCGACAACGAACACCCCGGTCTTGAGCTCCTCGGAACGGTTGTCCGCCAGCCCCCACGCGCGATGCGCCGGATAGGTCGTGTGACCGTTCGGATCGACATCCATCAACACCGGGAACGGAAACCGCTTCCCCGAGATCTCCTCCGACTTCGTAATCGCAAACGGCGACGCGGCGCTGATGGCGATCGGCTGCACCCCCTGTCCCAGCAGGGCCGCATGGTCCTTGAGCAGCCGGGCCACGATCGGATCGGTGTGGGCCGGCTTCGTCCCGTCAAAGAAGACAATCAGGAGCTTCGTCCGCCCCAGATACGCCTCCAGCTTCACCATGTGCCGGTGCTGGTCGGTCAGGATCGACCGGGGAGCAGCCATCATCGCTCCCCGCTCCGGGATGGCGCCGGGACCGGGGAGCCCGGAGTCGATCCGGATCCGCCAGATCACGAGCACCGCGATCAGGATCCCCGCAACGGGAAGGACGTACTTCCGAAACAGGTCGGAGGCCGAAGACGGGTTTTCCTTCGGGGAAACCGAAGGGGGAGGCGGAGCGGGCGAAGACGAAGACATGAGCGGCGGGCGCGGCGACAGCGGTTTGGAACAACCGCCGAGTATAACCGGATCGCAGGACCGAAGAGGAACGGCCCGCAACTCTTGCCCCGCCAACAAAAAAACCGCAGGGTGAAAACCCTGCGGTTCGGTGAGCTGTGCGGAGATCCGCGATCACTCGTAGAACTTCGTCAGCTCGTCGGCGACGATCGGTTCCGAGATCGAGTCGCTCGTCAGGCGGGACCGGACCCGGACGCTGCCGGATCCCTGCCCCTTGACCTTCACCAGGAAGGTACAGGTCTGGCCCGGGCCGACGTCGCCCACGGGGGCGAAGACGATCGAGTGCTTCTCGGTGGCGTGCTTGGTCGGTCCGTTGGCACTGAGGAGGGTAAGCCCCTCCGGCAGTTCCAGCGAAAGGCCGACGTTCGTCGCACCGGCGGAGCCTTCGTTCTTGATCTTGATCTCGTAGGCCGCTTCCACACCGACTTCGACCGGATCGTCGAGGTCGCGGATGCTGAGGACGAGGGCCGGAGAGCCTTCGACACGGGCCCGGAACTGGGCATCGCTCACCGCCCCGGCGTCGGACGTCGCCCGGACGAAGTGCGTGTGCTCACCCGCCTTGCTGGCGACGAGCGTCACTTCCAGGTCGGACTTCTGTCCCTGGTCGAGATGGCCGACGAACCAGTTCACGAGGCGGTTGTTCGGATCGTAGGTCGCCCCGCGGCCGGCGGAGACGAAGTCGAACCCTTCGGGAATCTTGTGCATGACGCGGACGTTGTCCGTCGCCACTGAACCGCTGTTCTGGACGGAGACCGAGAACGCCCCCTGGCGGCCGAGGTACCGCAGGCCGGGGCCGTCGATGGCGGTTTTGAGCTGCGGGGCGATGACGGCGACTTCCGACGAGGCGGACTCCGCCAGGTCGGCGTCCGCGATGGCCCGGACCTGCAGCTTGTGCTGGCCGCCGGCGATCGCCGCACAGGCGAGCCGGACGTTGCGGGTTTCGCCCGGGTTGAGCGAACCGAGGTCCATCACCAGCCGTCCGCCGCGGACGTGCTCGAGGCCTTCGGGGATGACCGCTTCAATCTTGACGTTCGTCGCGATGCCGGTCCCCGGGTTGGTGACGAGGACCGTGTGCGGGGCGGGCTCGCCGATCATGACCTGCTTCGGTCCTTCGACCTTGATCGCAAGGAGCGGCTCGGCGACCGTAAAGGCGTTCTTGGCGGTGCCGGAGAACCGGACGCGGGCGTCGGTCTCGATCTGGCCCCGCTGGAGGGGGACCAGCTTGACGGCGATGATCCGCTCTTCGCCGGCGGCGAGGGAGTCCATCTTCCAGCCAAGGAAGCCGGTCTGCGAGCTCGGCTTCGGCTCGGCGCTGACGAGGCGGACGTTCTTGGGGAAGGTCGCTTCGATCTCAAGGCCCGAGGCGGCGGCGGTCCCGTCGTTCTTGACGACGAGCTCACACGTGCACTCCTGGCCGATGTTGATCGCGCCGGTCGCCCGCCAGGTTGTGGTGACGTTGGGGGCGCCCTGGGCCGCGGTCGAATGCGAGGTCGCCGGACGAAGGGCCGGCTCCGAGGGACGGTGTTCCGCCACCGTCCGCGGGGCGAAGGCCGGACGCGATTCCGCCGCGGGGCGGGTCGTTTCCGGGAGTCCGCCGGACTTGCTGAACGAGACCGTCGACTTCTTCTGCGGGAAGCCGCTCGGCGTTGTCGGCGAAGCGGTGGCGGCCGGCGGATCGATGTCGATCGGCGTCGTCAGCTTCGACGAGGTGGCGGCGGCGGTCGTGGCCGGCGTGGCGGCGATGGGCTTCCGCGAAGGGATGAACGAGGAGCGGGGACCCGGTGCGGTCGGCGTCGCGGCGGCCGTGGTCTCCGGCTGGCTCGACTCTTCCGCCGCGGCGGGGCTCAGACGGGTGTACTTCGAAGCGGCACGGGCCGGCGGGGCAGCCGGAGCGGCAACCGTTTCGGTTTCCACCGGCCGGTTACGGGCCCACGGAGCGGCCGAAGGCGGCGAAGCCGGAGCAGCGGTGCGGGCCGGGTAGGCGGCCGACTCACCGGCAACCTGCTGGATCCCCTTGCCCCCTGCGAAGGCTTCGACATCCGTATCGAGCGAGAGGTTCTTTTCGGCGGAGTCCGCGACGGCGGGCTCCACTTTCGAGCCCATGGACCTGAGCGCCGCGTCGCTCGGGCGGGAGGTGGCCTTGGAGGAGAGTTTCGCTTCCGAGCCGGCGGAGGCGTTCAGCATCCGGACGAACTCGGCGTCGAGGTCATCCTTGCGGTCGAAGGCGTCCTTCGACTCCTCTTTGGAGGCGGCGGTCTTCGGCGCGGCGGCGGGAGGCGCGGTCTTGGTGACCATTCCCTTCGAGGGGCCGTTCGGGCTGGCAAGAGGGGACTTGCTGGCCGGCGTTTTGGCGGCGGCGGTCGAGGCCGGGGCGGCCGGCTTCGTGGAGACAGCCGCTTCTTCCTCTTCTTCTCCGAAGAGTTCGTCGGCGTAGTTCTTCAGGCCGCGGGTCTTGGCGCGGTCCGTTGTGTCGGTGGGGGCCGCCGTCTTCGGGGCCTGGGTCAGCCGGGTCCGGCCGGCCGGTTCGGCGGCGACTCCGGTGCGAGCTGCCAGCCCCGCCGCGCCCGCCGCTCCAAACACTGCAACAACCCAGGCAATCCTTCGCATGGCTGACTCCTGTCAATACGTGGGTCCGCTGCCAACTTCAGGTGCGGGCAGGGAGAAGGCGGACCTTCGGGCGAACGAACTCAGGTCAGGCGAACCGCGGCACGGCTGCGACCGTCGAAAGAGAACTCACCGTTTCTCGGTATCGGTTGCTCCGACTGCAGAGTTGATGCGAATCGGGCAAACGGGGGAAACTTTGCCGTTTATTTCGGTTTTTCCATCTTCGCGGCAACGGGAGCCGTCGGTTTCGCCGGAATTTCTCCAGGCAGGCCGCTGAATCCGCCGGAGCGTGTCCCACGAGCGACGAGGGGCCGGCCTCTTGACCCCGAACGGCCTCGGGGCGGTTGCGGATTACGGCCCGCGTGTCGCGTGCATCCGCTCGATTCCGGACGATCCGCGCGACTCTCCCCTCGTCGCATTTGAGGGGTATGCACGTTCTTACGACGCGGACCCCGAAACGTCGGCCCCACCGGGTGAATTGAGAGAAAGTGCTTGCAAACGGGGAGTCGACCCGACGATGCTTATGCTGTGCGCCTCCGTTCCGTGGTCTGCGCGCATTGCCTGTCCTGCCATTCTTGACTGTTGTCCCTGTTGCGCCCTTCGCCGGAGATCCCCATGCCGAAGAATCCCTGGAGCCGCCTGCTGCAGCGTGCGTTTGTGGGAACGTCGCTCTCCATGGTCCTTTGTGCGGGACTCACGCCGGCTTCCGGAGCGGAAATGAACCTGGCGGCCCGCGTCCGCGGTTTCATCGCCGCCGGCGAGTTCGGGTCGGCCCTGAATGCGGCCGAGTCCGCCAAGGATCCGGCCCAGCGGAACGCCCTGATCCGCGAAGTCGCTGAAACGCAGCTCGCCCTCGGCGACACGTTCGGCGCCGTCCGGAGTGCCAGCCGCTACACGTCGGGACCGGCCCGCGTCGCCACCGAAGGACAGGCCGCCCAGCAGGACTCGCTCAAGGGGGGCTTCGGCGCGAACTTCCAGCCCCTGATGGACCTGATTCAGCAGGAAACCGGCGGCGTGACCGGCCCCTGGGACGCGGATGAGCCCGGCACCGGCACGATCTCGTCGTTCGAAAGCGGGGTGCGGGTCGATCCCCAGGGGATCCTGAGCCGCGTCAGCCGCGAAGAGAAGAGCGGCCGTCTCGAAGCCCTCGGCATCCGCGCCCGTGAAGCGGACCTCAATCCGGACATCGCCGCCGTCTCGAAGCTGCGGATGGTCTCGCTGACCCGTCTCGAGAAGGAAGTCGCCCGGTCGATCGAAGCGGGTGAGCCGGTCGTCGAATCGATGCGGCAGCTCGCCGGTCTCTCCGAAATTCAGTACGTCTTCGTCTACCCGGAAGCGGGTGAAGTCGTCCTCGCCGGTCCGGCCGAAGGCTGGCGGTACAACGAAAGCGGAATGCCGGTCGGGACCGGAAGTGGCAAGCCGACCCTCCAGCTCGACGACCTCGTGACCGTCCTGCGGACGTTCTCCGAAGGGGGCCAGAACATCTTCGGATGCTCGATCGACCCCAAGGCGGACAAGCTCAAGGAAGTCAAATCGTTCGTCGAAGCCTCGCAGGCCAAGGGACCGCTCGAGCCGTCGCAGGTCCGGGGCTGGGCGCAGAAGATCGGCCAGACCCTCGGCCGCCAGGACATCTCGATCTACGGTGTCCCGCAGGACTCCCGCGTCGCCCGCGTGATCCTGGAAGCCGACTATGAAATGAAGCTGATCGGAATCGGCAAGGTGGAAGGGGGCTCGAACGTTCCCGACTACTTCGAGCTGCTCCGCAAGAACCCGGCCGCTGCGGCCGGGAGCCTCGACGCTCTCCGGTGGTGGCTCTCGATCAAGTCGGACGAAGTCCTCCACAGCCCGGACCACAGCGCGTTCGAGATCCGTGGGACATCGGTCCGCTGCCAGTCGGAGAATCAGTTCCTGACCGAGACCGGCAAGCGGGTCCAGACCGGCAAGGCCGAACCGGTCAACCAGCAGTTCGCCAAGAACTTCACGGAACACTTCGCCGACCTGGCTCAGCGTGAGCATGTTTTCGCGGACCTGGAAGGTGTTTTCGATCTGGCCCTGACGGCCGCTCTCATTGAGCGGGAAGACGTTGACGGCCGGATCGGCTGGGACCGTGGTGTGTTCGCTCCTGGCGGGGCGTACCAGACCGCTCGCTTCGGCACGCCGAAAGAAGTCGACACCGTCGTGAATCACCGGGTCATGAACGGCAAGGACGTGGTCGTCCAGGTCGCCGGCGGGGTCCGGGTTGATGTCGCCTCGGCGATGGAAGCGGCCGGCCAGAAGGAGAGCGCGGCTCTGAGCGGTGTGGCGACGACGGCTCGTCCGTCCGAGCTGCCGGAAGGTCGCTGGTGGTGGGACGCGAAGTAAGTTCGCTCTCAGAAGAGAACATTCGACGGGGATGGCCGATGCCGGCCTTCCCCGTTTTCGTTTTCAAACCACGTCCTTGCCGGCACGACTCGTTAGCTCAAGCCCATTGTGCGACGGCCGCTGGGGTCAAGGGGGTCTCACCCCCTTGCCGTCGGAGGCACTTCCATGAGGAACCGTGGCACGCAACGGACATCCCCTTTGTGGGACAGGCGTTGAGAACTCCCTCACCCCAGACCGCTCGCTTTGGACTCCTCGCCTCTTAGGTAAGGGGGCATCCGGCACGCCGTCCGCGCCTGGATACTCACTCCTTCAGATATCTCTCGACGAGAGGCCTCCGGCGGGCAAGAGGGCGTTGCCCCCTTGCATCCCCCACCAGGGTGCCCCTGGACCCGGTGAAGTGGCGCTTGCGGTTCCAACGTGGTATGCACCGCTGTAGAGTCCGACTTCTGGCAACGGACTGGGAAGCGAGCAAACCAAATGGACTGGAAAGACAAGGTCGTCGTCGTCACCGGCGCAGCAGGCGGAATCGGACGCGCCCTCTGCCGCCGCATCCACGCCGAACAGGTCCGCGGAATCGTCGTCTCCGACCTCGACCCCTCCGCCACTGAAGCCTGCGCTACCGACGTCGGAGGCCTCGCCGTCCCCGCCGATGTCAGCAACGAATCGGACATCCAGTCCCTCATCCGCCAGGCTGAAGACGCGCTCGGCCCCGTCGACATCTTCATCTCCAACGCTGGGATCACCGTCAAAGGGGGAGTCGACGTCCTCGATCCCGACTGGACCCGGCTCTGGAACGTCAACGTGATGGCCCACGTCTACGCCAGCCGGGCCCTCCTTCCCGCCATGGTCCAGCGCGGCTCCGGCTACCTCATCAACGTCGCCTCCGCCGCGGGAGTCCTCACCGAGATCGGCTCCGCTCCCTACTCGGTCACCAAGCACGGCGCCGTCGCCCTCGCCGAGTGGCTCTCAGTCCACTACCAGAAAAAGGGGATCAAGGTCTCCTGCGTCTGCCCCGCCGGCGTGGCAACACCGTTCCTCGACCTCTCCGACCCGATCCACCAGTTCCTGCAAATGAGCGCCGTCACCCCGGAGCACGTCGCCGAGTGCATCATCCAGGGGGTGAAGGACGAAAAGTTCCTGATCCTGCCGCATCCTGAAGTGGCGGAGTTCTTCGCGTTCAAGACGCAGGACTACGATCGCTGGCTCAAAAACTTCGCCCGCGTCCACGAGAAGATCGAAAAGAAGCGACAGAAAATGTAGCCGTCTCGCTCCGCGAGATGAGCTCCCAGGCGGCGCCCTCAACACGCCACCGCGATTCACTCTCGCAGGAACGGAGTCGCCGCTCCCCGTTGAAGACGCGGATCGTGGGCTCATCACGCGGAGTGAGATGGCGATCCGGCCCTATCGCAGCCGACGCATCAGGCGGGTAACATGTGTGGTCTCTTCCGGAGATCGTGCATGAAGTGGTGTTTCAGACTGCTGGCCCTCGCCTCGCTTCTGGGCGGCGGTTCCCTGCCAGCCGCAGACGAAGCGGCGACCTTCGCTCCGGAGCAGGTCGAGTTCTTCGAGAAAGAGATCCGTCCCGCGCTGATCGAACACTGTGGGAAGTGCCACACCGGAGACCAGCAGAAGGGGGGCCTGAGCCTCACCTCGCGGGACGCGCTCCTCAAAGGGGGCGACTCCGGTCCCGCCATCGTGCCCGGAAAGCCGGACGAGAGCGAACTCCTCAAGGCCCTCAACTACGACCCCGCCGGCTACCAGATGCCACCGTCGGGAAAGCTTCCTGATGAACTGGTGGCGAAGTTCACCACCTGGGTCCAGATGGGAGCGCCGTGGCCGAAGGACCGAAACGTGGCACAGGCCGGCGGCGCCGCGTGGCCCGAGCTCTTTGCCAAGCGGTCCCAATACTGGGCGTTTCAACCGCTGACCCGTCCCGTTCCGCCGACGGTCTCGAATCCGGAGTGGTCCCGGACGCCCATCGACCGCTTCGTTCTCCAGGGACTCGACCGTGCGGAACTCCGTCCGGCGGCGGAGACCGACCGCCGCACCTGGCTGCGGCGCGCAAGCTACTACGCGACCGGCCTCCCACCGAAGCCGGCCGAGATCGACGCGTTCCTGTCGGACCAGTCTGCGGATGCCTATGAGCGGGTGGTCGACCGGCTTCTCGCCTCGCCGCACTTCGGCGAGCGGTGGGGACGTCACTGGCTTGACCTCGCCCGCTACGCCGAGTCCCGCGGTCACGAGTTCGACTATGACGTGGCGAACCCCTGGCCCTATCGCGACTTCGTGATCCGGGCCATGAACGAGGATGTCCCCTACGACCGCTTCGTCGTCGAGCAGGTTGCCGGCGACCTGCTGCCGGTCCCGGCTGCGGCGAATCCGGCAAACGAACGCTACCCCGCCCGGTTCGATCGAATGAGCGGTTCGAACGAGTCGCTGGTCGCGACCGGCTTCTGGCTCTTCGGCGAGTGGGTCCATTCGCCCGTCGACATCCGCAAGGAAGAGGCGGAGCGGTTCGACAACATGCTCGACGTCTACGGCAAGACATTCCTCGGGCTGACGATCGCGTGCGCGCGGTGCCACGACCACAAATTCGACCCGATCTCCCAGCGGGACTACTACGCTCTCTCCGGCTACCTCCAGAGCTGCTCCTACGCCCAGCGCCCCTACAACACGCTCGGGGACAACCTCGCGATCCAGGCCCGGCTGGCGGATCTCGATCGCCGGGGCGGAGCCGCGATTGCAACCGCGATTCGGGAGGCTGCGGAGCCAGTCACCGCGCGTCTCGATGAGTACCTCCTGGCCGCGCGAGCGATCCTGAAGCAGGAGGGCCGCGCCGAGGGAGCACCGCTCGACGACGCCCGGATCGAAGCCGAGGCCAAGACCCGTTTGCTTGACCCGCGGGTGGTGCGGGCCTGGAGCCAGCATCTGGCGTCACTCCCCGCCGAAGCGAATGGTCCCTTCTCTTGGCTGAGTGCAGCGACCCCATGGGACGACCTCCCGGCGGCAGGGGCCGAACGCGAGTCGACGCTGGCAATGCGTCTCAAGTCGCTCGCTCCGGCTCCAGCCGACGACGGCCCCGGAATCCGCGTCCTCGCCGCCGACGGCGCCGCCTTCTCGATCGCCGGACCGTCGCGGGATGCAGACCGTACTTGGCTCGGAACAGACGCGACTTCCTTCCTGCGGCTGATCCCCGCCCGCGACGAATCGTGCATCGACCCGGACTTCGCGGACACGCGGACGGCGCCGGGAGTGATGAACGAGCCAGGAGCTGTCGGACGAACGCCGCGCGGCGGACGGACGCTCCGGACGGAGTCCTTCCTGATCGAGACCGACCGGATCGCCTGCTGGATCCGTGGCGGGTGCAGCACCTATCTGTCGGTCGACTCCCACATCACGATCAACGGCCCCCTGCATGGACGGCTCATCCAGGAACACGCCGCGGACGTGAAGTGGCACTGGATCGACGTTGACACTTCTCGGTACCGCGGCCACAAGGCCCATCTTGAGTTCCTCATTCCCGCCGGCGCGGACTTCGGCGTCCGCCGCGTGACGCAGACAACGAACAAACCGGCCGCTCCATTCCCGCCGGGAGCCGAGCAGCCCGAGGTCCGACTCAAGACCGCCCTGCGGAACGAACGCCCGGCAACGCTTGAGGCGGCGGCCCGAGTCGCCAAGTCGCTGTGGAGCCAACAGACGGACCTCCGGCTGGCAGACTGGATGCTCCGTCATCCGGCCCTCTTTGGCCTCGTGTGGACCGACGATCGCCCACGTATCGCGGAAGCCGCCGAGCCGTTCCTGGCCGAGCGGCAGCGTCTCGTCAGCCAGATCCGCCGGGAGTCGCAACTCGCTCCCTGCCTCCTCGATGGTTCCGCCGAAGACGAACCGCTCCACGTCCGCGGCAATCCCGGCAAACCGGGAGACGTCGTGCCGCGGCGGTTCCTCGAAGTCTTTGCCGGCCGCGGCCTCGATGCAGCCGAGGCGGGAAGCGGTCGGCTGCCGCTGGCCCTGCAGATGGTCGACCCGGCTCAGACGCCGATCCTGGCTCGTGTCATCGTGAACCGCCTGTGGCACCATGCCTTCGGCCGCGGTCTCGTCCCAACCGTCGACGACTTCGGCCACATGGGGCAGCCGCCTTCCCATCCGGAGCTGCTCGACTGGCTCGCCACGGAGCTCGTCCGCCGCAACTGGTCCCTCAAGGAGCTGCACCGGATGATCCTGCTCTCCGCGACGTTCCGGATGCAGACCATCAACAACCCCGCCACCGCGTCACACATCGAGCAGGTCGATCCCCAGAACCTCCTTCTGCACCGGATGAACGTCCTGCGGATTGAGGGAGAGTCGATCCGCGACGCCGTCCTGGCGATTTCTGGCCGGCTCGACGAGCGGCTGTACGGCGCCAGCACTCCGATTCACCTGACGTCGTTCCTGGAAGGGCGGGGGCGTCCCGGCACATCCGGCCCCGTCGATGGCGAAGGCCGGCGATCGCTGTACCTCTCGATCCGCCGGAACTTCCAGGAGCCCTTCCTCGTGGCGTTCGATTTCCCGACGCCGCACACGAGCATCGGCCGCCGCAGCGTCTCCAACGTCCCGGCCCAAGCCCTCGCGCTCCTCAACAACCCGCTCATCCAGGAGCAGACCCGTCGCTGGGCCACGAACCTGTCGCGGGACAATGGCTCCGCGTCCATCGAGTCGCGGATTCAGGCGATGTACGAGTCCACCTACGCCCGCCTGCCAACGGACGCCGAGATCTCCCTCGCCCGCGACTTCCTGACCGCAGCCGCGGCGGATCTCAACACATCGCCCGACTCCGAAGCGGTCTGGGCCGAACTCTGCCACGCCCTGATCAACGCCAAAGAGTTCGTCTATCTCCGGTAGGGCGTCGCCCAGAAGAGTTAAACACCAAGACACCAAGAAGGCACAAAGACCACAAAGGAGCCCGACCAGCGAGGCGACCTTGGTGCTCTTGGGGCAACCTTTGTGTCTTGGTGTTTAACGCATTTCTCAACGCGGTAAGGCGCTAGTTCGCCGCCGGCTGGTCTTCGACGATTCGCGGGCAGACGAGGATCACGACTTCCTTGCGGGAGCGCGAGGCGTTGTTCGCCGAGGCTCGAGCAGCAGGATGGCCGGCGACGACCTGAGCGGACGCCGATTCCATCCGGACCCCCGCCAGGACGACGGTGCATCCTGACTGAACGGTGACGGACGCCTTGCGGGCGAGAGACGATTCATCGGCGTGAGAGGCCGCGCCTCCCTGCTGGACTGCAGAGGAGTTCAGCACCAGCTCAACCCGCTCGTCGTCCAGGGGCTTGGCAATGATGTCGACGCTGTCTCCGGCGTTCTCGAAGGCGACCGTCGCGACGTCGCTCCGCGGCGATTCGAGGATCAGGTCCCGCAGCCGTAGCACGGCCTGGGAGTCTGAGGCGACCCGCATCCGTGGGGCGGCGAGCTCGGCGATCGGCAGCGTCGTCTGGAAGGCGGTCACGAAGTCGGAAGGCCGGCCGCGGAACTGCGCGAGGTCCCAACCTTCGCCCCGCGTCGACCAGGTCGGCTCGGCCAGGATGCACTCCGGCCCGAGGATTTCCGTTCGCGTGTGCCGCCGTCCGCACTTCGGGCAGACAGGGGCCTTGGGACTGGTCTGGGCCATGAGATCGTTCAGCGACTGCCGCACGCCGCGCTCGGCCCGGTCCCGCAGCTCGACGCTGAGAACCTTGACTTCGATCTCCACGGCGGTCCGCGGAACATCGGTGACGGCGAGGTACTTCGCGACGGCTGAGAGAGTCGGTTCCGCGTCGCGGACGATCAGGGAGGTCCGCAGGATCGCGGGATCGAGGCTCAGCTCGTCGCTCGAATCGAGGATCGCTCCGTCCGGCGAGAGCATCGTGCGGACGATCGGCTCGGCCACGGCGCGGGAGAAGTGCCGCAGGCGGAAGACCTGGGTTCGAAGTTCCGGCGTTCCGGCGGCCGGCGGAGTGATGAGCGAGAGCGGCGCGGCGACGACTTCAGGGACGGCCGCAGGCTCCACCGGGAGGGGAACGGCGGGGGCCGGAAGGTCCATCGGTTCCACCGGAAAAGCTGGCGCCGGTTCGATCCGGACGAATCGTCCCTCCTGGCGGATCGTCTTTCCGTACGCCGACACGAGAGACGCGATCGCGTCCTGCGCCGTGACGTCGGACAGCGTTGCGTTGACCGGAACGTCGAGGTCGGGCGGAGAAACGACATTGAGCCCGGCCCGCGTGGCGATCGTCTGCAGCGCCGTCGGCAAACGGGCGTCGACCAGGTGAATCGTCCAGGTCTCGGAGGCCGACCCGGGTGTGACCGAGATCGGTCCGGCCGGTTGCTGTTCCAAGACCGCCGCCTGAAGGCTGGCTTGTTCTTTGAGTTCCTCGATCCGGGCCACGGTTTCGGCGTGCTGCGCGGCCATGGCCGTTTGAAGATCGCGAATCGAGTCGCGAAGCCCCTCGACGGCGGGAGCCGTCTCGAGCTCGGCGAGGCGGCGGCGGATCCGCTTCAGCTCGCGGGTCTGTTCAGACACCTCGACCCGGCTCAGGTCGTCGAAGGCCCGCCGCAGGTCGCGAAGCTCGGTCTTCAACCCGTCGGAGTCGAGACCGATCACCTGAACGAGCGGATGGGAACGGTCTTCCACCGCCGGCGGCTTCGCGCGGGAGGCAGGCGTTGCGGAAGCGGATTGCTCTGCGGGAGCCGGCCCATTCTCCCGACCCGGAAACGGACGAGTCTCCACGTCTGCTGTGCGTCCGGCCGCCGCCGTCGGTTCTTCGACGAATGCGAGCTGCGGATCGGGAACGGGGCGGGCGTGGTCCGTGTGGGCCGTCGGGTGATCGTCGAGATGTCCGGCAGAGTGCAGCGGACGCTGGAACGTCGGCGGGTGAACTCCTCCCGCGGCGTCGCCGAACACCCCGGGCTGCGGGTCGTTGGCGGCGAGGCGGCGGCCGTCGATCGCCGGGCGGTTCCCGGCGTTGGCGGATGGCGGGACGAAAGCGAATGCCGGGGGCGGGACTCGCTCGCTCACGCTGCCGGCCGCGACCCCGGCGGGGACGTGACCGGGCGACATCCACAGGAACGCCGCGGCGCCGGCGGCCGCGAACGAAACGACCGCGCTGAAGAGCATCACGCGGGCAGCGGGGCGAAAGGGATTGTGGGGTGACGTCACGGCACGGGTCCCGGAACAGGAACCGGCCGCGGGACGACCGGGGAGACAATGCTCCTGCTTCCGACCTCTATCGGCACCGCGCGCACTGCGGATTGAAAACTTCAATGATTTTCGAAAGAACCGGCCAGACCGCGCCATCGGCTCAGATTGCCCAGAGGCGTGACAAGAGGAGCCGGCGGCGGCCTGCCCGCAGAATCTGCCGCTCCGGGGTCGCCCCAGGGGACTCTCCTCAGCCAATCGAGCGATTCCTCTTGTTCCGCCCGTTCCAGCGTGAGTAGGGTCCGGCGCCACTTCGCTCTCCCGGCGAAGCGACTGGTTCTGCCGAGAACGTCCTATGGCTCTTTCCCGCCTCTTCGTTGCCGCCGCGATCGCCCCCCTGTTCCTTGTGAGCGGCGGCTGCACGGCGTTGAAGCCTGAGAACCTCTGGAAGCTGAACCGCGGCACGGAATCGATGAACGAAGAAGCGTACTACTCGATTCCGGCCGACCCGTTCCTGGCTGAACCCCCGCCCCCTTCCGACTCTTCTCCCGCCGATTCCCGGCCCGCCGGATAACTCACCGGCCCAAAGGTGTCCCATGCGCAGAGCCCCCGTCAAGCAGCCCTGGCACACGTTTCCATTCTGGTTCTTCATCTTCTCCGGCGTCGGCCTGACGATCGCCTGGCAGCTCGAGGTGCTTCCCGGCATGTCGCCGAAGGGAGTCTCGACCGCCCGCGTCGATAAGGCGGACGAAGTCGATCTCGGCGCGAGCGCCGCGGTCGCGACGCTGGACCTTCCGGCCGACGAGGGAATCTTCGCCGGGCAGTCGGAGCCGGCTTCCTCGGCGACCGAGCATCCCATTCTTCCCCCGCCGGCCGACGCCCCGGCCGCTGTCGTCAGCCTGACAAAGGACCTCGTCCACGGCCCGCTCCCCGCTCCCGCCGCTGCCGACCCTTCAAACCCGTTCTCAACCGCCGCTCCGAGCTTCCAGTCGTCCGGAATCGGATTCGTCGCGACGGACGAAGCTCACCCGCCCCGCGCCATTCAAACCGCCAACGTCGACCCGCTCGATGACACGAGCGAAATCGTCACGCCCGCCGCCGCGATGGGCCGCAAGCAGGACGGTCTGACGCTCGCCTCGATCGAGACGGTCGAGAACGCCGAACAGCCGGCTTTCGACTTCTCCGAGATCGACGCTCTGCTCCGCGACGGGCGCGACGTCGATGCCAACTCTGAGCTGTCGAAGCTCTACTGGAAGCGTCCCGAGCTGCGTCCGCAGCTGGTCTCGCGGCTCAAGCCGCTCTCACACCGGATCTACTTCCTCGGCGACCAGCACTACATGGACGCCTACGAGGTCCAGCCCGGGGACGTCCTGCAGACGATCGCCAAGGGGTATCACGTCCCCTGGCAATACCTGGCCAAGCTCAACCGCACGCAGCCGGAACGGATTCGTCCCGGTCAGACGCTGAAGGTGATTCAAGGGCCGTTCTGTGCCGTCGTCGACCTCAGCGACCTGGAGCTGACGGTCCACGCTCACGGGCACTTTGTCGCCGTGTTCCCGATCGGTCTGGGTCAGGATGGACCCTCGCCGAGCGGCAAGCGGACGGTCAAAGAGAAGCTGGTCGACCCGACGTACTACGGCCGCGACAGTGTCGTCGAGCACGATGATCCGAAGAACCCGCTTGGCGAGCACTGGCTCGACCTGGGGGACGGCTTCGGGATTCATGGAACGCCCGATGCGTCGCTGGTTGGGAAGAGCGAGGGACACGGAGGGATTCGTCTTCGCGAAGCGGACGTCGCCGCGGTGTACGATCTCCTCGGCATCGGCTCGGAAGTCGTGATCCGTCCATAAGCGGTCCCGGCGGACGGGTGTGCGATGCGCACCAGGAGGTCATTCGCCAGCTGGGGTCAAGGGGGTCTCACCCCCTTGCCGCCAGAGGCACTTCCCTGAGGAACCGTGGGACACAACGGATGTCCCCTTTGTGGTACCAGCGTTGAGGACTCGCTCGCTCAAGGACGCTTGCTTTGCAATCCCCGCGGGTGGGTGAGGCTGCATCCGGCACGGTCTCCGCGCTTGGACACGTTCTCCTTCAGGCATCTCTCGACGGTCAGGCCTCCGGCGGGCAAAGGGCCCCAAAAAACGACACAGGCCCCTCTGCACTTCCCACCAGGGTGACCCTGGACCCGGTGGGCCAGCGTCGCTCGATTCAGCATCGGAAGCCGATCAGCCGGGCCAGCTGTTCGAGCAAAAAGGAGACGCGAGTCTCGACTCTTTGCTCGAACACCGTCCTCATCCGTGATTACTTGGCGGCGGCGAGGCGCTTGTTGACCTCGGCCCAGTTCACCACGTTCCAGAACGCCGTAATGTAATCCGGACGACGGTTCTGGTAGTTCAAGTAGTACGCGTGCTCCCACACGTCGAGGCCGAGGATCGGAGTCCGGCCTTCCGACAGCGGCGTGTCCTGGTTGGCCGTGCTCTCGACCACCAGCTTCCCCTTGTCGACCGACAGCCAGGCCCAGCCGCTCCCGAACCGCTTCGTGGCGGCGTCGTTGAACTGGGTCTTGAACGTGTCGAAGTTGCCGAAGGCTCCGTCGATCGCCGAAGCGACCGCGCCGTTCGGAGCCCCGCCCGCGTTCGGAGCCAGAACGGTCCAGAACAGCGTGTGGTTCGAGTGCCCGCCGCCGTTGTTGCGGACCACGGTCCGGATGGCTTCCGGAACCGAGGAGAGCTTCTTCATCAGGTCGTCGACCGGCAGGGCCGCCAGATCGGCGTGCCCTTCAAGGGCCTTGTTGACGTTGTTGATGTAGGCCTGATGGTGCTTGGTGTGATGGATTTCCATCGTGCGCGCGTCGATGTGCGGCTCGAGCGCGTTGTAGGCGTACGGCAGGGCGGGAAGCGTGTAAGCCATTTGGACTGCTCCTGTTCTGGTGAGTCGCGGCGGCTGATCGACCCCGCAATCTCAATACGTTCCGTGACGTTTGCCATTTTAGATGCCGCGCCGCGCGTCACAACCCACCGGACAGGCTCGACCGGACAGTTCCCACGATCTCCGAAGCCGGTCAAAACTCGCCAATTGATTCGCGGGAGGCCCCTCCTAGAATGGCCTCACCCGATCGCGCTCTGCTCTCCCAAGGACGAGTCACGATGTCCTATCGAGTTCTGACAGCCCTCCCGGTCTATAACGAAGAGGCCCACCTCATCGAGGTCCTCGGCCAGGTCCGGCAATACAGTCAGGACGTGCTGGTGGTGGACGACGGTTCGTCCGACCGGACGCCGCTTCTGCTGGCCGAGATGGACGGGATTCAGGTCATCCGGCACGAGCCGAACCAGGGTTACGGCGGCGCGCTGCGGACCGCTTTTGACTACGCGATCGCCAACGACTATGACGTGCTCGTCACCATCGACTGTGACGGCCAGCACCAGCCGAAGCTGATTCCGGAGATGGCGGCCCGAATCTTCCCGGCCGACCGGGAGGCGCCGGTCGACATTGTCTCCGGAAGCCGGTACCTGCAGGAGTTCGCCGGCGACAACGCCGCGCCGGAGGACCGCCGCCGGATCAATATGGAGATCACGAAGCAGCTCAACCGTTGCTTCGATCTGCACCTGACCGACACGTTCTGCGGCTTTAAGGCGTACCGCGTCGAGGCGCTGCGGAAGTTTGAGATCACGGAGCTGGGCTATGCGATGCCGCTGCAGCTGTGGATCCAGGCCGTTCGGCACGGGATGGTGATCGAGGAGTTTCCGGTGCCGCGGATCTATCTGGACGAGGCGCGGTCATTCGGCGGGGCTCTCGACGACTCGGCCCGTCGTCTCGCGCACTACCTGGAGATCATCCGGCGTGAAATGGCCCTGCAGCACGTCGATTGCGGTTGTCCGGGAAGTTCTCTCTGAGAGAGAGCATTTGTTGACGAGTGGTCTGCACCGGGGTCCAAGGGGCCACCCCTGGTGCGGGATGCAAGGGGCCTGTGTTGTTCTTTTGGCCCCTTGCCCGCCGGAGGCCCGGCCGTCGAGAGATCTCTGAAGAAGTGCGTGTCCAAACACAGACATCGTGCCGGATGCCCCCCTCACCAATCCGGGGGGATTCCAAAGCAAGCTGGGCGGGGTGAAGGCACGCTCACCGCTGGTTCCCGGAAGCGGGGCTCTGCGCAGATGGCTGTCGAACGGAATCCTAGCCACCAGACGGATTTCCGCTTGACTTCGCGTACCGCATCCCCGACCGTTGCGGCACGACTGCACCCGCGAATTCGTCGCCGGGTTTCACAGGACTGGGGCCGTGCCCGCCGCGATCCGCATTCCCGTGAACGGGGTCGGATTCCGGGAGCCGCCAGTGCTGGGTTTCGAGTTGATGATCATGGCGCTGATGATCGGCGCCAACAGCATCTTCGCCGCGTTTGAGATCGCGCTTGCGTCGATCTCCATCGCCCGCCTCGAAGCCCTCGTCCAGGAACATCGCCGAGGAGCCGCCGCGGCCCAGCGGATGAAGGGGAATATCGAGGGAAGCCTCGCCGTCGTTCAGCTCGGCATCACGCTGGTCGGAACGATCGCCGCTGCAACCGGCGGCGCCGGGGCGGAAGAGAGCCTCGAACCCTATTTTCGGAGCCTGGGCTTCTCCGATGGCTGGGCTCAGGTTACCTCCATGGCGGTCATCGTTCTCCCGCTGACGGTGGTGACCATCATCTTCGGCGAACTCGTCCCCAAGGTCTTCGCGCTCCGCAACAAGGAACTGGTCTGCCTGATCCTCTCGCCGTTCATGGAGTGGTTCGCGCTCATCTCCTGGCCGGCCGTGTGGGCCTTCGAGAATTCCGTTTCCGGGCTGCTCAAGCTGGGGGAGAAACTCTGGAAGAGGAAAGGGGCCGGCAGCTCGGACGAGCCGGTCGACGTCGCCCTCCAGGAACTGCGGGCGATCGCCTCGCTGGCCCGAACGTCGCGGCTGATCGGCGTCCGCGAGGAAGGGATCATCCTGAATGCCGTCCGGCTCTCCAAGACGCCGGTCCGGACCGCCATGCTCCCGGCGGACTACATCAGCATGCTGTCGATCAATGATTCGATCGCCAACTGCCTGATCGCCGCGCATCACGATATGCATACCCGCTTCCCGGTGACGGAGCGGAAGGACGATCCGCAGGGGATCATCGGCTACGCCAACTTCAAGGACATCGTGGCGACGCTCCGGCTGTCGCCGCATGAGGTCTCCCTCAAAGGGATTCTCCGTCCGATCTCGAGCATCCAGTCCGACGTCTCGATGGCGGCGGTGCTGGAGCGGCTGATCCACGAGCATCAGCACATCGCCCTCGTCCGCAATCCCCGCGGGGAAGTCGTGGGGATGATCACCATGGAAGATATCCTCGAGGAGCTGCTCGGGGAGATCCACGACGAGTTCGACCGTCTCCCGGGGCACGTCATCCCGGCCGGCAACTCTTGGGTTGTCGGTGGCGGAACGACGCTGCGGCATCTGCGGGAGGCGACCGGCATCGACCTGACCGACCCCGTCGCTCCGCCGGCGGGATCGCGGCCCACGACGACGCTGAACGACTGGATCCGGGCCCACCTGGAGCGCCCC
Source organism: Planctomyces sp. SH-PL14 (assembly GCF_001610835.1). Classification (NCBI taxonomy): domain Bacteria; kingdom Pseudomonadati; phylum Planctomycetota; class Planctomycetia; order Planctomycetales; family Planctomycetaceae; genus Planctomyces; species Planctomyces sp. SH-PL14. The sequence goes on along the minus strand of NZ_CP011270.1, from coordinate 8,405,717 downwards.
GCCGACGGGGGGGAGGTCTTTTCGTCCCGGGGTATTTCGATCCTGGTCCGAAAAGTCCGCCGCAACCTCGTGCAGGAGGTCCAGCTCAGCCGCATCCCCGAGCCGACTCCTCCTCCGCCGGTCGAGGCCGATGCCGGTTCGGAGCCGCCTCCGCAATAGGCCGCGGGTTGCTAAACACCAAGGCGCGAAGGAGGCACCAAGAGCACAACGGGATGGCTCAAGGGCTGGAATCCTTCGTGCACTTTGTGCCTTCTTGGTGTCTTTGTGTTTAACTCAAGGCGTCACGGAGCACTCGCCAGCAGATCGTCGCAGAGCTTGTAGAGCACCTCGTGCGTCACCTGGATTGGCACGGGATCGCGTCCCGGCGTCCCTTTAACCGTCCGGAACCGCTTCAGGGAAAAGCATCCCGCTCCGGAGGCCGAGAGCATGATCTCGTAGTACCGGGTTCCGTCAGGGAGCTGGTCCGGCTTGACCGAGCGGATCAGGACCTGCCCCAGCGTCGGATCGAATTCCAGCGGCCCCAGGTTCTCAAGCAGGTAGCTGATCCGCTGCGAGAGCGTCTGGGCCCACTTCTGCAGGGCAGGGAACCCCTGGGTTTTCAGCCGCGGAATCTCGAGCCGGAGTTCCTCGAAGGCGCAGCTCATGGAGTCGACCGCCGTGAAATCGATTTCCAGCACCTCGCCGCCGGCGCCCGAGGTCCGGACGGTCTGGAGCCCGTTCTGCAGTCCGTTCAGACGGGCGAGCTCGCTGGCAAGGAACGGCTGAAGCGACATCGGCGGCTCTGGAAGGGCAGGTAGGACGGGCAATCTGTTTCGCCCAGGCAGACTTGGGCGACTTCAACCGGTTTCACCAGGCCGGTGTCCCCCGTCTCCTCAAAGTTAACATGTTCGGACGAAGAAAGTCTCCACGGGATCGAGCCGGAGTCGAAGTCAAAAAACAGGGGAGGTCGTCCCAGGCGCCATTTCGCCTTCACGAAACTCCGGAAGTCCTCCTAGAATCCCCGCCTCAATCCGACTGGATCGATGTTGGAGCCTGCTTTGTTGAGAGCGGCTCCTGTTTCGGCTGCGGAGCCGGGAGTATTGCCATGGAAGGCCGACGTCTGTTGCCCGTTGTCACGCTGGCGGTTCTGAGCTGCACGCTCACCGCTCTCCGGGCCGATTCCAAGCTCACGTCTTCGACCGTCCTGCGGGCGCTCGAAAAAGTTTCCGCTCCCTTGTGGCGTCCGACGCACGCCGAAGTCCGCAAGGCATACGGGAGCGACCTGACCGACTCCCGGCTGACCGTGGCCGCGGACCTCCTCGGCCCCGTCTCCCGCGACGCCCTCGAGCACCGCTTCGAGTGGACGATTGCGTCCGAGTCGCCGCAGTTCGTTGTCCTGCGGGCCATGCCCCGCGACAAGGCGGAGGCCCTGTTCGTCGGTCCGATCGAGCTCACCCTCTCCCGCGCCACGGGAGACATCGACGACCTGCGGTTCTGCGACCTCCCCGTCACGGTGGCGGACCGGAAGGAGCAGCACAGCCCGATCCGCCTCGTGTCGAACGTCCGTGTCGACCAGGTGGCGGCTGAGTCGGGGATCAGCCCCGAGCTCAATCAGGTCCTCGAGAAGTGGCAGAAGAGCACCGCCTCCATTCAGAACCTGAAGCTCTCGTTCGAGCGGTATCGTTACGACCGGGCGTTCAACCTCGAAACCCGCGCGGTCGGCCGGTTCGTCTTCGTCGCTCCGAACACCGGGATGTACCGCATCCAGCCGGCTCCGATCCCTGTCGGGACGGAGAGCAAGATCATCGGGACGGACGGCCAGCGGTTCACGCTCCGCACGGACGCCCCGGAATCGCTCGTGTGGGACGGGATGTCGGTGACGGTTGCCGATGACAAGTACCGGACGCTCCAGACGCTGGAAGTGCCGCGTCAGGACGCGGGGATCCAGCGGGTCGTCGGCTCGTGGGACAATGTGTGGGCCGGGATTACCCAGCCGCAGGTGGCTCTGCCGTGCGTCGTCGACGTCAATGTGAAGGACCTCAAGGAGCGGTTCCAGCTCAGCGTCCTGCGGGCGGACGAGCAGCATGTTGTCCTGCAGTGCCTCCCCGCCGAGCCGTCGGCTCGCCGGCAGCTCTCGGAGATGATGGTGATCATCGATCCGCAGACGCACCTGACGAAGGCGACGAAGTTCGTGGGGCCTTCGGGGGATCTGGAGATCGTCCACGTCTTCCTGTACGAGCAAATCAACCAGCCGGAAGTCGCTCAGAAGACCTGGGCACCGGAGCTGGGTGACTATCGGCGGATGGAGATGCCGCCGCCGGCTCCACCGGCCGAGTGAATCAGAAAATGAGACGAGGCCCGCTTCTGGCGGGCCTCGTTCGTTTTGGGTCAAACCGTGTCCCAGCCGGCACGGCTTCCATAGCTCAAACCCAATATGCCACGGCGGCTGGGGTCAAGGGGGCAACCCCTTGCCGCCGGAGGCGCTTCAATGAGGAACCGTGGTATGTAAAGGACACCCTTTTGTGGAAGCGGCGTTGAGGACTCACCGCTCGCTTTGGGATCCCCGCGGGTTGGTGAGGGGGCATACGACATGGTGTCCGCGTTTGGACACTCACTCCTTCAGATATCCCCCGACGGCCAAGCCTCCGGCGGGCAAAGGGGCGTTGCCCCCTTGCATCCCCCACCAGGGTGCCCCTGGACCCGGTGAGGTGCTGAGCCGCCGCCGCTTCGGCGCTCAGGTCAGATTCATCGTCATCAGAAACTCATCGTTCGACTTCGTCCGCCGCATCCGGCTCGTCAACAGTTCCATCGCCTCCACCGGATTCATGTCGTTCAAAACACGACGAAGAATCCAGACCCGCTTGAGCTCCTCCTCACCCATCAGCAACTCTTCACGACGGGTCCCGGAACGGTTCACATCCACCGCCGGCCACACCCGCTTCTCGACCATCCGCCGGTCCAGATGCAGCTCGGTGTTCCCCGTCCCCTTGAACTCTTCAAAGATGACGTCGTCCATCTTCGAGCCGGTGTCGACGAGGGCCGTCGCGATGATCGTCAGCGAGCCCCCTTCTTCCACCGCGCGGGCCGCGCCGAAGAACCGCTTCGGATGCTGCAGCGCACTCGCGTCGATCCCCCCGGAGAGGATCTTCCCGGAGTTCGGACATTCGGTGTTGTAGGCCCGGGCCAGCCGCGTGATCGAGTCGAGGAAGATCACCACGTTGTGGCCGTACTCGACCATCCGCTTGGCCTTCTCGGACACCATCTCCGAGACCTGGATGTGCCGGCTGGCGGGCTCGTCGAACGTGCTGGAAATGACTTCGCAGTTGGGCGCTTTGACCTGCCGCTCCATGTCGGTTACTTCTTCGGGCCGCTCGTCGATGAGCAGTACGATGACGTACACGTCCGGATGGTTCTTGAGGACCGCCTTCGCCAGCTGCTGCAGCAGGATCGTCTTGCCCGCCTTCGGAGGCGAAACGATCAGCCCCCGCTGGCCGAACCCGATCGGTGCGACCATATCGACCACGCGGGTGCTCATGTCCGCCGATTCCGAAGCGAGCGTCAGCCGCTCCTTCGGATGGAACGGGGTCAGGTCGTCGAACGGGACCTTGTCCGGCAGGACGTTCGGGTCCTCGCCGTTGATCGCCTCGACCCGCAGGAGGGCGAAATACCGCTCGTTCTCCTTGGGAGGCCGGATCTGGCCGGCGACGGTCGCCCCCTTGCGGAGGCCGAATCGGCGGATCTGGCTCGGCGAGACGTAGATGTCGTCCGGACAGGGGAGGTAGTGATAGTCCGGGCTGCGGAGGAACCCGAAGCCGTCGGGCAGGATCTCGAGCGTCCCCTCGCCGAACATCAGGCCGTTCATCTTGGTCCGCTCCTTCAGGATGCGGAAGATGAGGTCCTGCTTCTTGAGCCCCGTGTATTCGCTGACCTTCTCGTTGCGGGCGAGGTCGAGCAGCTCCTTCATCGTCATCCGTTGAAGGTTGGCGATGTTGATTTCGCTCTTCTTGACCTCCTCGTACCGGACGTCCGACGGGTTGTAGATGTCGGACAGGTCCTCTTCATCGTCCTGTGGAAGCTCTGAGCGGTCGATCGTCTGGGAGCGGGGATCGTCCGCGATGTCTCCGCCAAAGTCGTTCGGGTCGGCGCCGCCGCCACCTTCACCCGCGCGGCGGCGAATGGGAGGCGTGTTGCGGTCGAAGGAGCCCATTTCGGGACGGGGCGTGCGCGATCCGGAATTGGCGGGACGTGGCATAGCGGGAGGTAGGCGGGAGGGCGGAAGACGATGGGGAGCGAAGTGGCCGTCGTACCGGAGAGGAAGACGGCGTCAGGTGGGGCAGGCCGAGTCGGTCGAACTTGAAGGGATGCGGCAGGTGGCCACACAAGGAATGTTGCCCTTGACGTCCACAAAATGCAAGGACTCGGGGCGGGGCCCTCCGGAAACGGCGAGGCAATTCTCTGCCGGTTGAGGCCCCCGGAAGACTCGCCCGTCCGCTGGACAGGCAACACCCGCGCCGGAGATCAGGCCGCGGGCTACGACGGCCAAACCGCCCACCCGAGTGCGTACGCCAGGGAAGCGCGGGACCTCAATTGCGTCCGGCTGCCCGCGAAGAACCGTCCGGGAACGGATCAAAAAGCGAAACACCAAGCCACAAAGAATCTCCTCCGTGAGAGGACAACTTCGTGCTCTTGGTGCTCCCCTTGGTGCCTTGGTGTTTAACAACCCGCCGGCACTTGCCGCCATCCGCCGGACCTTCAGAAACCCGACGTCGGTTTCTTCCCCGGCGGATTGGCAGGAGACGTCTTGGACGACCCGGTCGGCGTGGCCGCCACGGCCGAGGCCGGAACTCCGACCTTCTTCGGATCCGCGCCTGCGGCGTCGCCCGATTCGCTCCATCCCGCTGCCAGGCAGGTCGGATTCAGTTGAAAGTCTTCGGGCTGGAGATCCGACAGCTTGCCGAGCGGACTCGCCAGGACGACCGCCTCCAGGCCGGTGGCGGGACGGAGATCGCGCCCCGCTCCCCAGACCTTGGTCCAGGTCTCCTCGAAGTCCGGGCTGGCCGGAATCTGCGTCGACGAAAGGAACCCTTTGAGGCGGCCGGAGTAGGCGTTGGCCCGTCCCCACCAGAGGATCGACTTCCCGGCCGCGCTGGCGTCATCCTGAACGAGCATCCCCCCATCCGCAGTCGGCGGGATGAACAGGGAGTCCGCGCTGAAGATCCGGGCGTCCCCCTTGAGGTCGGCCGCCAGCCGAATGGCATTGGTTCCCGCCGAGATGGTGGCCGCGTCGAGCGAGAGTACGCTTCCCGTCACGTCCTGGGCGACTTCGATCGCGTTGCCGGGAGTCAGCAGCACCGACTGATGGACGATGACCGTGCTCTTGGGCGCGCCCAGGAGGACAGTCGGTCCCTTCCCCCGGACGAGGCTTTCCCGGACGAGAATCCGCGAGTCGCCGGAATCCGCGGCCCCGACGAGCGGCAGTGCCGGAGCCTCGGCCGACTGCGATCCTTCGATGTCGCACCGCGTCAGGATGAGCGTGCCGCCGCTGACCCGCGCGAAGCTCTTGGGGTGCTGCTTCCCACGGGAGTGCAGGAGATTGAACCGTCCTCCGATGATCTCGACCCTGGCCCCCTCGGACAGCGTGATCCAGGCCTCGGGGCCTTCTTTCTCGTTGCCGCTCTTCGACTGCGGCTGGAGTTCGAGCGGCGCCCCCTCGGTCTGCTCGAAGACGATCGTGAGCGTCTTCTTCTTCAGCGCGACCGGCTCCAGGAACTTGACCCCGGCGCCGAACAGCACGACGCGGGCTCCGTCGGGGACTTCACTGCTGAGGAACCGTGCGAGGGTCTGCGACTTCTTGAGGTCGAACCGCGTCTCCGGTCCTCCGGCGGGAAGCGCCGCGATCGTCGGGCGGTTCGCGAACGCCTCGACATGCTCGGCCAGCCCTTCGGTCGGATGCGGCAAGGTGGCGAACTTCGCGCCGATCACCTGATCCGCCACGTCCCGCTCCGCCCACTGGATCGCCGCCGCGAGGGTCGCCTGCGACTCTGCGGAGTGCCGCGGCAGCAGCTTCTGGAACGACTCGGGCGGGCTCGGGAGGAACGTTTCCGAGGGAGGAGCCTGCATCCAGTAGAGGCGCCAGCTCGTGGCGTCGGTCACCGCGTTGCCGGAGGCGGGTTCCGTAAGGACTTTCCAGCCGGTGAGGCGGAAGGTGTCTCCCGTCAGCTTGAACGCCAGGGGGCGCGGATCGTCCGCCGCATCGGCGGGGCTGTCTGGCCAGTTGGAGACGCGGATCGCCCCGGCGGGCGACTTCGGATCTCCGGCGAGCGCGGCGACGGTGTGCCCGAGACGGACATCGAGCGCCGCGGGGGGCTTCGTCCCGTCATGTCGCGCCGAGAGGAAGCGGCCGGCGGTCACGAACGTCGAGTTGAACAGCCGGATGACCCGGTCGCCCGGCGGCTGCGGCGGCGGGACCCGTTCCGCGGCATTGACCGTCAGCGAATCGCCCGGCGTGAGGCAGGCGACGTTGCCGCCGACCAGTTCCACACCCGGACCGTCGATGCGGATCGCGTCCCCGGCGTCGCCCCGCAGGACGACGTTTTCGAGGACCGCGCGGCTCGTGATGCCGGCCTGCCCCTTGAGACCCAGGAGCGCCGTCGGGTTCCCCGAGACCGTCAGGGTCGAGTTGCGAAGGAGGAGTTCTCCCCCCTGCATCGCGATCGCCGCTCCGGCTGTCCCCTCGGGGGCGTTCCAGAACAGGTCGACCCCTTCGAGTTTGACGACCCCGCGGTTGGAGCCGAGCGCCCCCTTTCCTTCGGCAACGCTCCCCACCAGCACCAGGATCGGACGGATGTCCTTCCCCCGCAGTCCGACCCACTTGAGCGAGGACAGGCTCCCGACCGGAATCCGGTGCGGCCCTTCGTCCTGAAACTCGAAGACGACGCGGTCCCTGTTGCCGGGCGCCGCCAGCGAAGCGATCTCGCCGGACCCGGTCCGGAACCGTCGCACCTTGACAACCGGGACGTCCTCCGGAGCGGAGCCGCGGGTGTAGGGGATCCAGGCCGGATAGATCGACTTGTTGCTGAGCTGTACCTCCGGCACTCCGGGGAACGGGGTGTCGTCCTTGGGGCCGGTCAGCTTGAGTTCCGGAGCCTTCGGGGGCTCCACCACCTTTTCCGGTTCCGGCATCGGCGCTGGAGCCGTGTTCGGCTGGACCGTGGGGACTTCGGGGGCGGCGTTCAGCTCCTTCCGCTGCAGCGCGGCCGCCAGATTCCCCTGGTCGTCAATGTTGTCCGTCTTCATCGAGCGGACATACCACGTCACGGTCCCGACGACCGCCACGATCAGCAGGGCAACGAGGCCGATTTGGAAGAAGACCGGGTCGATCGAGATCTGCGAGAACCCGCCGCCGGTCTCCTTGGGGGCGTCCATCCGCTCCGGAAGGCTCCGGTCGCCCCCCGTCTTGCGTCGGTTCGCCTTCTTGGCCCCGACGTCTTCATCCTCATCGATGTCTTCGAAGGCCGCCCCCACCCCCGCCCCCGCCGCGGGGCGCGAAGCCGACGTGCTTTTGGGCCGCGACTTCGCCGAGGACGATTTGTTCCTACCCGAGTTCGATTCCGGTTCGGCGGCGCGGGCGGCTGGTCCTGAGCGGGACTTTCCGGACCGGGAGGTCGCAGCGGACGGCGGCGGTTCGTCCTCCTCTTCGTCTTCGATCGCGCTCGGAACATGCTCATGCCGCAGTGAGGCAAGGACGTCGTTCGTCACCCCCTGGCGGTGTAGGTTCGGGTTCGCCAGATCGTCGATCAGCTCCTGCGCGGTTTGGTAGCGCTCCAATGGCTTTTTCGACATGAGCCGCTGGATGACGGCCACGATCGCCTCGGGAATCCGGTCGTTCAGCCGCCGCGGATCCGGCGGCGGCTTGACGGCGTGGGCGTGGACCTTGGCGACCATGTCGCCGTCACCGAACGGGGGCTGACCGGTGATCAGGTGGTACCAGGTGCAGCCGAGCGAATAGAGGTCGCTGCGGACGTCCGCCGCCTTGCTGTTGCGGGCCTGCTCGGGGGCCATGTAGTCGACCGTCCCGACCGTCGTGCCGGCGCGGGTGATGCCGGTGTCCGCCTCGGCGTCGATGGAGCGGGCCAGCCCCATGTCGGCCAGCTTGATGTCCCCGTCCTTGGAGATCATCACGTTGGACGGCTTGATGTCGCGGTGGACGATGTTCCGTTCCGCCGCATGTTGCAGCGCCTGGGCCACGCCGCGGACGATCTCGATCGACCGCTTCACCGGAATGACGCCGCGGCTGCGGAGGAGTTCGAGCGCGTCGGTCCCGTTGATGTATTCGAGGGCGATGTAGAGCAGCCCGTCCGCCTGTCCCGCCTCGTAGACGCCGACGATGTTCCGGTGGTGGAGCTGGGCCGCGGACTGCGCCTCGGCCTTGAAGCGTTTGACGAGGACCGGGTTCTCCGCCTTCTCGCGGGGAAGCACTTTGAGGGCCACGGGGCGGTTCAAGTCTTCGTCGAGGGCGAGGAACACGGTCCCCATCCCACCGGCACCCAGCTTCTTCTGGATGACGTACTTTCCGACGCGCTTGAGCGAGTCATGTTCGTTCAAGCTCGGCAGATCGTCGACGTCGATATCGGACATGCAGACCCCCGGACAGGATCGGGGACGGGGCGACAGAGGACCGAGCGGCGCGACCGAACCCCACGAGACACCATTGGACTATACCTCTCGTCTCTGCGCGGCGTCAAAGTTTGCCGTCGCGGGAGGGAGAAAACAGGGCGACCGCCGGTGGCGAGCAGCCCCGCGGAGAGCGAGGCTCCGGCCGAGCCGCGGCGTCGGCCCCCGCGGCCGATCAACACTTAACCCAGTGCCGGGAACGGCTGCGCCGGCCCCTTCTCTCTGCTCTTCTTCTCCGTGTCCTCCGCGTCTCCGTGTTTCAAAACCTTCCGGAAGAAGAAAACACAGAGGGACAGAGATCACAGAGACAGGGAAGGCGATCCCGCGCGCTGATCGACGGGGGCGGGATGACCGCGCCGCAAGACATTGGTGGACGGGCAACCTGACGATGGGGGGCACTTCCGATGCCCGGTCCCTGTCGGTCCAGCCCATCACGGAATCAGCAGATACAAGCCGGCGATCACACCCGCCTCCACCAGCACCGCATCCAGGTGCAGCGGCACCCGCTGATGAACGTACGGCGTCGGACTTCCCGGCCGGGCATTCCCCAGATCATACCGGTTGAGGTGCGGCGGATACGCCGTCATCAGGTACGGCAACGCCAGCACCGTCCCCATGAACTTCGCCCCCGACACCGCCGGCTGCGCGAGGCCCCACGAGTATCCGTGCCGTTCCAGGTTCACGTCCTCAAAGTAGAGCGGCTGGTGATTCAGCAGCGACGCGTTCCACTGGAAGGTTACGGCACACCAGTTCCGCCCTGTCCCCGGAACATGCATCCGCGGCGTCACCTTGCTGAAGCTCTCCTTCGCCGTGTCCGTCGGAAGCGAACCTTCAGGGAGCGAAATGTCGACCGAAACCATCGTGATCGGCTTGTAGGCGTCGCCGTCCGCGGCCCGGGCCTCCAGCGTATTCGTCTCGGCCGATTCGGAAGCCATGTCCGGATTCAGCGGAGCCGAATGGAAGTCGATGTTCGGCGCGGACCGGATGAACGGCAGCAGGTAATACCCCTCCGGCATGCAGCCGCGGAGGTACTGGCTCCCCGGACGGAAGTTCACCCACTTGCACTGCATGGCACAGTGCATCGCCCGCAGATGATCGCCGAACGAGCGGTCGCCGTATCCCGTCCCTCCGACGGGCGCATCGAACTGCAGACTCCTCTGGCAGCGGCAGTAGTCCCGGTAGCGGCAGGCCGGAATGACCCAGCAGTCGCTCCAGGTGAAGAACGGATTGTGCCACTCGAGAATCGGTTCCCGGCTGGCGAGCCACTGGCCCATCGCCGAGTGGAACAGCAGGTCGCCGACATGGTCCCGCCCGCGGAGGCAGCATGCGGGGCCGCCACCGGTCGGCGGACAGACCGACGGAGCCATCGGAACGAGCGGGCCGGACATCACCGGTCCGGCTTCGGGACCGATCGCCGGGATCTCCTCCGCGAACTCGGCCGAGACCGGCTCGGTTTCAAAGAGGTCGAACTGCGGAATCTCTTCCTCGAAGAGGCTGCCGGAGAGGAGCGGCATCGGCGGATCTTCGTCTGCCGGCGCGCTCAGCACGTCTTCAAGCAGGACAGGAACGTCCTGGGCCGACGCGGGGACCGCAGCGGTCACGACCAGGAGGCCGAGGACGCCAAGGACCATTCGCCCGCGAACGAACGCAGACGTCAGAGCAGCAGTGGTCGAGGTTGCGTTCACGACGTTCCATGCCCCAAGCAGAAAACCACGCCTATTCGGTTTCGGCACCCCTGGCCGGCCTGCTCAATGGCGACTCGGGGTGGGAGGCGGAATTCGGTCAGAGTGTCCAGAGAAAAGTCGCCAGCCTGCACAGTTTGACGGACCGGTGCGGCGGGAACTGCCGAATCGGTCCCCCTCGCGGCGGCGCCCTTCGAATCGGGGGCAAGAAAAAATGAGCCACCGATGAACACGGATGAACACAGATTTGCGATTCGCCTGGACACGACCGAGTCGAGGATTGAGCCGTACGCGGTCCGGAAATGGCGTCCAGCGTTTCCCAGGGGGCCCATCCGCAGCTCGGTCTCCGCCGGCATCGCCGCATGTCATAAGCCTTCGGATTTTGAAACACAGAGGCACAGAGACCACGGAGAGTGACGAATCCAGAGGCACGACGGGGGCTGTGGGACCGCGTTCCCGGCCTTGATCTGTGTCCATCCGTGTTCATCTGTGGCTCCTCTTCCTCTCCCGGAGCCGCTTCACAAACGTCTCTTCTGCTGCCGTCCCTCTCTGTGTCCTCTGTGCCTCTGTGTTTCAAATCTCTTCCGGAAGGAGAAGATCCCCGTTCTCTGCCTCTGTGGTTCCACGTCTCGGGCTTGGTGACACTCCGTGCCTCAAGTCGCCATCCGCGACGTCAGCGAGTTCACTGGGGTGGTATCAAAGGCGACGGCTCTCTTGTCAGAGCCGTTCGGAGTGGCTTGTCACCCCCGCGCCGAGCGGATACATCGACGGTCTTGGCCGAATGTCGCGGAGGTCGCGGGGAAAGGCCGAAGGAGCGACCACGCAGGCCATGGCGAGCATCGAAGTCAGGGATCTCAGTTTTACCTACGGCGGAATCCCCCTTCTGGACGGGATTTCCTGCTCGATCGAGCCCGGCGAGCGGATCGGCCTCGTCGGCCGCAACGGGGCGGGGAAGAGCACGTTCATGAAGCTCCTCTCCGGGGACCTGCGCCCCGACGCCGGGACGATCCAGCTCGCCCGCGGCGTCCGCGTGGCCCGGCTCACGCAGGATGTCCCCGACGGCGGCGACCACACGGTCTTTGAGGAGATCTGCGGCGGCCTCGGCGCCGTCGGAACGGTCGTTGCGCGGCTCCGCGAGCTGCACCGCACGGGGAATGCCGATCCCGGGGAACTGGACCGGCTTCACTCGGAACTCGATTCCGAAACGGGCTGGCAGCTCGAACACCGCGTTGAAGAGATCATCGACCAGATGGGGCTCGACGAGACCGCGCGATTCGAATCGCTCTCGTCGGGAATGAAACGCCGCGTCCTCCTGGGTAAGGCCCTCGCCGCGGATCCGACCGTCCTGCTGCTGGACGAGCCGACGAACCACCTCGATATCGCGGCGGTCGAATGGCTCGAAGAGTTCCTCGTCCGGTCCGGCCTGACTCTCGTGTTCGTCACCCACGACCGGGCCTTCCTGCAGCGGATCGCCAACCGGATCATCGAAGTCGAGCGGGGCCGGCTGTTCGACTGGACCTGCGACTACAAGACCTTCCTTGTCCGCCGCGAGGCGCTCCTTGAAGCGGAAGCCCAGCAGCAGGCGCTCTTCGACAAGAAGCTCGCCGCCGAAGAGGTCTGGGTCCGCACCGGAATCAAGGCCCGCCGGACGCGGAACGAAGGACGGGTGCGGGCCCTGGAGCGGATGCGGGAGGAACGGCAGAAACGCCGGACTCAGGTCGGCAACGTCCGTGTGCAGGTTCAGGACGCGGAGCGGTCGGGAACCCTCGTGGCGTCGCTCGACAACGTCATGCACGCCTTCGGCGACAAGACGGTCCTGCGGAACGTCTCGACGACGATCACCCGCGGAGACAAGGTGGGGATCGTCGGCCCGAACGGGGCGGGGAAGACAACGCTGCTCCGGACCCTGCTGGGAGACCTCAAGCCGCAGTCGGGGACGGTCCGGCTCGGCTCGAATCTCCAGATCGCCTACTTCGACCAGCTTCGGGCCCAGCTCGACGAGGAGAAGACCGCGGTCGAGAACGTCGGCGAGGGACGGGACACCGTCATCGTCAACGGCCAGGGAAAGCACGTCGTCGGTTACCTCCAGGACTTCCTGTTCTCTCCCGAGCGGGGACGGACCCTCGTCCGTTACCTCTCCGGTGGAGAGCGGAACCGGCTGCTCCTGGCGAAACTGTTCACGCGGCCGGCGAACGTGTTCGTCCTCGACGAACCGACAAACGACCTCGATGCCGAGACGTTGGAACTCCTCGAACAGCTCCTGGTCGATTTTTCCGGGACGATCCTCCTCGTCAGCCACGACCGGGAGTTCCTCAACAACGTCGTGACGAGCACCCTCGTCTTCGAAGGGGGCGGGAGCGTCAAGGAGTACGCCGGCGGCTACGACGACTGGATCCGCCAGCGGTCTGCCGCCCCTGTGGCCGCCGCCGCGGTGGCGCCCGCCACCACGGAATCGAAAACGGCGTCGGCTCCCGCCGCACCGGCCACCCCGGCGGCGGCCCCCCGCAAGGCGAAGCTCTCCTATAAGGAGCAGAAGGAGCTCGACGGGCTCCCCGGCCGCATCGAGCGGCTGGAATCGGACCAGGCGGCGCTCCATGCAGAGATGTCGAGCCCCGAGTTCTATCTCAAGGCTGGGCCGGAGCTTGCGGCGGCCTCGTCGCGGCTGGCCAAAATGGAGGCGGAACTCCAGACCGCCTACACCCGCTGGGAGGAACTGGAGGGGCGGTGAGCGGGCCGGTGGCGGCTCGCGAGTCGCCCGAGCCCGTTCGGAAAGAGCGTTCCGGGAGGAATCGATCCATCGGTCGAATCCGATTTCAATTGCTCTTCTGCCGAAGCCGACTTAAAGTATGGTGAGCTGTAGGTTTCCAGTTTCCATGACACCGCGTTCACCGCTTGGGCTCTTTGGGCATTCGGGCGGTGGAAGTTCCGGATCGGGGCTAGGTCGACCATGAATCGCACCCTCCTGCGTGATGCACCGGCGTGGCTGATGAGTCTCGTCATCAACCTGACGGCTCTCGGCGCGCTGCACTTCATCGTTCTCTACAAGCCGGCCACGGTGAGTGAGACGATCATCGACAGCAACGTCGATACGGAAGAGGGGGCGGTCGACGAGGACTATTCCCTCATCAACATCGCTGACATCCAGGGGCAGCGCGGTGGCGACGCCTCTCAGATGGGGGCCGGCGGCGGAGGCGGCACCGAAGGGATGGCCGCGATGGTCTCCGGCAATGCCGCCATGAAGTCGAAGGTCGCCAGCGAGATGTCCGGCGGCTTCGATGCCCAGCCGGTCAACCTGCAGCTCAACGTCTCGGACATCCTGGTCGCTCCCACGGGCGAAGTCGCCACGAGCCTTGTCGCCGTCGCTTCCAAGGGAACGGTCGACGACGCCAAGGGGGGAACGCCGGGGGTCATGGACCGCCTGAGCTTCGAGATCGCCCAGTCCTGCAAGGAGCGGCCGACCCTCGTCCTGTGGATGTTCGACGCTTCGCTCTCGCTCGAGAAGAAGCGGGCGGCGGTCGCGGACCGTTTCGAGATCGTCTACGAGCAGCTCGCCAAGCAGTCCAAGGAAGGGATCCTTTACACCGCCGTCATGACCTACGGCGACAAGTTCGCCTTCCTGACCGATGAGCCGGTGACGGACGTCAGCGAACTCGTCACCTCCGTGAAGAAGATCCCCAACGATGTCTCTGGGAACGAAAACGTTTTCACCGCCGTCCTCGAAGGGGTCCGCAAGTACAAGAACTTCGGCAAGGGGAAGGGCAAGTACAACAAGATGGTCATCATCATCACCGACGAGCGGGGTGATGACGCCGGGGTGAAAGACAATCCCAACGCCGGGATGGGCCGCCTCGAGCTCGCCATCTCGGAAGCCAAGAAGTCCCAGTTCCGAGTCAACTGCGTCGGGACCGCCGCGGTCTTCGGCCAGGAGAAGGGCTACGTCGAGTACACCTACGAGGACGGAGAACGGGAATCGCTCCCCGTCGACCAGGGTCCCGAGACCTACTATCCGGAACTGGTCCAGCTCCCGATGTGGAGCGGCAACCGCCTGTTTGACCGGGTCTCTTCGAGCTTCGGACCGTACGCCCTCACCCGGCTCTGTGCGGAGACCTCGGGCATTTACCTGATCATGGATGATGCCAAGGGACAGCCGTTCGATCGTCTCATCATGCGGAACTACACCCCGGACTACCGGCCGATCGACAAGATCACCGCCGATGTTCAGGCCAGCCCGGCCAAGGCGGGGCTCGTGGCGCTCGCGGAAGCGACGCTCGGCCGCGGGGGCCGTCCGTTCTACATCCCCGAGCCGCAGATGACCTTCCGGGGATACACGGACAACCTGATCCGGAACGAGTGCACGGAAGCCCAGAAGCCGATGGCGATCGTGAACGCCGAGCTCGAGCCTCTCAAGAAGAAGATGGAAGACATCGAGAAGCACCGCGCGACGCTCAAGGAGCCGCGGTGGCAGGCTTCGTTCGATCTCGCCGCCGGACGGGTCTTCGCCATGTATGCCCGCAGCAAGGGGTATCAGCTCATGCTGGCGAACATGAAGACGACGCCGAAGACGTATGAGAAGAAGGACAGCAACATGTGGCGGATCGTCCCCTCCGCCAACATCGAGACCGGTCCGGACGTAAAGAAAATGGCCGAGAAGGCCCGGACGTATCTCAAGCGGGTCGTCGATATGCACGCCGGAACGCCGTGGGCCGCCATCGCGACCCGCGAGCTGGCGGACGACTTCGGCTGGTCGTGGGAGGAATACCACGTCGACCTGCCGGGCGGGATGAACGGTCCTGTCCGCGACGAGGACGTCCCGCGTCTGCTCCTGGCCGAAGAAGAAGCTCGGCAGATGCGGAACCAGCCCCGCGGCCCGGCGCCAAAGCCCCGCGAGAAGCCGAAACTTTAGTCGTTCGTTCTGTCCGCCGATGAAGCTCACGAGACCTCTGCCCTTCGCGGCAGAGGTCTTTTTTCTTTCCCGGGGACCAACCGCGAGGGCCTCTCGCCGCACTCCTCCTCATCTGTGTCCATCCGTGTTTATCTGTGGCTGAAACGCATTGAATTGAGCCACGGATGAACGCAGATGAACACAGATATGACCGGTGAGGGGCAGCTGGCCCGCCTTGTCGCTACGCCAGCTCGGAGTTGTTTGGTGGCAGGTAGCGACGGCCTCGCAAGGACTCGGGGAGGCACTCCATCTCCTCGCGGGCGGCCGGGTCATCGTGGACATAGCGGTATCCCTCGCCGTAGCCGACCGACTTCATCAGCGGCGTCACCGCGTTCCGGAGGTGAAGCGGCACCGGCTCGCGGGCGGTCGACTCCGCATCGGCCGCGGCGGCGAAGTAGCCGTTCTTGAGCAGGTTCGACTTGGGAGCCCGGGCCAGATAGACCGTGGCCTGGGCCAGCGGATAGAGCCCTTCGGGAAAGCCGATGAGGTGCACGATCTGGGCGGCGGCCGACGCCTGCACGATCGCCTGCGGATCGGCGAGGCCGACGTCCTCCGAGGCGAGGATGCAGAGGCGGCGGGCAATGAACATCGGATCCGCTCCCCCTCCGATCAGCCGGGCCAGCCAGTAGAGCCCCGCGTCGGCGTCGCTGTTCCGGAGCGACTTGATGAGGGCCGAGACGAGGTTGTAGTGGTCCTCGCCCCCCTTGTCGTAGCTGAATCTCGCCCGCCCGAGCGCCTCGGACAGAGCCTCCCAGGCAACGGCCCGCTCTCCCGACGAATCCGGTTCGACCGACTGGACGGCCGAGTCGAGGGCCGTGAGCGCGGCCCGGGCATCCCCCGCCGCGACCCGCGCCAGCCGCTGCCGGTTCTCGTCGCTGATGACGGGACGGAGGGCCGCCAGTCCGCGCTCCTCGTCGTCCAGCGCCCGGCCGATAAGGGCCACGAGGTCCTGTTCCTCGAGCGGCTGAAGAGTGACGACCCGGCAGCGGGAGAGGAGCGCCGCGTTGACTTCAAACGAGGGGTTTTCGGTGGTCGCCCCGATGAGGGAGACCGTCCCGTCCTCGACCGCCGGCAGGAGGGCGTCCTGCTGCGACTTGTTGAACCGGTGGATCTCGTCGACGAAGAGGACGGTCCGCAGCCCCGACCGGCGGGCGGTTCGGGCCTCGGCGATCGCCTCCCGAAGCTCCTTGACCCCCGACAGGACGGCGGAGTGAGCGACGAACCGGGCCCTGGCATGGCTGGCGAAAAGCCGCGCCAGCGTCGTCTTCCCGGTCCCGGGCGGCCCCCAGAAAAGGAGCGACGGGACGACGCCGGAGGACTCCAGGAGCCGGCGGATCATCCGGCCGGGTCCGACAAGGTGTTGCTGTCCGACGACTTCATCGAGCGTCCGCGGCCGCATCCGTTCCGCCAGGGGGGCCGACGCGAGTGGAGCGGGGGACGCGGCGGGGCCAGTCAGACCGGACGCTTCGGACCGGGGAGAGATCGGCTCCTCCTCGGGGGAACCGAAGAGGCCGGGAAGTTCTCGTCGAGGCATGGGAGCGACCTGGGAACGCGCGGCGGGGCGGCGTCGGGTGGGGAGAACGGCAAAGGAGGGCAGGGGACGCGGATCTCCGGTCGGCCGATCCGTTCCGGACCGGCGGCGATCTTAACGACCGCGCGCGTCCGCCGCGCGGAGAGACGGATCGGCGGCCCCCTCTCCCCTGGAACCTGTGGCACCGCTCGGGCCCGCACGCTCACAAAGTGCCGGGATTTGACGGAACTTCCACCGGTTTCCAGTCCTTGATTCCCGTAGAACGCCGTGTCAGAATCGCCCAGCCACATCAGCCAAGCGGTCGGCGCTGCGTCTCTGCGCCCGCCTTCATCACTCGTTCATATTTCCGCATTCGAGATCCCTCCGCATGAAAATTTTGCCGGGACAGACGGTCGGCATCGACCTCGGAACGACCTACTCCACGATCGCTCAGCTCGATAATGCGGGAAACCCGGTCGCCATCCCCAACTCGGACGGCCGGACCATCACGCCGTCGGTCGTGCTCCTGGGGGAAGACGGAAAGGTCATCGTCGGCCCCTCGCCGGAGCGGATGTCGATCGAGAACCCCAAGAACATCGTCGAAGCCATCAAGCGGCAGATGGGGAACAAGGACTTCTTCGTCGTCTATCAGGGGAAGAAGCTCACGCCGGAATTCATCTCGGCCCTGATCATCAAGAAGCTGAAGCAGGACGCCGAGACCAAGATGGGACCGGTGGTGAACGCCGTCGTCACCGTCCCCTACTACTTCAACGACGTCCGCCGCAAGGCGACGCAGGACGCCGGCAAGATCGCCGGATTCAACGTCATCGACATCATCAACGAGCCGACCGCCGCCACCCTGGCCTACGCCTGGCAGAAGGGTGAGCTTGGCCGCCGCGACCTCGCCTCCAAGGAAAAGACCATCATGGTCTATGACCTGGGGGGAGGGACGTTCGACGTGACCGTCGTCCGCTACACGCCGACGCAGTTCCGCGTCCTGGCGACCGACGGGGACGTGATGCTCGGCGGCCTCGACTGGAGCCGCCGCGTCGTCGACCACATCGCCGAGCAGTTCCACCGCAAGCATGCCCTCGACCCGCGGGAAGATCCCGAGTCGATGATGGCCATGACGCAGGAGTGCGAGAGCGCCAAGCGTGTCCTGAGCGAAAAGACCACGGTCCAGATCAACCACTACTACCAGGGGAAGAGCCTCACGCTCAACCTGACGCGGAACGAGTTCGAGAAGCTCACCGCGGACCTCCTGCAGCGGACCCGGGACACGACCGAGCTCGTCATGCAGCAGGCGGGCGTCGGATTCGGCCAGCTCGATGAGATCGTCCTCGTCGGCGGTTCGACCTACATGCCCGCCGTCGAGAAGATGCTCGTCGAGCTCACGGGCCGCAAGCCCTCCCGCGAAGTGACTCCCGAAGAGGCGGTTGCCCAGGGGGCGTGCATCCACGCCGCGATCCTCGAGGCCCGCATCAGCGGCGCGGAATCCAAGATGGGGAAGGCGGTCCTCGACCGGCTCCGCTCCGTCAACGCCGTGGACGTCAACTCCCACTCGCTGGGTGTGAAGATCACCGACCCGTCCGACCGGAGCCGGAAGATCAACCACATCATGATCCCCCGGAACACCGCCGTCCCGCACAAGGTGACGAGCCGGTTCGTGACGAACGCTCCCAACCAGCAGCGGGTCCACGTCTGCGTGCTGGAAGGGGACGCGAGCGATCCGGACGCCTGCACCACGATCGGCGACTTCCGGATCGTCGGCCTCCCGCCGAACCTTCCGGCCGGCTCGCCGGTCGAGATCTCCTACGAGTACGACAAGAACGGCCGGATCAGCGCTCACGCCCGCGAGCTGAAGGGGAACACCGAGGCGCAGATCGAGATCGTCCGCGACTCGGGCCTCTCCTCCGAGAACGTCGACTCCTTCGAACTCCTCGCTCACGAGTACGTCGTGGAATAACGGTCAACGATTGCCAGGAGCCCGCAAAAGGCCTCCGGACATCCTCCGGGGGCCTTTTTGTTTCCCGCCCGGCCGATTGAGGCTTGAGGGAATCGGGAATGTCGTCCACGATGGCGGTCGCCACGATTCGTTCTCCAGTCGGGAGGGCATGATGCTGGATCTCCGGGCCGTGCAGGCCGCCATTCGGCAGTTCGGCTTCGACGGATGGCTCCTGTATGACTTCCGTGCGAGCAACGTCCTGGCGCGGCGGGTCCTCCGCCTCTCGGACAACGTCCATACGTCGCGCCGTTTCCTCTACTGGATCCCGGCCGACGGGAAGCCGCGGAAGATCGTCCACCGGATCGAGGATTCGGTCCTCGACTTCCTGCCCGGCGACAAGACGGTCTACCTCCGCTGGGGGGAACTGCACCGCGCCATCGACGCCTGCGTGAAGGGGGCCAAGCGGGTGGCGATGGAGTATTCGCCCCTCGCCTCGAGCCCCTACGTCTCCCGCGTCGACGCCGGTACGGTGGAGCTTGTCCGCTCTCTGGGGCCGGAGATCGTCTCGTCCGGGGACCTCGTCCAGCTCTTCGAAGCGGTGTGGGACGCCGAGCAGGAGCGGATGCACTTCGAGGCGGCGAAGGTGACCGACTCCGCCTATGGCAAGGCGTGGGGCTTCATCGCGGACCGGCTGCGGAACAAAGCGAGCGTGACGGAGCGGCAGGTCCAGCAGGTGATCCTGGACCACTTCCGCCACCACACGATGACGACCTACTCCCCGCCGATCGTGGCCCGAAACGCCCATGCCGGGATGCCGCACTACGAGACGGGGACCGGGGACGACACGACGATCCGCGAAGGGGACCTGGTCCTGATCGACCTGTGGGCCAAGCTGGACCAGCCCCGCTCGGTCTACAGTGACCTGACCCGCATGGCGTACGCCGGCGCGGAGGTCCCGGAGCGTTACGCCAAGCTCTTCTCAATCGTGACGCAGGCCCGTGACGCCGCGATCGGCTATGTCCAGAGCGCCTTTGCGGAGGAGCGGGACGTGCGGGGCTGGGAGGTGGACGACGCGTGCCGCGGCGTGATGGAGAAGCACGGTGTGGCGGAGCACTTTGTCCACCGGACGGGGCACGGGATCGGGCAGGAGGTTCACGGGAACAGTGCGAACATCGACAACCTGGAGACCCGCGAGGACCGCCTGCTGCTTCCGCGGACCTGTTTCTCGATCGAGCCTGGCCTGTACTACGACGACTGCGGCTTCCGGAGCGAGGTCAACGTGTACATTGACGGCAGCCGGAAGGTTCATGTGACGGGCGGGACGCCGCAGACGGAGATCTGTCCGCTGCTGAGGTCCTGATTCAGACTGTGGAGCCACAGAGTGTGTTGTGCGCGGGGGGTGGCATGGCTGCCCCGTTGGCTCGAACCGCGTTTTTGCCGGCACAGCTTTGCTTGCTCAAACCCAACGTGCCACGGCAGCCTGGGGTCAAGGGCGTCACCCCTTGCCGCCGGAGGCGCTTCGGTGAGGAACCATGGCACACAACGGGCGACCGCTTTGTGGTACCAGCGTTGAGGACTCCCTCACCCAATAACGCTGGCTTTGCAATCCCTGCGGGTTGGTGAGGGGGCATGCGACACGTTGTCCGCGATTGGGCGCGTACTTCTTGCCATAGTCCTCGACGGGCCAGGCCTCCGGCGGGCAAAGGGGCGTTGCCCCTCTGCACTCCCCACCAGGGGCCAACCCCTGGACCCCGGTTCTTGGGCCGCCGATGTGGGAGCAAGACCTTCGAAACTCAGTCGCGGGAGAGGCAACTCGAAATCGCGATACGAAGCTTGTGGAACCGCGAAAGCGACACGCGGCGGCTGAAGACATCGAAGTCGCGACGCTCAATCTCGTCAAGCAGACCGCGATAGATACGGATCATCGCCCCCAGGATCCGCCGCCCCTCGCGGCTGAGCATCGGGATCAGCTCGTCCGCCTTCGCGTAGAAGTGCCGCGCCCGCTCCGTCTCAAACCGCATCAGCCGCCGGAACCGCTCATCCCGAACACCAGCTCTCAGATCATCGGCGGAATAGCCGAATCGGGCCAGGTCGTCCGTCGGCAGATAGATCCGGCCAGCCAGAGCATCCTCCTGCAGGTCGCGAAGAATGTTCGTGAGCTGAAACGCGGTCCCGCAGTCGACAGCCCGCAAGAGAGCGTCCGGCGACGTGTATCCCCAGATCTGGATACAGCAGAGTCCCACGGCGCCGGCGACCTGATAGGTGTACTTCTCCAGGTCAACAAAGGTCTGAAACGTATGAGCAACGAGGTCCGACTCGACGCCGTCGATCACGTCTTCCAGATGCCGCGGCGTCAGGCCATGCCGGGCGACAATCTCCCGCAGCGCGGGAAAGACGGGATGCTGCGTCGGCCGGCCCGCGAGAGCGTCGGCCACCTCTGCCCGCCACGCATCCAGGCTCCGCCGCCGCTCCGGGAGCGGAACGGCGGGATCATCCCCCAGATCGTCCGTATGCCGCAGGAAGGCATACAGGACGCACATGTCATCGGCGAGCGGCCGGGGGAGGGTCAGAAAGGAGTAATAGAAGTTCTTGCCCGTCTTGCGCGCGACGCGACGACAATGCCCGTACGATTCGGCAAGGGTCACCGCCATGAGGCACCTTTCCGATCCGTCCTCCGGCGCGGAGGACAATACGCGGGACGGTCCTGCCCCGCGCCCAAGAAAAGCTACTTGGTGACGATCTCGCGGACGAAGGCGCGGGAGGCTTTCCAGGCGTGCCGCACGGCGAAGAGCCGCGTCTCGATCTGCTCCTCGGTGAAGTACGCCCCCTTCTCGCTGGGCGGAAGGCCGGCGAGGCTCAGCGTGAGCGGGAGCAGGTCGAGGAACTCGCGGTAGCGGCGCTGGATATCGGCCTGCTGCGCGGACGGAGCGGGATCGGCCATCAGGCCCTCCGGCAAGAGAATCGACTGAAAATCAGGGGAAAAGATGGGCGCGAGCATATCCCCCGCACCGGCGTCGTGCAATCAAGGTTTGGGATCGGTCGACGGGGCCGGCGCGGCGGCCTTCTCTCCCGGCCGGACCTTCTCGAAGAACAGGAGATGCTGCTGGGGAAGACGATCATCGTTCTTAAGGAATTTCAGATTCATCTCCGGCAGCAGGGCCTCCTTCCTGACCTGCTCTTCGGACATCTTGTGGACTTCCTTGATCAGGACTCGCGGGTCCTCCTTGCGGAACTCGATGAAGGCGATCCGGCCCCCCGGCTTGATGGCGGCGCTCAGCTCCCGCAGCATCTCGTAGGGGAACTCAAGCTCGTGGTAGACGTCGACCATGATCGCGAGATCGACGGTCTCGGGCTTCAGCTTGACCGAGCGATTGGTCGTCAGGATCAGCTCCACGTTGTCGACCCGTGCCCGCTTGCACTTCACCGCCAGGGCATCGAGCATCGGCTGCTGGATGTCGAGCGCCAGGACTTTTCCCTCCGGCTCGACTTTGGGAGCCATCATCATCGTGATGACCCCCGAGCCGGCGCCGACGTCCGCGACGACCATTCCCGGCTTGAGATCGAGGGCTTTGACGAGCTTCCTGAGCTGCTCTTCCCGCTCCCGCTCCGGACGCTCCAGCCAGCCGATGGCCTGGGCCCCCATGACATAGGCGATCTCCCGGCCCATGTAGAACTTCCCGATGCCGTTCGGATCGTGGATGTCCCGCACCTCATAGCGTCCGTTCCCTTCATTCGCCGGCGGCGTCTCCTGAGCCGGGAGAGAGGGGGAAACGACGAGGCCCAGGAGCAGAAGGGCCAGCCACATCAGCGAGGTCACGCGACGCATCAGCAATCTCCGGGAACCACGGTCCATTCCCCGGAGTCTACCGATTCCGCTTCTCTCGAACACAATCGGCCGCCACAAAGATGGCGCCGCCACAGCTTCGCAGCGGTATCGCGCAGGGCCGCGGATCAGGCCGAGCGGGACTTCATGACTCCCTCGACCTCGGCCAATTGCTCCTGCGTGTTCACGCCGAGAGCCTCGGTAATGTCGAGGCGGTTGGAAGCGAGCACGGTGTGCCCCTTGCGGCGGAGGATTTCCGCGCAGTCGGTCAGGTACAGCTCCCCCTGGCTGTTGTTCGGGCGGATCTCATCGAGCGCTCCGAACAGTGCGTCGCAGTCGTAGGCGAAGCAGCCGGTATTGATCTCGGTGATCGCCTGCTCCTCGGGCGAAGCGTCCCGCTGCTCGACGATCCGCAGGAAGTTCCCGTCGGTGTCGCGGACGATCCGGCCGAGCCCGAAGTTGTTCTCCGTCTTGGCCGTCCCGACAACGCAGGCCGCTTTGTTCGTCCGCAGGTCATCAAGCAACCCCGCCAGGGACCGGCCGCGGAGCAGCGGCGTATCGCCGGTCAGAACGAGGACCGGACCGTGGTGATCCTTGAGCTGCTCGCGGGCCATCATGACGGCGTGGCCCGTCCCCTTCTGTTCGGCCTGGAGCGCGAACTCGACGTCCGGATGATGCCGCAACGCCGCCTCGACGACCTCGGCCTTATGTCCGACGACAATCACCGCTCGCTTCGCGCCGGCTTCCCGGGCCGCGTCCAAAACATGGTCGACGAGCGTTTTGCCGCACGCCTGATGCAGGACCTTGGGGGTCTCCGACATCATGCGTTTGCTCTTGCCGGCGGCCAGGATGATGGCGACTGGGGCGGACATCGTGGTGATCCCTTGGCGATAGACGTTCAGGCGATCGCGCGGGCGATCTGGCCTTCCGTGAGGATTCCCGTGAGGCGGGCGTATCGGCCCAGCGCCATGAGCGGGAAGTAGATCCGGTAGAGGTGATAGCGGAGATAGAAAACGCGCGGGAAGCCGGTTCCAGTGAACTCGGGCTCATTCCAGCCGCCGTCTTCTTCCTGGGCGTTCAGGAGGTAGCGGACGCCGCGCCGAATCGCGTCGGACTCCACTTCACCCGCCGCCATCAGGCCCATCAGGGCCCAGGCGGTCTGGGAAGCGGTCGTCGGCCCTTCCCCGCGGAGGTGCGGCTCGTCGTAGCTGCGGGCGGTCTCCCCCCAGCCGCCGTTGGCCTGCTGCTTCGCCTTGAGCCAGTCCGCCGCAGCGCGGATCCGGGAGTCGCTCTCGGGAACGCCGATCTCGTGAAGGCCGACGAGGCACTGCCAGGTGCCGTAGAGGTAGTTCACCCCCCAGCGGCCGTACCACGCGAAATCCTTTTCCTGCTCGCTCCACACGAATTCGAGAGCCCGTGCGAGGTGCGGCGATTCGAGCGAGAAGCCGAGCCGGCCATACATCTCCAGGACCCGGGCCGTGATGTCGGCGGTCGGCGGGTCGATCATCGCGTTATGGTCGGCGAACGGGACGCGGGTCAGGAGTTCTCGATCGTTGTCCCGGTCGAACGCCGCCCAGCCGCCATCGCGGCACTGCATCCCTTCGATCCACTTCACCGCGCGGGTCATGGCGGCGATCATCGGCCGCATCCGCTCGAGGTCCGAGCAGGCCCGCGCGCCGCGGGCGGTCTTGCCGCAGACAATGGTCGAGAATCCGTCGGGTGTTCCGACCTTCGTGGTCGGGACGAACTGGGCCTGCCACGTCGAGTACAGGTCCCCCGGCAGGCAGCGGGCGAGCGCCATCGTGACCATGATGGTGTCGTCGATGTCGGGATAGAACTCGTTGTTGAACTCGAAGTACCACCCTCCGGGCTCGACGTCGGGCATCTTGACCGACCAGTCCCCCTTGCTGCGGACTTCCTTCGACAGGAGCCAGTCCACCGCGCGGCGGATCCGCGGGTCATCGGCCGGAACGCACGCTTCGCGAAGGGCGATGACGCTGATGCACGTGTCCCACACCGGAGACCGGCACGGCTCCAGACGAGCCGTCTCTTCTTCGTGAATCGTCAGCTTCTCGAGCTCGCGGTGGGCAGCCTGGACCTCCGGGGCGTCATCCGCGTAGCCGAGGCACTTGAGGGCGACAATGCTCCAGATGATCGGCGGGAAGATCGCGCCGAGGCCGTCGCTCTGGCCAAAACGGTCCAGCATCCACCGCGACGCCTTCGCGATGGCCCGGCGACGGAGCGGCTTGACGTGCATCCCTTCCATCGCCTTCCAGCCTCGGTCGACAGCCGCGAAGACAGCGTGCCAGTTGATGCGGGAGGGCCGCTTCAGCGCGTCGAGCTGGTCCGACGGGGGCATCGTGACCGGAAGCTGTTCCGGCGATGTCAGGAACAGTTCGCGGATCTGCTGCGATTCCGGCAGCGATGCGGCGGGCTGGTAGGCCCACAGGAGGCTGAGCGGGATGAGAATGGTCCGCGACCAGGAGGACATCTCATAGATATTGAACGGGGCCCACTTGGGGAGGAGGATCACCTCGGGGGGAACCGCGGGACACTGCCGGTAGGCGATGATGCCGAGCAGGGCGAAGTAGTAGCGGGTGAAGCTGTTGACCTTCTCGGCTCCGCCGGCCGCGCGGATCGCTTCGCGGGCCCGGACCATGTAATCGGCCTGGGGATCGTGTCCGGTGATCTTGAGGGCCCAGTACGCCTTGACGGAGCCGCTGATCTCGAGCGGGCCGCCGGGGTACATGGCCCAGCCACCGCAAGGAAGCTGCTGCCGGCGGATGTATTCCGCCGCTTTCAGAGCGACTTCCGATTGTCCGCGGCCGAGGAAGGCGAGCAGGAGGATGTATTCGGACTCGAGGATCGTGTCGCCTTCGAGCTCACCGCACCAGTAGCCGTCGTCGGCCTGGCGATCGAACATCCAGTTGACGGTGCGGTCGAGAGCGTCCCGGATCTCTTCAGCGTGCTCCGACGGGGGAGCGGATTCGACGGGAGTGGAGAAGAGTGCGTGGCTTCCCAACCGATTGAGTCCTGAACTCATTTCAGGTGTTCCGTGTTGTCGGGTGCGGAGACAACTCGACGGATCGTTTGGCCAGCGCACCCCTCTGGCCGATGTGGGATGTTAGGGGGAACATCAAATTGACGGCAAGCCAGGGGCAAGGCGTGTCCCCCATCTGGGTCCAGGGGGCCCCCTGGTGGGGAGTGCAGAGGGGCAACGCCCCTTTGCCCGCCGGAGGCCCTCTCGTCGAGAGATATCTGAAGGAGGGCGTGTCTAAGCGCGGACGCCGTGTCGTATGCCCCCTCACCAACCCGCCGGGATTGCAAAGCCAGCTGTGAGGTGTGAGGGAGTCCTCAACGCCGGTACCACAAAGGGGACGTCCGTTGCTTACCACGGTTCCTCACAGAAGTGCCTCCGGCGGCAAGGGGGTGAGACCCCCTTGACCCTAGGCTGCCGTCGCACGTTGGGTTTGAGCTAAGGCACTGTGCCGGCACGGACGCGGTCTAAGCTCGCTCGGGCGAACGGAACCGGCGGCACTGACGGAAGAACGTCAGCGGGTTCTCGTAAACGATCTTGCGGATCTTCGCCTCCGAATGACCGCGGCGACGCATCTCCTGAATGAAGTCCGGAACCGCCAGCGGATTCGATGGCCCCCAGTCGCCGGCCGAATTCACCATGATCCGATCATCGCCATACCGCTCGATAATGTCTGCCGCCCGGGCCGGCGTGCACTTCGTCGTCGGGTACAGCGTCATCCCGCACCAGAATCCGTTCTCCCGCGCCAGCCGGACCGTGTGCTCTTCCACGTGATCAATGCAGACCCGCTCCGGCGGAAGGTCGGTCCGCTCCTTAAGCATGTCGACGATCATCCGCGTCCCCTTGTATTTGTCCTGCAGGTGCGGCGTGTGAATCAGGATCATCTCATTGAGCCGCACCGCCAGATCCAAGTGCTCCCGGAAGACGGTCGACTCATTGCGGGTATTCTTGTTGAGCCCGATCTCGCCAATCCCCAGAACGCCCGTCCGGTCGATGTACTCGGGAATCAGGGAGATGACTTCCCGCGCAAGCGAGACGTTCTCCGCTTCCTTGGCGTTGATGCAGAGCCAGCTGAAGTGCTGGATCCCCGAGGCGTGAGCCCGCTTCTGCTCAAAGCCGGTCAGCTGCTGGAAGTAGTCCCGGAACCCCTCGGCGGAACCGCGGTCGTAGCCGGCCCAGAATGCGGGCTCGCTCACCGCCACGCATCCCATGCGGACCATCCGCTCGTAGTCGTCGGTCGTCCGGGAAACCATGTGGACGTGCGGGTCGATGAAGGGAATCATGTCATATCTCCTTCCACATCAATAACTGACGAGTTCGGCCGCGGCGGCAATGCGAAGGAATTCGCACCGGCTGGGGCATGCAGATGATACTGAGTTCCGCGCTCCTCGCGTGAGCCTCGCTGTCTATGGGAGTACACCCTCGCCATTGTCGAAAACGCATGGCCCACGCGACCACCGTACCTTCATGAAAAGGCGGAGGTCCCAGAACGGTACTTGGCGGACGTCCTCCGGGATCGGCCAGATGCCGACATCCTCCCGCACCAGGAACTCGTGGATCAGGTAGTCCCGCAGGTCTACTCCGTAGTAAATGATGTCGGTCTGGTGGACGGAGAACACCGGGTTGCCCGCCAGGCACGGCTCCGACGGCATCATCCGGTGTTTGAAGATCGGGATAAGCCGCGGCGCGGTGACAACCTTCTCATTCGCCACCCGCTGAGCGTCTTCCGCCGACGGCGGCCGGAGCCCCCACTCGTCCAACCAGAAGTTGTTGTGCACAACGTCGAACAGGATGCCTCGTCGGGGAAGGTCCAGCCAACCGCTCAGGAGGGCGTCATCACATTTGCGCCAGTCAGGGAAATCTCTCGCGCTGGGCAATCCGGCCTGAAGGAACGCCCGCAGGTCTGGTGGAAACTGGAACCTGTACCGCTCCTCGGCGACCTCGACCTCCTCGTTCGTCAGTCCGGCCTCGAACGGGACACCATTGTCACGGAGAGTCGCCACCACGTCTGTCCACATCGCATCAGCCATGGTTTCCCCCGACGTCGAATCGGTCGTGACCCGGATCGTTCGATATAGTTACCCAGAGAAGTGTTGGCCGTAGCCGACGGTATTGGTCGCCCCAGCCGGGACGAACCTGCCGACCTCGGGGTGAGCGGCTTGGCCAACCCCGGCGTCCGAGCCTTAGTCAGCGGCAGTTTCACGCGGGATCTTCGCATGGACGATCGCTGATTCAAGAAGATCGCTGAATGCCACGTCCAACTGACCATAAGCTCCTGCGAATCGGACTGCTCACGTTCGTCAAAGCCAGCCTCAATCGCCCAGCTTAACCGGGCCCGCGAGGGTGCGGCGCCAGGTGAAAACTTGGCAAAAGACTAGACATTTTGTTGAGAAAGCGAAATCGGCCCGCTAGTCTAACTGCTGTCGTCACCTGATGGCGACCGATTGCTTCGTGACACTTGTTTCGGCGCAATCGACGTTCTTTTGGAATCAACGTTCAGTTCACGATCCCAATCAAGAATGGGGAGTCTGACACGCTTCCGTGGCCAGGTCGCACAACTTGGCGGAAGCGTGAGATTCGAGATGCCTTCCCTCAGGGATGAAGGTGGCCGAAGGTCACGGTGACGGCTCTGTTTCGCGGCCAGACGAAAGATTCAGTCCCGCGGAAGCACAGGGTCCCAGCGGCAGCAAGCCGCAAGTCTGAGGAGATCGCCATGTTTCCCCAACAGATGGAAGTTACGTTCGTTCAAATTGACGCGGTCGAAGAGATGAAGCTGCGGGCCTGGGCCCGGCGGAACTACCAGCCGGCCGGACGGCGGGATGCCAGCTGGCACCCGATTGTGCTGGATGAAATGCAGCGGAAAGAGCGTGAACTGAACGGCTGATCGTTCCTCAGATCCTGAGCCTCATACCGGCCGATGACTGAGGCGCCCACCTGGTGGGCCTCGTCAGGCTTCTCTGGCCGGTGGCGCGTCCGGTTCGGTTGGTGCCCATTGGGGTATCCCGCTGTTGCATGCTGCGCACAGTGTGCGATGTCGCTCACGAATCGCTGTGCAGGGCCGAGCGACATTCCCGGCAGTCGGCCCACGTCCGCGCGGCTTAATCCGCCCATGCGGTTGCTTGGGATCGCGCCCTGAGACAAGAGTGGCCGGACCGCTTCACTCGCCGTGGTCGACGATACGGACCACCTGCATCTTGGTCAGTCCGCGCGGCAGGGCGACCTCGGTCATGTCCCCTTCCTTCTTGCCCATCAGAGCCTTGGCGATCGGGCTCGTCGTCAGGATTTTGAGGATGTCGCCGTCGTAGTCCTCTTCGCCGGGACCGACGAACTCATACGTCTCTTCTTCGTCGAACGCGAAGTTCTTGACCGTGACGGTCGAGCCGAACGTCACGATCCCCTTCGGCATCTCTGACTTTTCGACGATGAAGCACGACGCCAGCTTGGACTTCATCTGGCCGATGCGGGCCATCATCCGCCCCTGCTCTTCGCGCTGGCCGTGGTACTCCGCGTTCTCGCGGAGGTCTCCTTCGGCGCGGGCGTCGGCAATCCGTTCGGAGATTGCCGGGAGCTCTTCCTCTTCCAGACGCCGGATCTCTTCCCGCAGCTTCTCGTAACCTTCACGAGTGATTGGTTGGCGTTCCATGACAGCCCTCCCGAGGGAAAGAGAGAGTCGGCCCGACACCGGCTCGGAGCTCTCGGCACATGACAAAAAAATCAACACGGAGCGCCTGGGGGCTCTCCGTGTCGTTGGCGTTAATGATACCCGGCTGTTGGTGGGTGTCCAGCGGATGGTGGGGAGGCGGAAGGCGGACGGTAGAGGGGACGGCGGATCTTGCGTCTTTTGCTCGGGGAGCGTGCCGGGCCGACGGGTGTCCTATGTGTCACCCAGAATCGCTGGCCAACGAACCGGGGCCAGGGGGACCCTGGTGGGGGATGCAAGGGGGCAACGCCCCCTTGCCCGCCGGAGGCCTGGCCGTCGAGAGATGTCTGAAGGAGTGAGTATCCAAACGCGGACAAGGTGCCGTATGCCCCATCACCAACCCGCGGGAATTGCGAAGCCAGCCGTGTGGATTGAGGGAGTCCTCATAACTGGTCCACCAAAGGGGACGTCCGTTGTGTACCACGGTTCCTCATAGAAGTGCCTCCGGCGGCAAGGGGTCGAGACCCCTTGACCCCAGGCTGCCGTAGAACGTTGGGTTTGAGCTATCGAGTCGTACCGGCAAGGACGCGGTTCGAGCCAACGGAATAAGGCTCTCCACCTTTACCGAACACCCCGCTGCCGGACGCTGGGGTTGTTCGGGGTTCCTCGGTATTCTCCGATTTCATTCCATTGGTATCACATCGAGGATCGCACGCATGGCTCCCAAGGCGCTCAACATCGGCATGATCGGCTACGGCTTCATGGGCCGGGCCCACACCAACGGCTACAAGCGGGTCAACGACTTCTTCGACCTCCCGCTCCGTCCGGTCCTCAAGGCCGCTTGTGCCCGCAGCGCAGAGAAGATTCAGGCCTTCGCCGACCAGTGGGGCTACGAGTCGATCGAGACCGACTGGCGAAAGCTCGTCGAGCGCAAAGACATCGACGCCGTCGACATCTGCGTCCCGAACAACCTCCACAAGGAGATCGCCCTCGCCTGTGCCGCCAACGGCAAGATGATCCTGTGCGAGAAGCCCCTGGCGATGAACGTCGCCGAAGGCGAAGAAATGTGCCAGGCGGTCGAGAAGGCCAAGGTCGTCAACACCGTCTGGTACAACTACCGCCGCGTCCCCGCCGTCACGATGGCCAAGCAACTCATCGACGAAGGCCGCCTGGGCAAGATCTTCCACTACCGGGCCAACTTCCTCCAGGACTGGACCATCTCCGAAGACCTCCCGCAGGGAGGGAACGCCCTGTGGCGGCTCGACGTCGAGGCGGCCGGCTCCGGCGTGACGGGCGACCTCCTGGCCCACTGCATCGACACCGCCGTCTGGCTGAACGGCAAGGTGAGCGACGTCACCGCCGTGACGGAAACCTTCGTCAAGGAGCGGATGCACAACCTGACCGGCAAGAAGGAGAAGGTCGGCATCGACGACGCCTGCGCCTTCCTGTGCCACTTCCAGAACGGCTCGCTCGGCCTGTTCGAGTCGACCCGCTACGCCCGCGGCCACAAGGCCCTCTACACGTTCGAGATCAACGGCGAGCATGGTTCGCTCAAGTGGGACCTGCACGACCTGCACCGCCTCGAATTCTTCGACTACAAGGACGAGGGAAAACTCCGCGGCTGGCGGTCGATCCACGTCACCGACGGCGAGCACCCGTACATGAACAAGTGGTGGGTGCCGGGGCTCCAGATCGGCTACGAACACAGCTTCGTGCACCACGTCCGCGACTTCCTCGAAGGAGCGGCGAAGGGCGAACCGTGCGGCCCGACGTTCCGCGACGCCCTCGAAACCCAGAAGATCTGTGACGCCGTCCTCGCCAGCGGCAAGGATCGGAGCTGGAAGTCGATCTGAGGGCGTTTCACGCAAGGATCTGTCAGCCGTCAGCGGTGAGCCGTCAGCAAAAGGCGGCTCATCGCGCGAGGGTTGGCCGCTGAAGGCGGGCAGCTCACCATGAATCGAGAATCGATCTTTTCGGCCAGCATCGGCTTCTTCCTCGCGCCGATCGGCAACTACCTCGACGATCCGCGCGTGACCGAGATCATGGTCAACGGCCCGGACGAAATCTACGTCGAGATCGGCGGGCGGCTGTTCGAGACTGAGGACCGGTTCGCCAGCGAGGACGTTCTCCAGTCGGCCGTCCACAACATCGCGCAGTACGTCGGCCGGGAGATCGACCCGGAGCGGCCGATCCTCGACGCCCGGCTTCCGGACGGCTCCCGCGTCCATGCCGTTCTTCCGCCGAGCGCCCGCCGCGGGACCTACCTGACGATCCGGAAGTTCCGGCGGGACGTCCACACGCTCGACGACTTCGTGACGCAGGGGAGCCTGTCGCCCGTCGCGCGGGAGTTTCTCGCCCTCGCGGTCCGGCTGCGCAAGAACATTCTCATCGCCGGGGGAACCGGCACCGGGAAGACGACGTTTCTCAACGCCCTTTCGGCGGCCGTCCCGGCAGAGGAACGGATCGTTGTCATTGAGGACAGCTCCGAGCTCCGCCTCAACCAGCCACATTCGCTCTACCTGGAGTCGCAGCAGGCCGACTCCGAGGGGCGGAAGGGGGTCACGATCCGGCAGCTGTTTACCGCCTCACTGCGGATGCGGCCTGACCGGATCATCGTCGGGGAAGTCCGGGGCGGCGAGGCCCTCGACATGGTCCAGTCGATGATCAGCGGGCACTCCGGGAGCATGACGACGGTCCACGCCAGCACGCCGCGGGACGCCCTCGTACGGCTGGAGACGCTCTGCCTGATGTCGGATGTCGAGCTGCCGGTCTACGTCGCGCGGGCCCAGGTCGCCTCGGCGATCCACCTCGTCGTCCAACTCACGCGGTTCACGGCCGACGGCTCGCGGCGGGTGACGCGGATCACCGAGCAGATGGGGATGGACAAGAACGAGGCGTACCAGTTCCGGGATCTCTTCGTGAGCCAGATCCGGGGCCGGGCGAACGATGGCCGGCTCCTGACGGACCTGCTGCCGACGGGTGAGCAGGTTTCGTTCGGTTCGGAGCTGGTGGAACAGGGGCTGCAGAATTCCGCTCCGCTGTCCCAGGCGGTCTGGCTCGGGCCCCCTTCATCTTGACGCCTGCTTTGCAATCCTTGCGGGTTGATGTGGGGGGCATCCGGCACGTTTTCCACGTTTGGAAACGTTCTCTTTCAGACAGTTCTCGACGGCCAGGCCTCCGGCGGGCAAGAGGGCGTTGCCCCCTTGCATCCCCCACCAGGGGCGAGCCCCTGGACCCCGGCGTGGGTTGCCCGACCGGTCATCCGTCCAGCAGACCAACATCCATGGAACGCACCGGCTGAATCTTCACAGGCCGGGTTCACGTTTTCCGCGACCTCCCCGTATGATCCAAGAGTCATGGATCCGGAACCGGCATTCACGACGACCATCAGAAGTGCCGCGACGGAATGACCTCGAGGCGGAATGAATTCGGTTCGACTGCTGCTGAATCCGATCTGGCCGTGGCCCTGGGTTGTGCTGACCGGGGTGCTGATGGTCACCTTGGTCCTCACGACGTACCGGCCGCGGCTGCGCCATCTGCCGGCCGGACGCCGCCGTCTGCTGCTCACCCTGCGTCTTCTGGCGGGGGCGGTGCTGCTCTTCGCCATGCTCCGTCCGACGCTCCAGTTCACGGAGAAGGACGACGACCCCGCCCAGATGATCGTCCTCGGGGACAAGTCCCGGAGCATGAACACGCCAGACGGAGCGGCGGGGGCGACGCGGCGGCAGACCCTCCTCAAGCTGCTCAAGGACAATCAGGAAAAGCTCGGGGAGCTGGGGAAGAACGTCGAGTTCCGGTACTTCGATTTCGACACCGAGTTCGTCGGCGTCGAAGCGTTCGGCGAAGTGGCCGACGGGAAGTACACGGCCATCGGCAAGGTGCTCGACGGACTTCGGACCGAAGAGAACGGTAAGCGTCTGGGCGGGATCATCCTGCTGAGCGACTTTGCCCAGCGGGCCATGGGGGAGAACGACGTCGATCCACGGGCGGCGGCGAGGCGGTTCGTCGAACAGCGGGGCGTTCCGATCCACCCGGTTCTCCTCGGGACGTCCGAGCTCTCCTCGTCGGGCCTCGATCTCGCTCTGGAAACGCCGCTGGCCGATTCGATGGTCTTCGAGCGGAAGACCACTCCCATGAAGGCACAGCTCGTCATGAGCGGAGCGGCCGGCCGCAAGGTGCTGGTCAAACTGCAGTATGAGGACCGGACCGGAGTGGGGGCGAACGCTCCCGGCGTGTGGAAGGACATCCCAATCACCCCGGAGGCCCGCTCGCAGCAGGAGTTCACGACGACGAAGAACGTCGACCGCCGTGAGGTGACGCTGTCGTTCGTGGCGCAGCAGACGGGGGAGTACAAGATCGCGATGGAGGCGGTCCCGCTCGAAGGGGAAATCCGCCAGACGAACAACCGCGTCGAGACGATCGTCAACGTCAGCAAGGGGGGGCTGAAGGTCGCCTACTTCGACATCGCAAACCCCGAGCAGGCGTTCGTCCGCAAGCTCAACCAGACGGCGCGGATCCAGCTCGACCTCCAGGTGATCCCCGGCGGCGAGCTGATGAAGAACGTGCAGATCGACCGCCGACTCTTTCAGCGGGGGGCGTACGACGTCTATGTGATCGGCGACATTCCGGCGTCCGTCTTCCGCCAGTCCGGGACCGATCTCCTGCAGCTCCTGGCCGAGCGGGTCGAGGAGGGCTCAGGCCTCCTGATGCTGGGGGGGCTGCAGAACTACAGCGCCGGCGGTTACGGGCGAAGCGCCATTGCGCGTTACCTTCCGGTCCGGCTCTCGGACAACGCCCCGCGTCCGCCCCAGCCGGACGACCACCTAAGCCGCCGGATCCAGATGCTCCCGACCGGAACGGGGCTCGATCACTACCTCATGATGCTCGACCCGCAGAACAACGAGCGGGCGTGGCGGATGCTTCCCAAAATGACCGGGGCGACGAGGCTGGCGCCGAGCAGCGGGGCGGCCGAAACGCTGGCCCAGTCTATCGAGGGGGATCCGCTGCTGATTGCCAGCGACGTCGGACGGTCGCGGGTTGCGGCGCTGGCGGTGAATGAGACCTGGATGTGGTATCTGCGGGGTCACCGGGACCTGCACCAACGGTTCTGGCAGCAGCTTTTTCTCTGGCTGGCCCACAAAGAGTTTGATACCGAGGCCGCGGTCTGGGTGCGGGTTGATCCGAAGAATTTTTCCCCCGGGGGCCGGGTGCCGATCGTGTTTGGGTCGCGCGACAAGAACCTCGCTCCGGTGAAGGATGCGGACTATCAGGTCGAAGTCGTTCGGCCGGATGGATCGAAGCAGACGGTGACGCCGCAGAGGACGGCGGAAGGGGGACAGGGGGAGTTTGCGGGGACTGATTTGCCGGGGGACTACTGGGTGTCGGTCCGGGCTTCGAAAGATGGGAAGTCGCTTGGTCTGACGGCGACGACGCGGTTCATTGTCGATGCGCGGGACATTGAGCTGGACAATCCGGCGGCGAATCCGGAGCTGGCGAACGAGATCGCCACGATTACGGGGACGGTGGCGATTGTCCCGGAGAAGTTTGGTGATTTTGTGGATCAGTTGTTGGCTCAGGGGCTGATGACGGAGATGACTCGGCAGCGGTTGGAGAATTTGTGGGATGGGTGGCCGTTGTTGTTGTTGTTTGCGGGTCTGATGACGTTGGAGTGGACGTTGCGGAAGACGCGCGGGCTGGTGTAGCGACTGGCGTAAGAACCGGGCCCAGGGGCACCCTGGTCAGGGGATGCAAGGGGGAGAATCCCCCTTGCCCGCCGGAGGCCGTCTCGTCGAGAGCTGTCTGAAGGAGAGCGTGTCCAAGCGCGGACACCGTGCCGTATGCCCCTTCACCAACTCGCGGGGACCGCAAAGCAAGCGGTGTGGTTTGAGAGAGTCCTCATGGCCGGTTCCACAAAGGGGATACCCGTTGCTTACCACGGTTCCTCATAGAAGTGCCGCTGGGGTCAAGGGGGCGTGGCCCCCTTGACCCCAGCGGCCGTCGCACGTTGGGTTTGAGCTATCAACGCTTTGCCGGCGAGGACGCAAAGTCAGTCGAGGAGCTCGACGCTACCCGCTACACACCGCTGTTGCCCCGCCGCCGTCGCCACGCGGAGGGCTCCATCATCATCGAGACCCAAACAGGTCCCGCTGACGGTTCGCACACCATCGCTGACACTGAGAAGCCGACCCGTCAGAAAACACCGCGCCCGGCAGCTCTCGATCACCGCCCCCGGAACTTCCGCCACGGCGTCGAACTGCCTGCGCAACTGCTGCAGGACCTCAATGAGGACATCGGTCCGCGGCAACTCCTGTCCCGCCACATCGGCCAGCGAAATCATCCGCTTCTGGACTTCAGGCGGCGCAGCCTCTCGAAGGTTATTGACGTTGATGCCAATCCCGATGATCAGCGAATCCGGCGAAGACTTCGGCGTCTCCACCAGGATCCCGCACACCTTGGCCCCTTCGAGATAAACGTCGTTGGGCCACTTGACCCGGACATCCGCCCGCGGACCGAGCAGCGTCTCCAGTGACAGCGCCACGCTCGCTCCGCAGGCGAGGGACAGAATCGGCCACGAGGCGAGCGGCATCCCCAGCTTCCGCGGCTCGAGCAGGAGCGAGAAGGTCAGCGCCCCCGCCCCGGTCATCCACCGATTGGCGCCGCGTCCGCGTCCGGCCGTCTGCTCGTCCGCCACGATGAGCAGCGGCGTGCGGGCCCCTTCCCGGGCTGCCGCATGGGCGTAGTCGTTCGTCGAGGGGAGCTGCGCGAAGAGCCGGACATCGGCGAGAAAGGTCTCGCGGAGCAGGCGATCGGCGTCGAGAAAGGGACCGGACAGGGACATTCAACCGGGGATATCAAGACGGCACTTGGCCGAGGTCAGCCAGGCACCGGAACGGCGAACAAGACAATAACAGTGAGCCCTCTTATCTGTGTTAATCTGCGTTCATCTGTGGCTGAATCAGAAGGATTGGCCACAGATGAACACGGATGCACACAGATAGGACGAGGTGACTAGACCGGCTCTCCCTGGTCCATCGCAAAGTTGCGGAGGTACCGCAGGCTCTGGACGACCGACACCTTGCGGAGCTCAAGCGAGCCTTCATAAGCGCGGTCTTCGACTTCGGCGCACACAGGTCCGCGGTAGCCGATGTCGCTCAGGACCGAGAAAAACTTGCCCCAGTCGACATCCCCCAGGCCGGGGAGCTTGGGGGTGTGGTACTCGTTCGGGTGGGCAAAGATTCCCAGGTCGTTGAGCTTCTCGACGTCGAGGCGGGCGTCCTTGCAGTGGATGTGGAACAGCCGGTCCTTGAACTCCCGGAGCGGCGTGAGGTAGTCCATCCGCTGCCAGACGAAGTGAGAGGGATCGAAGTTGAGGCCGAAGCTCGGGCTGGGGATGATCTCGAGCATTCGCCGCCAGTAAGCCGGGCTCGTGGCGAGGTTCTTTCCGCCGGGCCATTCGTCCTTCGTGAAGTACATCGGGCAGTTTTCGATGGCGATTTTGACGCCGTTGTCTTCCGCCAGGCGGATGATGTCGGGCCAGATCTTTTCGAAGAGGGCCCAGTTGTCGGACATGGGGCGCGTCCAGTCTTTGCCGACGAAGCTGGTGACAACTCCGACCTTGAGGAGCGGCGCGGCCTGGATCGTTTTCTTGAGGTGGGCGATGCCGCGTTCGGCGTCTTCGCGGTCGGGGGAGAGGGCGTTGGGGTAGTAGCCGAGTCCGCTGAGGGCGACGCCGCTCTGGTGGACGGTGGCCAGGATGTCATCGGCGCGGCTTTGGGTCATGTCGGTGACGTCGACGTGGGTGACGCCGGCGTAGCGGCGTTCGGCCTTTCCGACGGGCCAGCACATGACTTCGACGCATTTGGCTCCTGCTTTTTTGGAGAAGGCCAGGAGTTCGGGGAGGGAGAGTTCCGGAAGGATCGTGCTGACGAAGCCGAGTTGCATCGAGAGTCTCCAGGTGGCAGCGGGTGAGGTGTGAGTCTATCGAAGGGGAGGGGAGACATCGAATGCACCCCTTCACCGGGTCCAGGGGCACCCTGGTGGGGGATGCAAGGGGGCAACGCCCTCTTGCCCGCCGGAGGCCTGGCCGTCGGAAGATGTCTGAAGGAGTGAGTGTCCAAACGCGGACACCGTGTCGTATGCCCCTCACCAACCCGCGGGGATCGCAAACCCAGCGGCATCGGGTGAGGGAGTCCTCAACACCGGCACCACAAGGGGGGATATCCGTTGCTTACCACGGTTCCTCATGGAAGTGCCTCCGGCGGCAAGGGGTTGCCCCCTTGACCCCAGTGGCCGTGGCACATTGGGTTTGAGCTATCGACGTCGCGCCGGCAAGCACACGTTGCGTCCATTGGTGAAGCGCGGCGGAAACTCGTAAACTGCAAACCCACGTCTCACCGCATCTCGGCATCTCCTTAAAACCATCATGAAGCTCCGGCACGCACTCGCCGCAGTGTTCCTGCTGTTTTGCCAACCCGTCCTGGCAGACAACCCCATCCGCGTCCTCTTCCTGGGAGACAACGGCCACCACCGCCCCGGCGACCGGGCCGCCCAGCTCATCCCCGTCCTCAAAGAGCGCGGAATCCAGGTTCAGTACACGGACGACATGGCCGCCCTCGCGCCCGCGTCCCTCGCCAAGTTCGACGGACTCCTGATCTTCGCGAACACCACGCAGATCAGCCCCGAACAGGAGAAGGCCCTTCTCGACTACGTCGAAGGAGGCAAAGGCCTGATCCCGCTCCACTGCGCCTCCTACTGCTTCCTCAACTCGGAGAAATACATCGCCCTCGTCGGCGCCCAGTTCCTCCGCCACGGAACGGGCGACTTCCGCACGCGGATCGTCGATCCCAACCACCCCGTCATGAAAGGGTTCGACGGGTTCGGAAGCTGGGACGAAACCTACGTCCACACCAAGCACAACGAAACCAACCGGATCGTCCTCGAAGTCCGGGCCGACCAGCAGGGCTTCGAGCCCTGGACCTGGGTCCGGACGCAGGGCAAGGGACGCGTCTTCTACACCGCCTGGGGCCACGACGAACGGACGTGGGGCCAGCCTGGCTTCCAGAACCTCGTCGAACGCGGCCTCCGCTGGGCCGTCGGCCGCGATCCGCAGGAAGCACCGAAGTTCACCGATCCGCAGGCCTTCGCCCTCCCCGAGATCACGGCGTTCCGGAAAGACGTCAAGCCGTTCGAGTTTATCGACGTCGGTCCCAAGATCCCGATCTACCCCAAGGGGGAAAAGTGGGGAACACAGGCGGCCAACCAGTCGCAGATGCAGACGCCGATCGCCCCGGAAGAGTCGATCAAGCACTTCGTCACCCCCGAGGGCTTTCAGCCGCGTCTCTACACCAGCGAGCCACAGCTCGGCGGCAAGCCGATCGCGATGAACTGGGACGCCCGCGGACGGCTGTGGGTTTGCGAGACCTACGACTACCCCAACGAACTCCAGCCCATTGGCGAAGGTCGGGACCGGATCCGGATCTGCGAAGACACGAACGGCGACGGCGTCGCCGACAAGTTCACGGTCTTCGCGGAGAAGCTCAGCATCCCGACGGCGATCACGTTCTACCGCGGCGGGGCGATCGTGCAGGACGGCGTCGAAACCGTCTACTTCCGCGACACGAATGGCGACGACGTCGCCGACACCCGGCAGGTCCTCATGACCGGCTGGGGGATGGGAGACACCCACGGCGAAGTCAGCAACTTCCAGCTCGGCCTCGACAACTGGATCTGGGGGATGCAGGGCTACAACCAGTCGGAGCCCACCTTTGGCGGAACCAAGACTCCCAGCTTCCGGCAGGGTTTCTTCCGCTTCCGGCTCGAAGGGGAAGGGGAGGGAGTGAAGGTCGCCGAGCTCGAGTTCGTCCGGTCGACCAACAACAACACCTGGGGCCTCGGCATCAGCGAAGAAGGGATTATCTTTGGCTCCACCGCCAATCACTGCCCGAGCGTCTACATGCCGATCGCGAACCGCTACTACGAGCGGGTCCGCGGCTGGTCGCCGGAAGTCCTCCAGATGATCTCGGACACGCACCTGTTCCAGGCGGCCACGGAGAAGGTCCGCCAGATGGACCATGCCGGGGGCTATACCGCCGGTTGCGGCTCCGCCCTCTACACGGGCCGCAACTACCCGCAGGCGTACTGGAACCGGACGCAGTTCGTCTGCGAGCCGACGGGGCACCTCGTGGGGACCTTCGTCCTGCGGCAGGAAGGTTCGGACTTCACCTCGCAGAACACGTTCAACATCCTCGCCAGCGACGACGAATGGTCGTCGCCGGTCCTGGCTGAAGTCGGTCCGGATGGGAACCTGTGGGTCATCGACTGGTACAACTACATCATCCAGCACAACCCGACGCCGCAGGGCTTCAAGACCGGCAAGGGGAACGCCTACGAAACGGACCTCCGCGACAAGAAGCACGGCCGCGTCTACCGCCTGACTTACGGGAAGGCAGACGGTTCGCTGGCCGTGACCAACCTCGCCAAGAGCGAGCCCAAGCAGCTTGTCGCGTCGCTCGCCAGTCCGACGATGCTCATCCGCAAGCAGGCGCAGCAGCTCCTCGTCGAAGCGGGTGACCGGTCGATTGCCGGCGACCTGCTGGCCCTGGTGCGGAACAAGGACGTTGACGCAGTCGGTCTCAATGCCGGCGCGGTTCACGCCCTCTGGACGCTCAAGGGGCTCGGTCTCCTGGACGAGGCCAAGGGCGATGCTTACACGACCGCGGTCGCGGCGCTGCGGCATCCCTCGGCGGGCGTGCGGCGGAATGCTCTCCAGGTTCTGCCACAGAAGGCCGAATCGACGCAGGAGGTGCTGGCGGCGGGACTCCTGAACGACAGCGATCCCCAGGTCCGCCTCGCCGCGTTCCTGGCCCTGGCTGATCTGCCCGCCACGAATGACGCAGGCTCGCGCGTTGCTGACGCGGCTCTCGAACCGCAACGACAGGATCGCTGGACGTCCGATGCCGTCATCGCCGGTGCGGCGAACAACGCCGTCGGCTTCCTGACCGCCCTGGCTCGCGCCAAGGCCCCGAACAACAAGGACGCCGCGGCATTGCCTGAAGCCACGCTGCGGACGGCCTCGATCGTGGCGGAGCACGTCGCTCGCGGCACGCCGGACAGCAAGCAGGTCGACGCGATCCTGGCCGCCGTGTCGGAAGGGAACGTCTCCGTCCTCGAAGCAGTCTTCAGCGGCTTCTCCCGCGGATGGCCCAAGTCCCACAAGATCGCCCTCAACGAAGCGACCGAGAAGCGCCTGTTGTCGCGTCTCGAACACCTCTCACCCGGTGCGCGAGGACAGGTCGTCCGGCTGGCCGGCCTTTGGGGAAGCCAGGCCTTCGAGGCCCACATCAGCGGAATCGTCCAGGCGCTCCTGGCGGACATCGGCAGCGAGGACAAGCCGGACCGCGACCGGATCGCCGCCGTCCGACAGCTGATCGACTTCAAACCGGATGACGGCCGTATCGTCGAACAGCTCCTGGAGACGATCCGGCCGCAGTCGAGCGCCGCCTACTCGACGGGCGTTCTCGAAGCCCTCGGCAGCAGCACGGCAGACGACCTCGGTAGCCTTCTCGTGGAGCGGGTCGGCGGCTTCACTCCCGATCTCAAGCGGGCTGCTCTCCGCAGCCTGCTCTCCCGCCCGGCCTCGACGGCGGCATTCCTCAAGGGGGTCGAAGAGGGGAAAGCGGTCCTCGGCGACCTCTCGCTCGATCAGAAACAGGCCCTCGCGGCGCATCCCGACCGGACGATCCGTGAGCAGGCCAAAAAGCTCCTCGCGGCTGGCGGCGGCCTGCCGAACGCGGACCGCGAAAAGGTCGTCAAGGAACTGCTCCCCGTCACAGAGCGGACCGGGGACCCCGCCCTCGGGAAACTCGTGTTCACCAAGAACTGCTCGAAGTGCCACATGCACAGCGGAGAAGGGCAGAAGATCGGTCCGGACCTGACTGGCATGGCGGTCCATCCCAAGCACGAGCTCCTGATCCACATCCTGGATCCGAGTCGCAGCGTCGAAAGCAACTTCCGCACCTACACCGTCGTTACGACGGAAGGGCAGGTCCTGACCGGGATGCTGGCGTCGGAGACCCGGACCTCGATTGAGCTGATCGACACCGAGGCCAAGCGGCACGCCGTCCAGCGGTCGGACATCGACGAGCTGCGGGGAAGCACCAAGTCGCTCATGCCCGAAGGCTTCGAGAAGCAGTTCTCGCCAGATGACCTGGCGAACCTCCTCGAGTTCCTGACGCAGCGGGGGCGGTTCACGCCGCTCGACCTGCGGAAGGTCGCCAGCGTCGTCACGACCCGGATGATGTTCCACGACGAAGCCCGCGGAACGGACCTCGAGAAGCTCGTGTTCGCCGACTGGTCTCCCAAGACCTTCGAGGGGGTCCCGTTCCTCCTCGTCGATCCCCAGGGGGACCGCGTTCCCAACGCCCTCATGCTCCACGGGACCAATGGCGACCTGCCGCCGCGGATGCCGAAGCAGGTCGAACTGCCGGTCAACCAGCCGGTGAAAGCGATCCACTTCCTGGGACTCATCAGCGGCTGGGGATTCCCGGCCTACGGCGAAAAATCGCCAACCGTGACGGTCAGGATCCACTACGCGGACGGCACGAGCGAAGACCACGCGCTCCGGAACGGCGTCCACTTCGCGGACTACATCCGCCGGGTCGACGTACCGGAGTCCAAGTTCGCCTTCCCGGTCCGCGGCCAGCAGGTGCGGTACGCCTCGATCCTGCCGCAGCGGACGGACAAGGTGACGACGATCGAGCTCATCAAGGGGAACGACCCGACGAGCCCGGTCTTCATGGCCATCACGGTGGAAGGCCCGGGAAAATAGCCCCTTAGGATGCGAAACGGGACGGGGCGAAAGTGATCTCGGCGGAAAAGCGGCTCTCCGGCTAGACTTCGGCCGACTTGAGTCCCGCGGAAATCACGGATGAATTCCCGCCCCGCTCCCGGCTGGCCCACATCGGCGTCTTCGCCCGCTCCCCGCTACGGCGGCCTCGACTGGCTGCGCGCCGGTGCGAGCCTGGCGGTGGTCGTCCTGCATGCGGGGATTCCCTACATGAGTTCCCCCATGCCGGGGCTCGTGTGGTGTACGACCGATCTGCCGGCCCAGTCCGTCCTCGTCGACGGGCTCTGCTGGGGGATCGATACGTTCGTCATGCCGCTCTTTTTTCTGATCGGCGGGTTCCTGGCAGCACAGTCGTGCGAACGCGCCGGCCCCGTCGCCCTCGTCCGCAACCGGACTCTCCGGCTCGGAATTCCATTCCTCGTCGGCGCGGTCCTGATCCTCCCGCTCGACCTTTATGTCTGGCTCCTGGGATGGGTCTGCGAAGGACGGATCATCCCCCGCAAACTTCAAAGCCTCAAAGTCGACGCGCCCCTCTCCGACCAGCTCCTCGGGCCGAGCCACCTGTGGTTTCTGATCTACCAGTGGATCTTCTGCGCGTACGGGGGACTGATCGCCTTCTGGAACACCCGGCGTCCGGCCGCGGAGCCGGCGACCATTCCGATCCGCCGCGGTCCGTCGACCTGGACGCGGGCGGCGATCGTGGCCGGTCTCTTTGCGATCAGCGTGGCGGGACTCACCTGGGATCCGCGGGTCGTGATCGGCTTTGAGCAATCGATTCTTTTGACTCCGGGGCGGCTTGCGTACTACGCCCCCTGCTTCGCCCTGGGCTGGCTGGGGCGAATGAGCGGCATCGCCGGCAACTCCGGACTTGGCCTGCGTCTCGTGGCCGCGGCGGGCCTGCTGTTTCTTCCCGTCTGGTCGACGGTGGCGATGCACGTTGCCGAGCCGTTTTCCGGATGGTCGCGGCTGGGACTGACGACCGGGTTCGCCGGCTGCGGCTGGCTGGCCGCCTCGGGGCTGTTCCTGACGGCGATCGATGGGTCGCGGACGGTCACGCCCCTGGTTGGATACCTTTCGCGGGCCTCGCTGTGGATCTATCTGGCCCATCATCCCGTTGTCGGGCTGACGCAGGTCTCACTGCGGGTCTTCGACCTGCCGGGGCCGGTCAAGTGCGGACTCGCGGCCGCGGTGGGGATCGCGATGAGTCTTCTGACGTACGAGGCCTTCGTTCGGGGAAAGCGGCTCGACGAGTGGCTGAACGGAACCGTTCGGCCTGCCGCGTTGGACGGGAAGGTGATCCG
Source organism: Planctomyces sp. SH-PL14 (assembly GCF_001610835.1). NCBI lineage: Bacteria > Pseudomonadati > Planctomycetota > Planctomycetia > Planctomycetales > Planctomycetaceae > Planctomyces > Planctomyces sp. SH-PL14. The sequence goes on along the minus strand of NZ_CP011270.1, from coordinate 8,362,341 downwards.
AAAGGCGGCGTGACGCGCCAGCCCGAACCGCGTCCTTGCCGGCACGGCTCCCATAGCTCGAACCCAACGTGCCACGGCAGTCTGGGGTCAAGGGGGCCACGCCCCCTTGCCGCCGGAGGCACTTCTATGAAGAACCGTGGTAAGCAACGGATGTCCCCTTTGTGGTACCGTTGTTGAGGACTCCCTCACCCGATGCCGCTGGGTTTGCAATCCCCGCGGATTGGTGAGGGGGCATCCGGCACGTTGTCCGCGTTTGGATACGTGATCCTTCAGACATCTCTCGACGGCCAGGCCTCCGGCGGGCAAAGGGGCGTTGCCCCTCTGCACTCCCCACCAGGGTGCCCCTGGACCCGGTTTGGTTGGCGAGTATTTCGATCCGCTCTCAGGGATCGGGAATTCCGACCGGTTGCCAGTCCGTCTCCTCATCCGCATCAGGCCAGCACTCGAACGGACTTCGGGCCGTGATCGTCCGGGCCCGGAAGGCGATCGTGATCGATCCCGCCAACGCCAACAGGACCGACGCAATGAAAACCCCCACCGCCATCTGCTGCGGAACCTGCAGGGCCAGGACGATCCCCACGACCCACACCGCACCGAGAATGAAGATCGCCAGCCCCGCGACGAGCGAGCCGAGCTCGTTGTAAGTGCTGAACTGCCGCGGTGGATACTCGAAGCGGACATTCCTCGCCATGCGGCGGTCGACCCACACCCGCAGGCCGCACCAGCGGGCGCATTCGATCCCGCGGAGCGTCAGCATCGACGACAGGAAGAACCCGGCGAAGGCGGTGACCGCAACGATCGCCACCGCCTCAAACGGCATCCGCCTCTGTCCGCCGGCGCGGGCCCAGGCCATGACGAACATGAGAATAAGGCTCAGGGCGACGCCGGCGATGACGATCTTGAACGCGCCGAGGGCCAGCTGAAAGTACCAGAGCGTCCGCTTCCGGCCGCGGTGCCGCTCGTTCCGGGCGATCCAGCGGGCGGCCACGAAATCAGACCAGCCCGCCTTGAGGCACAGGACGAACGCGGAGAGCGCCACGTTGGCCGTCACTTCAAAGAGCAGAATCGCGGCGAGCCCCAGCACCGGCCAGACCCATCGCCCGACAGGCTGTCCCGTCCCTTTCGATTCCGAGGGGGTGGAGACCGACGCGATCTGGAGTGACTCCTGGCTCAATTGCGGGTGATGACTTCGTGGAGGTTGAGAACCACGCGGGCGGCGCTCGTCCAGGCGGCGAGCTCCGCGGCGTCGATCCCTTCCGGCGGCCGCGCGTTCCCGACGGCCAGGAGCGCCGCCGAGCGGCTGGGATCCTTCTGGAACTCTTCGAGGTGTTTGCCGTAGAGCGTCCGCAGCGCATCCGCTTCAGCGGTAGTGGGCGTTCGCTGCAGCGCCGTCCGCCACAGCCACTGGATCCGCTGTTCGGGCGTCTGGTCTTTCGCCGCGAGCGTCCGCACCGCGAGCGCCCGGGCGCACTCGACGTAGGTCGGGTCATTCAGGAGGACGAGGGCCTGCTGCGGAATGTTGGATCGCGTCCGGTCCGCGCAGCACTCTTCGCGGGTCGGCGCGTCGAAGGCCAGGAGGCTCGGGTGGAGGAAAGACCGCTGCCACCAGGTGTAGAGCCCGCGGCGATACTGGTCCGCGCCGCCGCTCGCATCGTAATCCCGGACCGGAAAGTTCAGGTTCTCCCAGTAACCGGCGGGCTGGTACGGCTTGACGCTCGGTCCGCCGATCCGCCCGTCGAGGAGTCCGGCGATCGCCAGCGCGTTGTCCCGGACGAGCTCGGCGTCGAACCGGTACCGGTTCTGCCGGGCGAGCTCCCGATTCAGCGGATCGCGGGCGACAAGATCGGCCGTCGGCACGGACGAGAGCTGGTACGCCCGGCTGGAAACAATCAGCTGCACGAGGTGCTGGACGTTCCAGCCGCTCTCGCGGAATTCGACCGCCAGCCAGTCGAGCAGTTCGGGATGCGTGGGCCATTCCCCCTGCGATCCGAGGTCGTCCGTATTCCTCGACAGCCCGGTGCCGAAGAACTGCTTCCAGAGCCGGTTCGCGAAGACGCGGGCGGTGAGCGGGTTCTCGGGAGAGACGATCCACCGGGCAAGATCGAGCCGGTTCAGCCGGCGATCCCCTGCGGGCTGAGCCTTGGTGAGGAAACCAGGAAGCGCCGGGGCGACGATCTCGCCGGAGTCATTCTGCCAGTCGCCCCGAGGAAGGATCCGGACCGTCCGGGGGCTCGGCATCGAGACCGAGATGAGGCACTTGGGGAGCGACTCTTCGAAGCGGGTCACCGCTTTGCGGGCGTCATCGAGCCGCTGGCGGAGCGGGGCGAGCTCTTCGCTGGCCGCCTTGAAGTGGCCAAAGAGCTGCCGGGTCTGGTCCGCGTTCCGCTGCTCCGCCGGCACTTTGAGGAGGTCGACCACTTCCCGCGGCGGCGCTGGTGCCGGGGCCATCTTAAGGTCATCGGCGCTCGCCGTGACGGAGAGCCGGAACTTGCCGAGAGTGTGCTTCCCGTTCCCGTGCTGCTGGCGGATCTCGACGACAAGCGGTTCCGCGGCCGCGAGGTCGACCGGCTCTGCCAGCGCGAGCAGGAGCTGCTGCGGCTTGCCGACTTCCGGCAGGACCGCCCATCCGGCCTTCGGATCGCGAGCATCGCCATCGATCGTCGAAGCGGCCGACCAGCGGCCGTCCGGATGTTTGTCACCGGCGACCATCTGCTCGAACGAGGCGATGGCCGAGGCGAACCGCAGAGGAGCGGTCTGGCCATCGGCTTTGCGAAGAACGGCGGTCACTTCCGTGACAACAAAGTTCCCGTTTCCGGCTCGCCCCGGTCCCTTGGAGGGCAACGAGTCATCGGGCAGTGCCTCGAGCCGCAGTCCGAGCATTCCCTTCTGGTCGATGGCGGCTTCGAACGTGTAGTTCGTCGTATCGGGATTCGCGCCGGAAGCGAGGACCGAACCGTCGTCCGCGGCCTGCAGCTTGACCTTGCCCGTTCCGGAGACTTTCGTCGGCTTGACGGTCTGCCAGGCACCGGCGGCAGCGAGTCGGGCGAGTTGCTCGGCCTGCCACTTCGCGAAGGCCTCAGCCAGTTCCGGATGCGGGCCGTCGAAGTCTGTCTGAACCGCGGCGACCTGCTGCTGAAGGTCCGCCAGCTTCCGGGACTGGTCCTCAGTCGGGACGTTCATCCCCGCTTCCCGGCGGCCGATGATCGGTTCCTGGATGTCGGCGAAGAAGGCCCCCATCGTGTAGAAGTCGCGGGTTGCGATCGGATCAAACTTGTGGTCGTGGCACTGGCAACAGCCGAGTGTCTGGCCGAGCCAGACCGTCCCAACGGCGCGGACCCGATCGCCGAGCATCCGGGCCTCGTAGTCCTTGGCCTGGGCTCCCCCCTCTTCGGTGGTGAGCAGGAGACGATTGAACGCCGAGGCGACCTTCTGTTCCTGCGTGCTCTCAGGCAGCAAATCGCCAGCCAGCTGCTCGACCGTGAAGTGGTCGAACGGCTTGTTGCCGTTGAAGGCCCGAATGACGTAGTCCCGGTAGGGGTAAACGTTCCGCGGCGTGTCGGAGTGGTAGCCGATCGTGTCCGCAAACCGGACGACATCGAGCCAGGCGATCGCCATCCGCTCGCCGTAGTGGGGCGAGGCGAGCAGCCGTGAGACGAGGCGGTCATACGCATCCGGCCGCTCGTCCGCGACGAACTGGTCCACCTCGTCGGCCGTCGGGGGAAGCCCGATCAGGTCGAACGTCAGCCGTCGCACGAGCGTCCGGCGATCGGCCCGGTCTACCGGTTCCAGGCCCCGTTCCTTCCAGTGCTTCTCCATGAGGTGGTCGATCGCGGAAGCCCCGGCCGGAACCTCTGCCTTCACCGGCGGGAGATAGGCCCAGTGCCCCTCGTACTCCGCTCCCTCGGCAATCCAGCGGGTGAGGAGAGACTTCTGCTGGGGCGTCAGGGTCTTGTGAGACTTCGGCGGAGGCATCACGAGGTCGGGATCGCTGCTCGTGATCCGCCGGATGACCTCGCTCTCCGACGCGTTACCGGGCCGGATCGCCCCTCCTTCGACGGCGTTCTCCCGCGCGTCGAGCCGGAGGTCCGCCTCGCGGGTGTTGGCGTCGGGGCCGTGGCAGGCGAAGCAGTTGTCGGAGAGGAGCTGGCGGATGTCGCGGTTGAAGCGCACCCGGTCTTCCGCTGTTGCGGCGGTGGGCCAGAACGCCGCAGCCGAAGCGACCACGGCGAGCAGGAGAACGGGTTGGAGCATCGAGCGGCCGGCGAGCATCGAGACCCTTTCGAGGCGAGGTCGGCGGCGAGTCAGTCCCGATTCGCCGTACTGGAAATTCAAACGCCCGCGGATCAGAATCGCAACGACGGGTCTCCCTTTTCTTCCGTTCTGGCGCCGGGCTTCCTCTTGCCTTCACCTTCTCCCTCCTCGCGAAGGGCTCTCATGCGTCGCCGCTCGCCGATCATCGCTGTTCTGGCCGTCCTGGGGGCTCTCCTCCCGGCATCCGTGCGGGGTGAGGTTCCCGACTTCCAGACGCTCACCGGACGCGTGATCGACCTGGAGCTGAGCGGCCGGCGCTATCTCAGCGGTGTCGAGGTCGAGTCTGTCCAGCAGGACGGGAAGGGGGGGCTGACCGAGCTTAAGTTGAAGCGGACCGAGGAGCCGACTGTCGTCGCGGCCTCACAGATCATGGAGATCCTTGTGAACGCCGAGCCGTGGGACGTCGCCTATGTCGCCGACCGGAAGCTCCTGGCTCACTCGCCCGAAGAGCGGACCGCGCGACTGGCCTATGAGTCGGAGACGGCGGGACGTCTGGCGAAGTCCAAGAAGAAGCTCTGGCCGCGGCTCACTGCCGCCGCGGTTGCGAAAGCGATGGAGGAGCACCACGAGCACATCGCCGAGGTGAAGAAGCTCTTTCCGAAGCTCAACTTCAAGACCTACGAGTCTCCCTACTTCCTGGTCTGCAGCGACCTGCCGGAGGCGGACGTCCGGAAAATGCTCAAGGCCCTGGACTCACTCTACGATGAACTGTGCGAGGGCTTCCGCATCCCGACCGGCAAGAACATCTGGTATGGCAAGTGCATCATTCACGCCTTCGCGGCCAAGGAGTCGTTCCTGGCGTGGGAAGAGCATTACTACAAGGCGGGGCAGACGAAGGCGGGCGGACGGGCGCACTGGAACTATGGGACGGGGCGTGTGATTGTCAGCGTCTATGAGTCGAAGCAGTTCACGAACTTCGTCGGGCTGCTGACGCACGAGACGACGCACGGGTTCCTGCACCGTTACCTGTCGAGCGCTGAGATTCCGAAGTGGCTGAATGAGGGTGTCTCCGACTGGGCGGCGGAGTCGGTGGTGGCGGCGTATGACGGGCCTCGGAAGAAGCAGCTTCAGGCGGTCGACTACTGCCGTCAGAACAAGACGATCCCCAATGGGTTCTTTGGTGAGGACATTGAGCTTGGCTGGCGGTATGGGATGGGGACGAATCTGGCCAAGTTTCTTTCGGCCCGGGACAAGGACAAGTACCGGGAGTTCGCGGTTGGGATCAAAGAGGGCTATTCGCCGGAGGAGAGTCTTCAGCGGTCGTTCGGGCTGAGCTATGCGGATCTTCTGGCTGCGTATGGGAAGAAGATCGGTGTGTCGGAGCTGAAGCTGGCGGCGCCGTAGTCGCGTCCTCTCAACCGGGTCCAGGAGCCCCCTGGTGGGGAGTGCAGAGGGGCAACGCCCCTTTGCCCGCCGGAGGCCCTCTCGTCGAGAGTTGTCTGATGGAGCCCGTGTCCAAGCGCGAACACTGTGGTCGTATGCCCCCTCACCAACCCGCGGGGATTCCAGAGCGAGCGCGGAGTCCTCATCGCCGGTTCCACAAAGCGGACGTCCGTTGCGTACCACGGTTCCTCACAGAAGCGCCTCCGGCGGCAAGGGGTTGCCCCCTTGACCCCAGTGGCCGTGGAACATTGGGTTTGAGCTATGGGCGTCGTGCCGGCAAGAACGGCGTTCAAGGCACGCACAATTGCGGGCGCCGAAACCTCTTGCGACACTCGGTGCGTGTCGCGAGGTCCTCCCCCTCCCCGCGCGGCAGGTCGCACACAGCACAGAAATCGAGATCGGACATGCTCAGCCGAAAACAACTCACCCTCGCACTCGCCGGACTGGCGCTCAGCGTCACCGCCGCCCGCGCCGTCGAATGGAAGAGCGGGATCGACTGGAAAGAACCCCGCCTCGTCACCCCCGCCACCGAAAAAACCGCCCCGTCCGACGCCGTCGTCCTCTTCAACGGAGAGAACATGGAAGAATGGAACGGCGGCAACAAGTGGACCGTCGAAAACGGCTACGGCGTCTGCGGCGGCAACGTCTCCACCAAGAAGAAATTCGCCGACTGCCAACTCCACCTCGAATTCGCCACCCCGGAAAAGGTCTCCGGAGAAGGGCAGGGCCGGGGGAACAGCGGCGTCTACTTCATGGGCAAGTACGAGGTCCAGATCCTCGACTCCTTCGAGAACAAGACCTACTTCGACGGCCAGTGCGCCTCCGTCTACAAGCAGCACCCCCCGCTCGTGAACGCCTCGCGCAAGCCCGGCGAGTGGCAGACCTACGACATCATCTTCCACGCCCCCAAGTTCCGTCCCGACGGCAGCGTCCACACCCCAGCCACGCTGACCGTCCTCCAGAACGGCATCCTGGTCCAGGACCACTACGAGCTGCTGGGTGACACGAACTACGACCGCCCCCCCTCCTACACCGGACACAAGGACCGCGAGGCAATCCAGCTCCAGTTCCACGGCAACCCGGTCCGGTTCCGCAACATCTGGCTCCGCGACCTGAGCACGGAGTCGTCGGCATCGTGATCGAGTCCCGGCCCGTTTCGACAGGCGAAACCGGAAGCCCCCTCGACTGGATCTCCGAGGAGCTCGCCTCCCTCGACCAGGAGGGACTGCGCCGGCAACGCCGCGTCGTGGAACCGCTTCCCGAGGGGCGCTGCCGGATCGACGGCCGGACACTTTGGAACTTCGCCGGCAACGACTACCTGGGTCTGGCCGCGGATCCGCGCGTCGTCGAGGCTTCCCGCGACGCCGCGGCGGAACTCGGCAGCGGCGCGAGGGCCAGTGCTGCGGTCTCCGGCCGGACGCCGGTCCACGCGAAACTCGAACGGCGGATCGCCGAGTGGAAGCACGTCGAAGGAGCGGTCCTCTTCCCCAGCGGCTACGCGGCGAACCTGGGAACGATTCCCGCGCTCGCGGGCGAAGGGGATGTCGTCCTGTGCGACCGGTTGAACCACGCCAGCCTCGTCGATGGCTGCCGGCTCTCCCGCGCGCGGCTGCGTGTCTATTCTCATGACGACCTCGACCTCGTCGACCGGGAACTGACCAAGGCCGCCGACGCCCGCCGACGGGTGATCGTGACCGACTCCGTCTTCAGCATGGATGGTGATCTGGCTCCGCTGGCCGAGATCCACGGGCTGGCAACCCGGCACCGGGCAATCGTCATCGTCGACGAGGCGCACGCGACCGGCATCTACGGACCGCAGGGAACAGGACTCGTCCCTGAACTCGGACTCGCCGAGGCGGGCTTCATCTGCATCGGGACCCTCAGCAAGGCGCTCGGTTCCCAGGGGGGCTTCGTCACGGGCTCCCGGGACCTGTGCGACTGGCTCTGGAACCGCGCCCGGACGCAGATGTACTCGACCGCTCTGACTCCGGCCGCGGCGGCCGCCGCCGACCGGGCGATCCAGATCCTGAGTGAGAACGGCTCGATCGCCGCCGCCGCGCGGTCGAGCGCCGTCCGCCTCCGCCACGCCCTGCAGGAGCGAGGCTACGCGGTCGCCGGGCAGATCGATTGCCCGATCGTCCCGGTCCTGATCGGCGACATCCCCCGCACGATGGACCTGGCCCGGACGCTGGAGGCCGCCGGCTACCTCGTCGGGGCGATCCGTCCGCCGACGGTCCCCCGCGGCACATCGCGGCTGCGGATCACCGTCTCCGCCGCTCATCCTCCCGAGGCGCTCGACGGACTGTGCGCCGTCCTGTCGAATGCGTCTCCCTGACGAGTCCACCGCCGGTTCGTGCCCGACACGATCCGCGGACTCGTCTGATCCTTCCCGCCTTTCTCTTTCGAAACGTTTCCGTGCCCGCCGACAACGAACTCTCCCGTCTTCTCTCCCAGGTCGCTTCCGGCGGGATCGCCCCTGCGCAGGCCGTTGAGCTGCTGGCTCCCCTCCTTCGCGATGGGACCGCCGTCACCGAGAACGGGGAAGTTCGGGTCGATCTGGACCGCGAACGGCGCTGCCGGTTCCCGGAAGTGGTCTACGGCCCTGGAAAGTCACCGCAGACCATCGTCGAGGTGTTCCGATGCCAGCAGGAGCGGGGCCAGGCCTCGCTGGCGACGCGCGTGAACGCCGAACAGATCGAAGCGGTCGTCGCCGCGTTTCCCGACGCGATCGCCAACCGCCGCGGCGGGACTGTCCGGCTCTCGCCCGGCGGAGAGAAGCCGATCGGGAAGGTCGTCGTCCTGACCGCCGGAACGAGCGACCTTCCGGTCGCCGAAGAGGCGATGGAGACGCTCCTCTGGACCGGGACGGGCTGCGAGCTGATTACAGACTGCGGCGTCGCGGGGCCGCAGCGGCTGCTCCAGCAGCTTCCGCGGCTCCACGCGGCGGACGTCCTGATCGTGGTCGCCGGAATGGAGGGGGCTCTCCCCTCGGTCGTCGGGGGGTGGGTCGACTGCCCGGTTCTCGCCGTTCCCACAAGTGTCGGGTACGGAACCGCCTTCGGCGGGCTGACGGCGCTGCTCGGCATGCTGAACAGCTGCTCGTCCAATGTTGCGGTCGTCAACATCGACGCCGGTTTCAAGGCGGGCTATCTCGCTGGACTGATGGTCCACCGTCAACACGCGGCATCAGGTTTTCCCGGAGTCTGAGTTCGGTAAGAACGGCTCGAACGGCGCGGCATGTGCACAACCGTTCAATTCGCTTTGCTGGACACGTGGTTTGTGCGGACCGCGGCACTGGTTGGAGCGGTGAGAGATCAGGCTGACGCAAAAAGATGCGTCGAGCTGCAAAACGCGATCTAGGCTGTTCTGGAATTCCTCCGAACAATCTGGAGTGCGGTCTCGATGGTGCAGCACGCGGAGCGCGGGGTGATGAACGAAGGACGAACCGCAACCCCACCGATGAAGTGGATCTGGCCCTTCGAGCTGATCGAGCGGATCGGCGAAGGGGGCATGGGGATCGTGTACCGCGCGCGGTACGTCGTCAACGGCCGTGAAGTTGCCGTGAAGATGCTCCCCGGCGATGTCTCGGACAAGATTGTCCTGGCGCGTTTCGAGCGGGAGATGGAGGTCCTCAAGAACCTCCGGCATACGAATATCGTCCGCTGTTTTGGCGGGGCCTGCGAGGACAAACAGCGCTTCTACGCGATGGAGCTGATTTCCGGCGGCAGCCTGGAAGACGTCCTGCAGAGCCGCGGAAAGCTGAGCTGGGAACAGGTCGTCGAGTACGGCCGGCAGATGTGCGCGGCGCTCTCGTGCTCGCACGCCGCGGGGGTCGTCCATCGCGACGTCAAGCCGAGCAACTTCCTGATCGCGGCCGACGGCTCGCTCAAGCTCAGCGACTTCGGCCTGGCGACGGTCGTTGCGGCCCGCCGGATCACCGCCGCGGGGAAGACCGCCGGCACGCTGCTGTACATGTCGCCCGAGCAGATCCGCGGCGGCGACATTACGCCGGCGTCGGATCTGTACGCCCTCGGCTGCGTCTTCTACGAGTTGCTGACGGGGCGTCCCCCCTTCGTCGGGGATTCGCCGGCCGCCACCTTGCACATGCACTGCAAGCAGGAGATTCCCCGCGCGTCGCAGGTCGCCCTCGACTCCCCTCCGGCGTTCGACGATCTCATTCGCCGGATGATGGCCAAAGCTCCGGCCGACCGGCCCGCGTCGGCCGAAGCGGTTTCGGAAGAGCTCGGCCAGATCGCCTCCAGCATGATGATGGTCCAGACGCGGCGGAGCTCGAACGGCGGCAGCCGGCTCAGCCAGCGTCCCACCGGGTCGGACCCGGACCGCCCCCGTCTCGAATCGGCCCGCACGCCCGCGGCACCGCTGTCGGTCCCCTCTCGATCGGGCGATGTCTCGACGCCCCGCTGGCTCCCGCTCGCTCTGGGGACGGCCCTCGCCTTTTCGCTCCTGGCCAACGTGGTTCTCCGCCGGGCCGACAGCCGGGCCGATGCCTGGGCCGCGACGTGGGAAACCCTCAGCACCGATCCGAACATGGTCGTGCGGCAATCCGCACTCCACGCGCTCGCCGCGACGGAAGGGAACGACCACGAGCGGGCCGAGGTGTTCCGCAAGCGCCTGTCCGACGAGGATCCGACGATCCGCCTCGCCGCCGTTCAAGGGCTTGGCAAGCTCGGCAGCAACGGCAAGATCGCGATGGTCGAGCTCATGCGGATCCAGAAGGAAGACAGTGCCGCTGGAGTCCGCGAGATGGCGATCCAGGCCGTGAGCGCGATCAAAGACGCGCCTTCCCCGGGAAGCTGGATGTGGCCACTGACGGTTCTCTGCCTGCTGGCCACGGCGGGAACCGGCGTCTACTGGTGGATCAAGCAGGGGCAGACGGAGTGAGCCGGCCGCGCCTCAATCGTTTGGCTGCCTGAAACGGTTTGCCATTCGTGCGTGGGATCCACTGCTCCTCCGGCCACTGGAACCGGGCACGAACAAGCCAGCGTGAACGGCTCTAGACAGGCCGAATGAGCGGCCAGTAGGCGATGGCGGTCACGGCCCCCAGCGCGGCCAGCATGAATCCGTAGCGTCTCCGATAGCCGACGGCGAACGGATAGAACATGCCGCGGACGAGGCTGGGGGCCAGTCCCAGGACCATCCCGAGGACGCAGAGCCACAGTCCGGTGGAGGCCACGACGAGGCCGAAGGCGACGGCCGGCGTGACGGTTCGGCCGAGAATCTGAGGCGGCGCGCTCGCCGCGTCATAGGAACGCTGGAGCCGGTCTCGCGTGGCCGCATATGCCGACAGGTCCCCGCCGCGGCTTTTCAGGGCCTCCGCGTGGGCGTCATGAGCCTGGAGTTGTTCCCGCGCCGAGTGCGCGCCGAACCGCTGCACCGCCAGGCGTTCGTCGATGGCCAGGCCGCTCAGAACCGGCACGGCGGCGAGGAGCACTACCAGCAAGGGAATGTAGACGGGAAGCAAGGCCGGGTAGAGGAGCCACTTCTGCGGTGAAGAAAGGTTCTCGTGCCCCAGGAGCGCCAGTCCCGCCCGTGAGAGAATGAAGGCGGTCACGCACGCCACGAAGCCGGCGAGGAACCCTTCCTCGTCCCCGACCAGCATCGCCAGGAAAAGCCCCACGCCCAGGACCAGGAGTGAGAGGTACGGCAGGCGATAGCTTTCGGGGCCGCCGGCCAGCCGCTTCCCGGTCTGGACGAGCGAGGCGCGCAGGTCGTGCAGCCAGTCCCGCGGCGGTTTCCGAAACCAGGGCTGGGCCTCGTCGGGAAGCCACTGCGAGGGAGCGCCGAGCTTCTGCAGCTCGCCGTCCAGCGCGGACCGTTCGATCGGCCCGCCGCGCCCGGCAAAGGCGGCGCTGAGGTGGTCGCGGACGTCCTGTTCGACCTCGGCGGGGTTTACCGCCGGGCTCGCGCCCAGGACGCGGCGGAGTTCCGCCAGGTATTCATCGAGTCGAGATTGGGCATCGGGAGTCAACGTGAGCATCAGTCACCTCCACGGAGGGAAAGGACGCCGCTGTGAATTTTGTCCCAGGCTTCGTTCATCTGTCCCACGGTCCGCCGTCCTTCCGTGGTGAGCCGGTAGTACTTCCGCGGCGGGCCGTCGGGGGACTCTTCGATGGTGGCCTCGACGAGGCCTTGTGTCCGGAAGCGGCTGAGGATGGGGTAGATTGTCCCTTCCCCGATCACCAGTCCGTCGAGTGCCCGGAGCTGTTTGACGATGTCGTAGCCGTACTGCTTTCCGGCCCGGAGCGAGTTGAGAACACAGAGCTCGAGCAGTCCTTTGCGGACCTGCACCTGCCAGTTCTCCAGTACGGTGTCCATGACCTGGACTATATGGCGTCACATGCTACCTGTCAATGCGATATACCATGGCGGATGCTTGTTTGATCTTCGCGCACCCAACGTCGCTGGCCTCACCGGGTCCAGGGGCACCCTGGTGGGGAGTGCAGAGGGGCAACGCCCCTTTGCCCGCCGGAGGCCGTCTCGTCGGACACCGGCGGAAGCAGTGCGTATCCAAGCGCGGACACGGTGCCGTATGCCCCCTCACCAACCCGCGGGGATTGCAAAGCCAGCGTTCTGATGTGAGGGAGTCCTCAACGCCGGTCCCACAAAGCGGACACCCGTTGTGTCCCACGGTTCCTCATGGAAGTGCCTCCGGCGGCAAGGGGGTGAGACCCCCTTGACCCCAGTGGCCGTAGCACGTTGGGTTTGAGCAAGCAGAGCCGTGCCGGCGAGGACATCGTTCGAGCCAGGGAGACAGCTCCGCTGCCCAGCGACCGGCCACGCTTGATTGAGCCAATCGCAGCCACCACTCAAAATGAGGAGCCACCACCTCCCCACGCAAGAGCAGGTTCTCCATGGACTACGTCAACCTCGGCCGAAGCGGCATCAAGGTCTCCCGGCTCTGCCTCGGATGCATGACCTACGGCAGCAGCCAATGGCGTCCGTGGGTCCTCGACGAGGAGCCGAGCGCCCCGTTCTTCCGCCAGGCGTGGGAAGCAGGGATCAACTTCTTCGACACCGCCGACATGTACTCCGACGGCGCCAGCGAAGAGGTCCTGGGGCGGGCCCTGCGGACCCTCGGAATCCGCCGCGAGCAGGTCGTCATCGCGACCAAGGTGTTCAACCCCATGGGCCCAGCCCCCAACGAACGCGGCCTCTCCCGCAAGCACATCCGCGAAGCACTCGACGCCAGCCTCCGCCGCCTGCAGGTGGAGTACGTCGACCTCTACCAGATCCACCGCTTCGACCCGACGACGCCGGTCGAAGAAACACTCGAGGCCCTCGACCTCGCGGTGCGGAGCGGCAAGGTGCTGGCGATCGGCGCCTCGTCGATGTTCGCCTGGCAGTTCTCCAAGATGCTGAACACGTCGGACCGCCGCGGCCTGGCGCGGTTCGTCACGATGCAGAACCACTACAACCTCGCTTATCGCGAGGAAGAGCGGGAGATGATTCCGCTGTGCGGGGAAGAGGGGATCGGACTGCTTCCGTGGAGTCCGCTGGCCCGCGGGTTCCTGATGGGGAACCGGACGAAGGACAAGTCCGGCGAGACGAGCCGATCGCAGACGGACGACTACGCGCACAAGATGTACTACCGTGACAGCGATTTCCTGGTGGTGGACCGGGTGACGGAGGTTGCCAGGGAGCGCGGCCTCAACAACGCTCAGGTGGCTCTCGCGTGGCTGCTGCATCAACCGACGGTGACGGCGCCGATCATCGGGGCCTCGAAGCCCCGACATCTGGACGACGCGCTTTCGGCCCTCGCCGTCAAACTCTCTGAAGACGAGATCCGCCGGCTGACGGAGCCCTACGAGCCGCACCCGATCCTGGGCCACTCTTAGTCACTCACATCTGGTCGCAAGAACCGGGGTCCAGGGGGTACCCCTGGTGGGGAGTGCAGAGGGGCAACGCCCCTTTGCCCGCCGGAGGCCCTCTCGTCGAGAGATGTCTGAAGGAGTGAGTGTTCAAGCGCGGAGGACGTGCCGTATGCCCCCTCACCGAACCCGCGGGGATTGCAAAGCGAGCGGCATCGGGTGAGGGAGTCCTCAATACCGGTGCCACAAAGGGGACATCCGTCGTTTACCACGGTTCCTCATCGAAAATGCCTCCGGCGGCAAGGGGGAGACCCCCTTGACCCCAGCGGCCGTCGCACATTGGGTTTGAGCGAGCAACGTCGTGCCGGCAAGAACGACTAATGGGTCGCCTCCGCACCGTGCGCCGCTTCACCCCCGCCAATCGTCTCGTGAAGATCGACATTCCGCTCCTTCAGCAATTCCTCGCTGGCATGATGCCGCGACAGAACATTCGCCTGCGGAAACAGACCCCCAACGAAAATGATCGACGCCAACGTCAACACCGCAAACCGCTCCCGCCCGCGGATCTCGAGCGGAACAGACGCCTTATGGACACACCCGGTAAAGATTGAGAAATACGCCTTCACCACCGCGATCCCGTTCAGCGCGGCCGCGATCGTCACGACCGCCCCGATGTAGGGATACGTCACCACCACCCCGTCGACGATCATCTCCGACCCGATGAACCCGATCGTCCCCGGAAAGCCGACGCTCGCCAGCCCCGTCACCATGAACAGCCCCGCCAACGCGGGCGTGTAGCTGTAAAGCCCCAGGTAACGGCTCAGGTCCACCCGTCCGCGGCGAGCCTCCACGGCCCGGATCGCCAACCCGAAGCCCGTCATCGCCAGCGCGGAAGAGAGCCACACGCTGAGCGCCCCCGTCAGCGCCGTCGGCGTTACGACTTCCAGCCCGACGAGCACCAGCGAAGAGTGGCTGATGAACAGGTACGCAAAAAACCGCCGCGCATCCTTCTGGATCAGCGCCATCCCGGCCGTATAGACAGCCGTGATCAGCGACAGCGTGCCGATGCTCTTCAGCACCCACGACGGCGACGTCGCCATCAGGAGCCTGACCGCCGCATACCCGTCGGTTAGCGGTGTCAGGAACAGCAGAGCCGTCCCGAACGACGCGTTCTCGCACAGGTCCGGCAGCCAGGCGTGGAACGGAACGATCCCGCTCCGGATACAGACGGCGATCAGCAGCGGAATGACAGCGATCAGCGAATGGGCATGATGCTGCCCCCCTTCGCTCTCGACGAAGCTCCACCCCAGCACCATGAACAGCATGAACGCTGCCATATGAATGGCGAAGACCCGTGTCGGCTTGCCGCGGGCCCGCAGATCGAGGTACGGCGGAACCGCCGCCAGCCCGAGCAGGACGATCACCCCCCACGGCTCCTTGCAGCTCAGCATCGCCAGCGTGATCGCCTCTTCCAGCAGCGCCAGCGGAAACGAGAACCGCCTGAGCTTCGTGGACGACGTCGTCGCCACGACCATGAAGAAGATCATCGCCGTCAGCGGCAGGAGCGGCGCGCTGAGCTGGTCGATCACAAGGAACGGCCGGCCGAACAGGAACGTCAGCAGGTGGAAGTGGTCATCCGCCTGGGTGGCGTGCATCACCGTGAAGTCGACGAACTCCCCCGCGGCACACACCAGCGCCAGTCCGCTGAACAGCAGCGCGGCATTGCGGGCCCGCTGCGAGTCCCGCATCCGCGACAGGACCGCCGATCCCAGAAGCGGGATCAGGACCGCCAGCTCGAGCCAGGGGAGATGCAGTTCACTCACAACAGATCTTCCAGGGGGGCGTTCGAGGTCGGACAGCTGGGCGCCCCGGCGTCCGGGCCGGCGAGCCACTTCGTCCACCGCGTTTCGAGGGCCTGACACGCGGAGAAGAACCGGACGAACGGTCCGGCAATGCAGGCGTCCAGCAGGGCATCCATGTATCCGCGTTCCAGGGCCAGGCGATAGACCCAGGCGGGCGCCTTCGTCGGCGCGGCCTCGCTGTGCTCCGCCGCCAGCCGCTGGCCGAGGGCGTTCTCGATGTTCCGCAGGTCATACAACATCGAAGGAGCCCGGATGAACTGGAGCGTCCGCAGGCACGCATGGCCGATGATGTGAATCAGCGCGATGTACCGCAGGCCAACACCGATCTCGGCAACGATCAGCCCCACCTGCGTCAGGGCCGCGAACGACAGGGCGGACTTGACGTCGGTCTGCACTCGTCCGGCGAAGGCCCCGAAGGCCGCCGTCAGCAGCCCCAGCAGGACGATCAGGACGCACAGCAGCGGAGACTGATCGAGGAGCGGGCTCATGCGGAGCAGCAGGAACGCCCCGAGATGGACCGACAACGCCCCGTAAAACACCGCACTGGAGGGAGTCGGACCTTCCATCGCCCGCGGAAGCCAGCCGGAAAACGGCAGCAGGGCGCTCTTGCCCGCCGCGGCGATGAGCAGCAGCCCGCCGACAAGGAGGATCCAGTTCGGCGGCAGGGCGGTCACGCCGGCCGGCCAGGGGAGCTCGCTCAGGAACTGGTCGAAGTCACCATGTCCATGCAGATGGTGCAGGACGACCGACGCCAGCAGGAGCGCCGCGTCGGCGAAGCGGTACACCGTCCAGACCCGCAGCCCGTTCCGGCAGGGCATGACCCGCTCGTGAAAGAAGGCGACCAGCAGAGCGGAGGAGAGCCCCACCAGCTCCCAGCCGGTGAACAGCGTCTCGATCGTTCCCGATGTGGCGGTGATGATCATCCCCGCCACGAACATCGCGTAGAGAAAGAAGAACCGCCCGAACCCCGGCTCGCGGTGCATGTACCTGTTCGCGAATGCCCCCACGGTGCCGCAGATCACGAAAGTCAGGATCACGAACGGGATCGACAGCCGGTCGAACAGGAACTTGATCGAGAAGTGATAGTCCGAACCGAACCCGGAATGCACATGGACCCAGTCACCCAGATACAGCGGGACGTGCCGCGTCCCGGTCACCAGCATGTAGGCCAGCATCCCCAGCGACGCCAGGAATCCGGTGATGATGCCAATCTGGACGATCCGCCCGATCGCCGTCTCGGTCAGCGGCCGCTTCAGCAGCACCGCGCTGATCCCCAGAATCGCCAGCATGACGAGGGGAGCCGCGATGATGACCAGACCAAAAAGGTGAGACGGATTCATGAAGGGGGAAGGGAAGGGGGATCAGCAGGGCCAACGGCGGAAGACAGGGACGCGGGCCGGAGCGTCACGAGTCGGGCGTCAGGGCGTCGTCCACCTGGGCAAACTTGAGGTGGTCCCGCTGGCCCCGATACCAGTCGATGGAGTTGCTCACGCGCGGCAGCTCCGCGACGTCCGGGACGTAGGGGATGAACTCCCCCCGCCGATAGACGCAGATCTCGGACGTCTGCGGATCGATCAACGAGAGCTGCACCCAGCGGTTCTCGATGATCCGGCGAACCGTTTCGTTGCGGCTCATGATCTTGCGGAGGATCTCGGGAGTCGACTCGATGATGAACAGCAGGCGGATTGGCTCGTGGATCTCGACCCCCTGCCAGGGGAGCCCCGGCCGCAGGTCGCTCGCCGCGCCGTCCATGACCCCCATCAGTGAGACGAGGTTGTGCGGCAGCTTGCTGCCGCAGGCCCATCCCTGGGAGTCGACGCTCGAGAAGTAGTACATGAGGTTGATCCCCTCGCACACGGGAACCACTGCGGCGAGAATCCGTCCCAGGATCGTCCCCTCTTCGTCGTCCTGGAGGGGGTCGTAGGACTGCAGGAAGCATCGCCGGTCCAGGTACAGTCCGCGGGTCCGCCCGCGGCGGCCGACGAAGCACATGGCGTTTGTGGCGTTGCCGAACTCGGGACGGACCTGTGCCAGGTCCTCGCACCGCTCCTCGACGTGGGCCTTGGCCTCCTCCGGCGTCAGGTCGACCGCCGCCGACTGAAACCGCCGGCAGCGTTCGTGGGCATTCCGCTTACAGGTCTCCATCAGGGCGTTTCGGGCCGCCTCGAAGTCCGGGATGTGGGACGACGGCAGCGAATCGATATCGAAGTAAACGATGCTGTCGTTCCCGGTGTTGTGCATCCCCCCCATGAAGAACGTGTCGGACGGAAGGGCCAGCCCCCGCGAGGCGAGGATCGACCGGACCCGCGGATCGTTGAGGAACGCCGCGATGGCCCGGGCGTTCGGGCCCCCCATGCCGCAGCAGGCCCCGCAGTCGTACGCCGACTTGTGCGGATTGTTCATGCAGAACGAGCCGTGCCCCAACAGGAAGATCAGCCGCGCGAAGCCGGACGTCAGCCCGATATCCCTCAGGAGCCGCTCGGCGAAATCGGCCATCTCACCGACGGTGAAGCCGATCCCCTCAGGGGTCGGACCAGGTTCCGCCGCCGTCCGCTCCAGCCGGAGCTTCGTCACCGGAGGGGGCTCGATGAACCGCGCCGCGCGGCGGCGGATCTTCGCCGTCAGCCGCGGCGCCAGGACCCGCGCGATGAGCGGCGCAGTCGCCAGGAACCCGAAGCCAGCCGCCAGCAGCGCTCCGCCGGCCACCCGCCGGCTCCCGAGGTGGACCGACCGTGTCGCCTGCCCGAGAAGCTGACGGGTCCGCGCCCGCCGCCGGTTCTCGTCATCGAGCGAGTAGACCACCTCTTCCGTCACCCAGTGCTTCGGCCGGGCCACGATCGGGCAGAGAGTCGAGAAGTGGGCGTCCGCCACCCCCTTGAAGTAGATCGGGACCCCGAAGAACCCGGCGGCCGAAAACGTCTCGGCGTGCGGCTCGACGGTTTCGAGATGCCGCCGGAACGACTCCTCCCGCGTGTCGATGCAGTACACCGACTGAAACTTCGGCCGGGGGACGCGGCGGACCGGGTGTTGACGATGAGCGGCGATCGCATCGAGCGCCTGTACGCGAAATCGCCGCTCGAAACCGACGTGAAAGATCCTCCGGCGCTCCAGCGCGCAGAAGGATTCGATCTCCTGCGTCAGCTCCGTCCACTGGTCGGGAGTCAGTCCCTCGAGCTGTGGAACTGACCAGCCAAGGACTTGGGCGAGCTGAAAGACCTCGAACGCCCGTTGAACGATGTGCCGCGGCTGCTTCGCCTTGCCGGCGCTGACGTGATTCCGTTCCATCCAGTCCGGCAGATCGGCGAGGGGCCTCTCATAGCCGAGGGCTGTCCGAGCGATCCACTGGCAGGCGAGGCGGTCGAGCACGAGCCGCACTGCGAGGAACTCGATTAGCGTGCCTGTCGGCACGGGACGCCGTACGCGGTCGCTCCGGACCTCCATCTGCCAGATCATCCCGCCGAAGCCGCGGAAGGCGAGCAGGGTCCGCTTGAGGAAATCCTCCACATACTGCGGGGGAACCCCCATCCGCTCGACGGAGTCCCGGATGATCTCCAGCGGAGAAAGACCGGAGCCTTCCAGACGCTTCAGCTCTTCGCCCAGCGGGACGAGCCAGCCTTGCGGGCAGGTGGCGGTGTCTCGGTAGAGCCGCGAGAAACAGGTCCAGAACCCCAGCTCTCGGTCCGGCAGGGGCTGCGAGGCGAACCCCTGGTCGATGAACGCCGAGCAGAAGGGGATGAACTGCTGGTGGACGAGCTGGTCGCTGTCGTCCGTCAAGGCGGTCAGGAGCAGGTCCCGCGGCCGGCAGAGGCCGTTCCCGTTCTCAGCCCGGCCCGCCTCGACATTGAGGATCGCGTTGTAACAGACTCGCCACAGCGACTGGAGCGACACCGCTTCCCAGGTCGCCGGGGACCAGCTGTCGACCGGAATCGAGGCATAGCGGGCGCGGAGGTCCTCGATGAGATCGTCCTTGCCGGTCAGTGGTTGTCCCGCCGGGGTGGACCGCTCCGAAAGGCTCCGCATAAACCACTTGCGGGTCTCGTCGATGATCCGCAGCCGCGCGTCCTCCGACGCCTCCCTCCGCATCTGCTGCAGGGCGTCGGTCTCGGCCACGAACCACTCGATCTCTTCTGGGGGGCCGGTCCGCACGGGATGTTCGAGCATCCCCATCCGCAGATCGTGCCGCTTCGAAAGTCCCGCGACGACCTCCTCGCCCGATGTCCCCAGGTCGAATCGCAGCACATCCGCCAGGTCCTCCCGGCAGATCCGGCCGTGCGACATCTTCTCGCGGTAGGCGTCTTCCGACAGGTACGGCTCGCTTCCGTACAGCCGGCGTCCTTCTTTCAGCGCGTCGTGAAACGGCAGGTGTTCGAGGCCCTGGAGGGCGTTGAGGAACACAAACGCGCTGATCGGCCCGTGGATCGGCAGGAGTTCCGCCGCCCGGGCGATCATTTCGCCGAGTGCGTGCGCGTCCGGCGGAGCAGTTCCAGCGTCGTCGACCGGCAGGCCGGAAACGGGTTGGATCACGGGGGGAACCGAAAGGTGATCGAGGTGGGAGCCGCCGGACGCGATGCGAGGTCCGGAAAGCGGGTGCGACTCAAAGTGACGAGTGCGCGGACGGTTTTCTTAAGTTTGCGTTACCTTCGCAGGCCCCAGCAAGACGAAGACATTACGTCTTGGCAATGCCCGGCGGCAGCGTCCCGCTGCACCGGGGGGCCGTCGCACGATGGGTTTGAGGTGGCGGGAGTCGTGCCGGCAAGCGCGTGGTTCGAGCGGAGAAGGACACCACGACTGGCCGACCCGGCGTTGCCCCCGCCTCGGGCAACACGCATCGGCCCGCGCCCTTCAATTCGCGCTGAGCAGTTCGATCACCCGTTCGCGGACGGCCTTTGCATCGGCCCCCTTGATCTGCTTCAAGACTTTGCCGATCACGGCACCGAGCGCCTGCTGTTTCCCGGCGCGAAAGTCTTCGACGGCCTTCGGGCTGTCGGCGAAGGCGGCCTGAATCGCGACATCGAGGGCCCCGGTGTCGCGGACGACGCGGAGCCCCTTCTCGTCGATGATGGCCGCAACACGGGCAGTCGTCGGAACGATGTCCTCGTCCGCCTCCGCGAGCAGGCTGCTGAAGACTTCCCGGCCCCCCTTGACCATCAGTTCTCCCTGGACGATCCGCTTCAGCAGATCGCCGAGGACGGGGGCGGGAATCGGAAACTCGCCGATCGACCAGCTCCGCTCCTTGATCTCGCGGAGGATGTCCTGGGTGAACCAGTTCGCGGCCTGCTTTCCATCACCGCACGCCCGGGCGACCGTTTCAAAGTACGCAGCGGATTCCTCACCCTGGTTGATGAGGACCGACGAGTCGTAGGCAGAGAGTCCGTATTCGGCCTGGAACCGCTTGCGGCGGGCCGCCGGCGCCTCACGGAGCGAGCTGCGGATGGCCTCGATCTCGGCTTCAGTGACGACGACCGGCACGAGGTCCGGGTCGGGGAAGTAGCGGTAGTCGGCCGCCTCTTCCTTTTCCCGCTGGATGAACGTGACGCCCCGGTCCTGGTCCCAGCCGTAGGTCTGCTTGAAGACGCCGGGATCCCCGAGCTTGCGGCCGGTCTTCTCGTATTCGCGGAGCTGCCGCGCCGCCTCGTACTCGATCGCCGCCTCGACGCCGCGGAAGGAGTTGAGGTTCTTGATCTCGACGATCGGGGTCGCGATGCGCTTCCCGTCGGGACCTTCGATCCAGAGGTTGACGTTCGCGTCGCACCGCAGGCTCCCCTCCTGCATGTTGCAGTCGGAGACCCCCAGGAACGTGAGGAGCAGGTGCATCTCTTCGAGGTACGACTTCGCTTCGGCGGCCGAGCGGATGTCCGGCTCGCTGACGATTTCGAGAAGCGGCGTCCCGGCGCGGTTCAGGTCGACGCGGCTATCCGCGCCGCGACCGGTCTCGTCGTGGATGTTCTTGCCGGCGTCCTCTTCAAGGTGCGCCCGGAGAATCCGGACCTTGGTCGCTTCGCCGCCGGCGCCGGTTGCTTCCAGCCAGCCGTTGCGGCTGAACGGAAGATCGAACTGGCTGATCTGGTAGCCCTTGGGGAGATCGGGGTAGTAGTACTGCTTGCGGTCCCACTTGGTGAACCGCGCGATTTCGCAGTTGAGAGCCAGCGCCGTGATGAGCGAGAGCCGGAACGCCTCTTCGTTCAGGACCGGCAGCGACCCTGGCAGACCGAGGCAGACGGGGCAGGTCTGGGTGTTGGGCTGATCCGGATTGAACCGGTTCGGGCAGCCGCAGAAGATCTTCGTGCGGGTCTGAAGCTGGACGTGAACTTCCAGCCCAACCACGGTGGTGACAGTCATTTCGAACTCAAACACGGGGAACGCAGGGCGGGGCATCCCGCCCCGCTCGGCAAGCTGCAGACTGTCGCGATTCCGCGTCGGCAGTGCCAGAGTATCCGGTTCGAACCGTTTCCTTGCCGGCACGACTCCCATAGCTCAAACCCAATGTTCCACGGCCGCTGGGGTCAAGGGGGTCTCACCCCCTTGCCGCCGGAGGCACTTCCATGAGGAACCGTAGTAGGCAACGGACGTTCCTTTTGTGGTACCCGCGTTGAGGACTCCCTCCATCTACACCGCTCGCTGTGCAATCCCCGCGAGTTGGCGAGGGGGCATACGACATGGTGTTCGCGATTGGACACTCACTCCTTCAGACATCTCTCGACGGCCAGGCCTCCGGCGGGCAAAGGGGCGTTGCCCCCTTGCATCCCCCACCAGGGGGTACCCCCTGGACCCCGGCTGGCCAGTGGCGATTCCATCTCATTTTCTTCGCTCGCTAACTGTGTAGAATCCTGCCGCGATATCGCAGCCCGGATTCTCACACGATCGGTCCCGTCGATGGGTTGGCTCGCTTGGAAAATGTTGACCGGCGACCGCGCCAAATACCTCGGGATCGTCTTCGGCGTCGCCTTCGGCACCCTCTTGATCGCCCAGCAGGCCTCACTCTTCGTCGGCCTGATGCGGCGGACGTCGAGCCAGATCATCGACATCTCGACCGCCGACATCTGGGTGATGGACCTCAAGCAACAGAACATCGACGACATCCGCCCCATGCCGGACAACCGGCTCTACCAAGTCCGCGGAGTCCCCGGCGTGGAATGGGCCGTCCGCCTCTTCAAAGGCCTCGTCCGGGTCAAAACCGCCAGCGGCCTCTTCCGACAGGCAATCCTCGTCGGCGTCGACGACACGACCTTCATCGGCGCCCCGACCGAAATGCTCGAAGGCTCGCACGCCGACCTCCGCCGGCCCGACGCGATCATCGTCGACAACGACGGCTACAAGACCCTCTTCCCGGGGGAAGGGACGGACCTCGGCCGGACGCTCGACATGAACGACCGCCGGGCAATCGTTGTCGGGACCTGCAAGGTCACCCCGCCGTTCCAGACCTTCCCCGTGATCTACACCCGCTACAGCCAGGCCCTCAAGTACTCACCTCCGGAGCGGAACCAGCTGTCGTTCGTGCTGGTCAAAGTCGCGCCGGGCCAGGATCCCCGGACCGTCGCGGCGCGGATCTCCGAGCAGACCAAGATGCAGGCCAACACCTGGGACGACTTCTTCTGGAAGAACATTCAGTACTTCCTCGACAACACCGGGATCCCGGTCAACTTCGGGATCACGGTCGCCCTCGGCTTCATCGTTGGGGCGGCGATCGCCGGACAGACGTTCTACCTCTTCACGCTCGAGAACCTGAAACAGTTCGGGAGCCTGAAGGCGATGGGGGTCACCAACACCCGCCTGATCGGAATGGTCCTGTTTCAGGCCACAATGGTCGGCCTGATGGGCTTCAGCCTGGGGATGGGGATGGCCGCGGCGTTCTTCGAGTTCATGGAACGCTCCGGGCAGGCCGACCTGCGGGGGATGTACATCCCCTGGCAGATCGCCGCCATCTCCGCGGGGGCCGTGACGGCGATCGTGATCGTCGCCGCGCTGCTGAGCCTCCGGAAGGTCCTGTTCCTCGAACCGGCAGTCGTGTTCAAGTAACGCCTGCCGAAGAGCTAAACACCAAGACACAAAGACTTCACCAAGAACACCAAGGACTCTGTCCGCAGCATCAGCCCTTGGTGCTCTTCGTGCCTCCTTGGTGCCTTGGTGTTTAACAACCCGCCCACTACTTCGGCGGCGCCTTCGTCATCACGAAGGTGAGCAGGTCGAGGATCTCGGCGTCGGTGAGCTTGTCCATCAGGCCGTCGGGCATGATGGAGGTCTCGGTCGCCTTGAGCTCCTCGATGTCGTCCCGGTTCAGCAGCGTCGTCTGGTTGTTGGCCCCGCGGAGCGTGACGGTCCGGGCGTCCTGCTTGTCTACGAGTCCGTTCAGGACGCGGCCGTCGGTCGTGACGACGAGGAACTGCGTGAACTCCTCGCGGATCGCGGCCGAGGGATCGACGACCGCCAGCAGCAGGAAGTCGATGTTGTCCCGCTCATAGCCGGTGAGGTTCGGGCCGGTCTGGCCTCCTTCGCCGAAGAGGGTGTGGCACGTCGCACAGTTCTTCTTGAAGACGTCGCGGCCGCGGCCGAAGGCGTCCACGGAGACACCCGACGCGGCCGTCTGCGAACGCTGCTTCGTGATGAGCCCGCGGAGCCGGGCCATCTGGGCCTTCTTCTCTTCGGAGGAGGCGCGGGTGCGGCCCCAGTGCTTGTCGAGCAACTTCTGGATCTCCGCGTCCTGGTGGAGCCGCATCTGCTGGACGACATCCATGGCGATCGTGTTCGACTTGATCCGCCACTCGCTCACCTCCTTGAGGAGCGCCTTCGTCCAGGCGGGACGGCTGGCGAGGACGCGATGCGCCACCGAGTGCAAGTCCTGTTGATCCGGAAGCTGCGAGTGATAGCGGGTGCAGATCTGCGTCCCGATCGCGGGATCGTCGAAGTTCATGAGGGCCATCAGGGCCGCCCGCTTGACGGAGACCGCCGGCGAGCCGAGGAGCGCGATCAGCGGACCGACCGCCTTGGCCGGCTTCGTCTGGCCGATGACGTCGATGACCGCCAGCCGCGTCGGCCGGTCGGCCTTCTCGTTCGCCACCAGCTTGAGCGCCTCGTCGATGGCTTCCACCTTCCCAAGCCGCAGCCCGAGCGCCAGGTCGCTCTTCCCCTGTGACGACTGGTATTCCTCGATCGCCTTCACCAGCTCACTCGGGAGTCCGTCGATCTTCCGACCCTGGTAGGCCTCCAGAAAACCGGCGATCAGCTTCTTCCGGCGCGCCGGCGTCGGAGCCAGGGCGAGCAGCCGTGCACAGTTGGCGAGTCCCGAGCCGGCATCCGGAGCAAGCTCCCCGCCCGGCGTCTCGCTGACGTCCGCCAGGGCGTATCGCTGCATCAGCCGCTCGAGGACGACTTCTTCGACGAGCGGAATCTTCCAGACCTCCGGATCCTGGAAAAACGCCAGCATCTGATCCGGATGCCCGCAGTGCCCTTCGACCGCCCACCACAGCAGGAGCGGCTGGTGCAGGTCGGTCCGGTCTTCATCGCGCTGGAGCAATTCCCGCACGATCGGCAGGGCGTAAGCCGTCTCGAAACGCTTCGCCGAGGAGGCGAGCTGACCGCGGACCTGCACGTACGGCTCCGTCTTGGCGAGGCTGACGAGCTGCCTCGCGAGCGCGTCATCGAGCTTCCGGGCATCTCCCAGCAGCCGGACCGTCCACCGGCGGACGTGTTCATCCGGATGGCTCAGGAGCTTCCCGGCAAGAGCGAGGTCAAAGCGGCCCGCCAGATTCAGCGCCCACAGGGCCTCGAGAGCCGGGCCGTCCTTGCCGTCGACGAGCGACATCAGCTTCGCGACCGTCGCCTCTTCGGTCTCGCTCTTCTTCGCCGCGAGCCGCCATCCGAGAACGCGGACCGACGTCATCCGAACCCAGCGGTTCGGATTGTCGAACAGGGCGATCAGCTCCGCGTCCGTAAGCGTCTCCATGTTGACCGCGGTGAACGGCTTTTCGCCCCTGGACGCTTTCTCCGTCCCCTGGATGCGATAGATGCGACCGCTCCCCTTGTGCCAGTTGTCCCGCGGGTCGACGTGCGAAAGGCGGGTGTCGTACCAGTCCGCGAGGTAGACCGCGCCGTCCGGACCGAGCTTGATATCGACTGGCCGGAACCAGCGGTCCGGCGTCGTGACGATCGGCGGGAAGTCCTTCGTGCGGTACGTCGACGTGTCCGGAATCCGCTCGCTGGCCCAGACCCGGTTGTGCAGCGCATTGGCCGAAACGATGTGGCCGCGGTACTTCTCGGGCAGGTTGTCCGCCTCGTAGATCGAGAACGTCTGTGGGAAGCGGTCGCCGTCCCCTTCGTGCTTCATGTGCTCGAAGTAGCCGAAGGCGAACGGATTGGTGAGCGGGCCGTGTTTGGCCCAGCCTTTCACGCCGTAGCTCCCCTGCGGATAGAACATCCCCCGCGTGCTGCCGCCGTTCGTTCCGGAGAAGACCCGCCCCTTGGAGTCCATCTCCAGGCTGAACGTGTTCCCGCCCCCTTCGGCGAAGATTTCGAAGACCTGGCTCGTCGGGTGATACCGCCAGATGCACTGGCCCAGGAACCGCACCCCCTTGGTGACGGCCGAGTTGATCGTGGCGGTCGTCGTGCTGCCGTTGGCGCCGTACAGCCACCCGTCCGGCCCCCAGCACATGCTGTTCGCCACCGAATGCGTGTCCTCAAGTCCGAAGCCGGAGAGGTGCACTTGCGGATCGCCGTCCGGAACGTCGTCGCCGTCGGCATCGGGATAGAAGAGGAGGTAAGGCGGGTTGAGAACCCAGAAGCCCCCCTGGCCGGCAAGAGCGGAGGAGACGATGTTGAGCCCGGTGACCACGTCCTTGTGCTTGTCGTACTGGCCGTCGCCATCGGTGTCTTCAAAGACCGTCACCTTGTCCTTGCCGGGAAAGTGATGCGGCGGAGCGGGGGGGACCTTGTCGAAGACCGCCCGCAGATACTGGTCGTACTTGACCACCTTGAGGCCGGCGGGAAATGGATACTGCAGGTACTGCACGACCCACATCCGCCCCCGCGGGTCGAACGACATATAGAGCGGCTGCATGACGTCGGGCTCGGCCGCGACGAGTTCCATCTTCAGGCCGTCGGCCATCTGGAACTGCTTCAGCGCCTCTGGAGCGGCGGTCGGCTGGCTGTCGTCGCCGACCGCTCCCTTGCCGGCGAACTCCCGGATGACCTTTTCAACCTCGTCGTTGCCGGCGAGGTCATCCTTGTAGACGTCGCGGCCGCTCTTCTTCTCCGCAGGAGGCGGGCTGGCCGGGTTCTGCGCAAGGAGGGCCGATGCGAAGCCGCCCCAGCGGAGGGACGAGCACGTAATCACGAGGGCCAGGAGGATCAGGCCGCGAAACGCCATGCAAACACCTTGAACAGATCAACGATTTTCGATGCGGCGCACCGGCAGGGTAAGCGCGCCACTGCAAACCTTCCAGCCTGCCGTTGTCCCGCCGGCCTGGGCGATGTCCTTGCCGGCACGACTGTGCCCCCTCAAACCCATCGTGCGACGGCAGCCTGGGGTCAAGGGGGTCTCACCCCCTTGCCGCCGAAGGCATTTTCGTCGCGGAACCGTGGGGCACAACGGATGTCCCCTTTGTGGAACCAGCGGTGACGACTCACCCAAACCACACAGCTGGCTTTGCAATCCCCGCGGATCAGGTGAGGGGCATACGACACGGTGTCCGCGCTTGGACATGGCGCGCTTCAGACATCCCTCGACGAGAGGGCCTCCGGCGGGCAAGAGGGCGTTGCCCCCTTGCATCCCCCACCAGGGGTTCCCCCTGGACCCCGGTGGAAAGCTCGGTGGTTGCCCAGTTTGGCGCGTGCGCTCAGCGAATCCGCACATGCGGCACACCCAGCTTGGCCGCAATCTTCTGAAAGCAGACCTTGTCGAGCCGGTTGATCCGGCTGAACGTCGAGAGATAACTCTCGTCGTCGAAGAACCGCAGCATGAGCGTCTGCGGATCGAGCGGATCGCCGATCCGTCCCAGGCCGAGGTCGCGCATCACCCGTGTCTCATGCTCGTCCCCCGCGACCGGACGGTAGAGGAAGTATTCGCGGGCCAGCGAGACCTGGGAGTGGCTGATGACGTTCCGCAGGTAGCCGATCGCCTCCAGGTCACCCAGGTCGCGCCCGACCAGGTCCTTTTCGAACAGGGCGACAAACTCCTTCCGCACCGTCGTGAAATCGAGCTGCGCGTATCGGGCGCGGTGACTCACAAGCGCCGGCGGGACGCGGTCCGGCCGGTCCAGGTACGGCTCGACGAGGTCAGGGTAAACCTTGAACGAGATCAGGTCCGTCATCTGTCCCTGAATCCAGAGACAGTAGATGTAGAACTCACCGGCGCGCAGGATGTTGACTTCCGCTCGCGGATTCATATGGCCCCCAACGCAGCCCCTTGAAGGATGTGACCAGCGCCGTGATCGCCCCAGGCGATCGCGGGAAGTGTGAGGCGCAGACTTGCGTCGCGTCAATCAACGACGCTCGCGATGCCCGTTCGCCTCGGAGGAACTCCTAGGAACTTCCCGTTCCGCAAAGCCGTTGTGAATCGTGCGAACCTGACCGGCCTCGTCCTCCTGGACCGTCAGGACGCGTCCGTCCACCGCGTCGAGCATCAGGTAGAGATCCACCCGCCTCTCGAGCCGCCGCGGAGCGATATAGTGAATCTGCCAGGTGGACCGATGCGGCGTCGGATCCGGCGGCCCGCCGACATTCGAGGGCCACGTCGTCGCCTGCGCGTACATTCGCACGACCGGCCCCTCCTTCCTGAACGCTCGACCGAAGGACTCCTCGGCGATCTCGAAGGCCCGCGAGCTGTCGAGGAAGCTGTCCGCCAGCGGCTGGGAGTTGAGGTAGTTGACCGCGCTCTCGGATTCCGCGTCGCAAAGACCGTCCGGAGTGAGCGTCAGGACGAGGAACTGCCCGCGCGGCCGCGAGAAAAAGCGGTACATCCAGCCGCTGGGAGGAATCGGCGCCCCCTCAAACGTGATGGCGGGGTCGTCGCCGTGCGGATCCCCGCGGTAGGCGATCCGCACGCACTGGAGGAACGCCGCGGGATCCCACAGGGCCGCGATCCGTCGCGCCTCGGCGACTCCCTCCCGGGCAGTAAAGGCTCCGGAGAGGCTCGTCGTCTTCGGAAGATTGTCGAAAACCGCTCGGTCCCGCCAATCCCGGACGAGCAGCAGCGCAATGATCAGAACGGCGGCAAACCCCACGACGACGAAGAAGCGGCGGTCGTTCACGGCAATCGAGCGTCAGGAGAGGGGGCGAGAAGACGACGATGATCGCACGATAGCGTCCGGCGGTCCCCCGATCAGCGCGGTGCGACACGGACGAGCGCACCGCGCGCTCTTTCCCGACCGGCGAAACGACGGAAACTCGCCCGAATTTGCTGTTTCCGATCAGCGGCGACCGATACAATCAGGCATTGGTCCGACCGGCCTCCGGTCGCCTCCTTCCTCGGTCCGGATTCGACGCGTTTCCGTCCCCGGATCGTGCCCCAGCCCGCGTTCCACTCCCGCCTTCCAATTCGCCATGACCTCACCCTGCGCTCGTTCAGGTCGGCTCTCCTCATCGTTTGCCTGGGGCGTTCTCTGTCTGTTCGGGCTCCCATCGTTGCTCTGGAGCGCGCCTGACGGTGCCGCGCTGTTCAAGCAGCACTGCGCCTCCTGCCACGGCGACAAGGGGGAAGGGGTCCAGACCGAGTACGCCCATCCGCTCATCGGCGACCGTTCGCTCCCCGAACTGACGGAATACATCGACAAGACGATGCCCGAAGGGGAACCGGAGGCGATCAACGGCGAGGAGGCGGTCGTCGTCTCCCGCTTCGTCTACGACACCTTCTATTCGCCGATCGCCCAGGCCCGGAACCGCCCGGCCCGCGTCGACCTGTCGCGGCTCACCGTCCGTCAGCACCGCAACGTCGTCGCCGACCTGATCCAGAGCTTCCGCTGGAACCCGAAGCGAGAAGACAAGCAGGGGCTGAGCGGCGAGTACTTCAAGAACCGGCGGTTCAATAAGGAAAACCGCGTCATCGAGCGGGTCGACCCGCAGATCAACTTCGACTTCGGCACCAAGAGCCCCGAAGAGGGGAAGATCGAAGACTACGAGTTCTCGATCAAGTGGGGCGGGACGATCACGCCGCCGGAAACGGGCGCGTATGAACTGATCGTCCACACCGAGCACGCCGCGCGGCTCTGGATCAACGACACCCGGACGCCAATCATCGACGCCTGGGTCAAGTCGGGCAACGACGTGGAATACCGGGAAACGATGTACCTCCTCGGCGGCCGGACCTACCCGATCCGTCTCGAGTTCTCCAAGGCGAAGCAGGGAGTCAACGACGCCGACAAGCAGAAGGAAAAGCCGGAGTCGAAGCCCGCTTCGATCAAGCTCCTGTGGAAACGGCCGGGAATGGAAGTCGAGCCGATCGCCGCGCGGTTCCTCGCGCCGGGGAACGCCCCCGAGACGTTCATCCTCAGCACGCCCTTCCCGCCCGACGACCGGAGCGTGGGTTACGAGCGGGCCGCCTCGGTCTCCCGCGAGTGGGACCAGGCCACGACCGAAGCGGCGATCGACACCGCGAATTATGTCGTCGATCACATCGGCGAGTTCTCCGCCACCAAGAAGGACGCCGCTGATCGCGATGCCAAGCTCCGGGAGTTCTGCGCCAAATTCACCGAGCGGGCCTTCCGCCGTCCGCTGACGGACGAAGAGCGGCAGCTCTATATCGATCAGGTCTACGGCGAGGCGGGGGACCCGGAGCTTGGTGTCCGCCGCGTCGTCCTGCTGGCGATGAAGTCCCCCCGGTTCCTGTTCCGCGAAGTCGAGCAGCAGAACGACCCCTGGGATATCGCCTCTCGGCTCTCGTTCACGATGTGGGACTCGATGCCCGACCGCGACCTGCGGGAAGCGGTCGCCAAGGGAAACTTCGTGAAGCCCGAGCAGATGCGGCAGCAGGCGGAGCGGATGGCTCGCGATCCGCGGGCCAATGCCAAGCTGCACGAGTTCTTCATGCGCTGGCTCAAGGTCGAGCAGCACCCGGACCTGACGAAGGACAAGGAGAAGTATCCGGGGTTCGACGCCCAGGTCGCGGCGGACCTCCGGAATTCGCTGGAGCTGACGCTCGACGAGTTCCTCCGCAGCGACGCGACCGACCTGCGGCAGTTGTTCCTCACGAAGCAGGTCTACCTGAACGACCGGCTGGCGAAGTTCTACGGCGCACAGGTCCCTGAAGGGGCCGAGTACGCCCCCGTCGTCCTGACGGAGAAGGACAACGGCGGGATCCTGACCCATCCCTACCTGATGGCCGGTTTCGCCTACACCGCGACCAGCTCGCCGATCCACCGCGGCGTCTTCGTCTCGCGGAGCGTCCTCGGCCGGGCCCTGCGGACGCCCCCCGTGGCGGTCGCACCGCTCGCGCCAGATCTGCACGCCGGGCTGACCACGCGGGAGCGGGTGGCGCTCCAGACCAGCCCCGAGGCGTGTCAGAGCTGTCACACCATGATCAACCCGCTCGGTTTCTCGTTCGAACACTTCGACGCCGTCGGTCGGTATCGCGACGCGGAGCAGGGAAAGCCGATCGATGCCAAGGGGACCTACCGCGACCGCAAGGGAGACCTCGTCCCCATCGAAGGAGCATCGGGACTGGCGAAGTTCCTGGCGGACAGCGACGAAGTCCACACCGCCTTCGTCGACCAGCTGTTTCAATATTGCGTGAAGCAGTCGGTCCGGGCTTATGGACCGGAGGTCCGGAATCAGTTGAAATCGGATTTCCAGAAGAACAATTTCAACATTCGGAAGCTTTTGGTCGACATCGGACTGATGTCATCCATCAAGCATCCTGCATATAATTCTGCGACACCCGGAGGCTGATCGAAACGCGATGCCAGTCGCTTCTCTGTCACCCCTCCGGGACGAATGTCCCGCCTGACGACTCCCAGCCCTCCCGCCATTCCGGCCCAGACGACACGAGCCCGCATGCGTCACACCCGCCGCGAATTCCTCCGCGACCTTGGCCTCAGCGCCGCCAGCCTGCCGTTCCTCCTAAACCTGCCGAGCCTCGGGTTCGCGAACCAGGCTCAGCGGAAGCAGCGGCTCGTCGTCATGTTCAGCCCCAACGGGATCGTCCCCAAGACGTTCTGGCCTGACGAGGCGGGCGAGAACTTCACGCTGAAGGAAAGCCTCTCGCCGCTCGAGCCGTTCAAGAGCAAGACCCTCATCCTCCACGGCGTGTGCGACAAGGTTCGCGGCGACGGCGACAACCACATGCGCGGCATGGGCTGCCTGCTGACCGGAACCGAGCTCTTCCCGGGGAACATCCAGGGGGGATCGGACACGCCGGCCGGCTGGGCGAGCGGGATCTCGATCGACCAGGAGATCAAGAACTACCTCCAGCAAAGCGCCGCCACCCGCACGCGGTTCGGCTCGCTGGAGTTCGGCGTCATGGTCCCCGAGCGGGCCGACACCTGGACTCGTATGAGCTACGCCGGGGCCAACAAGCCGGTCTCGCCGATCGACGACCCGTACCAGATGTTCAACAAGCTCTACGGCCGCATGAAGGACCAGGAGAGCCTCAAGAGCGTCCTCGACAACCTCCAGACGGACATCGCCAAGCTCCGTCCGAAGCTGAGCGCCGAAGACCGCCACCTCCTCGAAGAGCAGACCACCTTCGTCCGCCAGTTCGAGCAGGAGATGCAGGCGACGCCAAACCTCGTCGGCCATGCCGTTCCGCAGCTCGAAAAAGGCGTCGAAGAGCAGAACGAGAACATGCCCAAGCTGACGAAGATGCAGATTGACCTGATGGTCAACAGCTTCGTCGCGGACTTCGCCCGTGTGGCGACGTTCCAGATCACGAACTCCGTCGGCGGCGCCCGGATGAAGTGGATCGGCGTCGACGAAGGGCACCACGAGCTCTCCCATGAGCCGGACAGCAACGAGCCGGTCCAGGAGAAGCTCACCAAGATCAACAAGTGGTACTGCGAGCAGCTCGCCTACCTCTGCCAGCGGCTGGCCGAAACGCCGGAGCCGGGTGGAGTGGGAAGCCTCCTCGACAACACGACGCTCGTCTGGACGAACGAGCTCGGCCAGGGGAACTCGCACACGCTCGACAACATCCCGTTCGTCATGGTCGGCGGCGGGCTCGATTTCAAGATGGGGCGGTCGCTCAAGTTCGACAAGGTCCCGCACAACCGCCTCCTTATGTCGTTCGCCCACGCGTTCGGCCACCGCATCGACAAGTTCGGCAACCCGGACTTCTGCGGCGCGGGCCCGCTCAGCGAACTCGTCTGAGCGAGATGGAAACAGCGGCAGGGGAGGGCGTCGCGATGCCGCGGCGCCCTCCCCTGTTTCGTTTCACGGGGTCAGCTTCTAAGATTTCCGCGACCCGCTCGGTCGGCCGCGCTGCAGGGAGCAGCCGGTCTTTCGTTTTCCGCCCGCCGCCTTTCTCTCCGCAGGACGCATGGATTTCACGACTTCGATCACGGGACCGATCGCCGTCATCGGCGACGTCCACGGACACACGCGGCGGCTGCAGGGGCTCCTGGACCAGATCAAGCGGCTCAAGGATTATGACCGCCGCTGGATCGTCTTCATCGGCGACCTAGTCGACCGCGGGCCCGACCCCAAGGGGGCGATCGATCTGGTCCTGCAGCTCAAGGCGGAGCACCCGCTGACGACCGCGATCGCCGGCAACCATGAGCTGGCGATGTCGGCCGCCGTGCGGCGCGTCCCGACCACTCCGGATTCCACCTGGCCGCACCGCTGGCTCGACCACTACGGCGCCCGGCCGACGTTCGAATCGTACGGCGTCCCCTTCGGCGATCTCTCGCGGCTGGCGGCCACCCTTCCGGAGGAGCACGGGCGCTACCTGTCGGACCTCCCGTGGTGCGTCGACCATCCGGAGTACTTCTTCGTGCACGCGGGCCTAGAGCCGCACTCCCCGTTCTCCGTGCAGCGGTCGATCCTCCAGGCGCGGGATTTCACCCTGAGCCGCCCCCAGTGGCTCTGCTCCAAGAACCTGACGATCGGGCCCGAAGGGCAGCCTGCCACGGTCCCTGCCGACTGCCACCAGACAGTCGTCTCCGGCCACGTCCGCGTCCCCAGCGTGCTGATGACGCGAAAGCGGATCCTCATCGACACCTCGGGGGGGGAGGCGGACGGCGTCCTGAGCTGCGTCCTGCTTCCGGAGATGGAGATTCTGTACTCATCTTGACTCGTCGTCGCGATCAGGGGTGCAATACAGGTGGACTACCGCCGGCACGGACCGGTGCTCCTCTGCCCGGACGTTCCCTCGGCCACCCTTCCCGCGAGATGCCCATGACCACTCGAACTTCGTTTGTCGTCGTGCTGGCGCTGGCCCTCTCCGCCGCGGCCGTCGTCGCACAGCCCCGCGCCTCGTCTCCGCCGCCCGCTGGAGCCGTTCCTGGCGGCGAGGGGGAGGTGGGGCAGCTCAAGACGATCGTCGAAGTCGACGTCATTATCCCCTCGGTCGGTGCGGGAGCCGAGGTCCAGGAATGGGGCCGGTTCTTCCAGACCCTGGGGATCTCCGCACAGCTCCGGCAGGGGAACCGCGACGAGCGTCCCGCGACGACGGAATCGGTCCGGGGAACGCTCCGCACGGTCCGGGTGGTTGGCCGCCTCGATCCGCGGGGGACGGTCCTGTTCGACAGCCGCAAGTTCACGACCGCGGACCGGGAGAAGGTCAAGGAGTGGCTGGACGAACTGCGGGTCTACGGGGCCCAGGGAACGCCCGACGGTAAGCCGCTCTGGGGGCTCGACAAGACCCAGTTCGACGAGATCTTTGAAACGCTCTCCCGGCCGACGACGACCGCGTTCGTCGGAATGACGCTGAAGGAGGCGCTGGCCGCGGCCGACTGGAAGATCCCTTATCCCCTCCGGATTCATACGACGGCTACCGAAGCCGTGGCGGGCGAGGCGCCGCTCCGCGTCAATCCGCTGGGGCTGGCGAAAGGGACGGCGCTTGCGGCTCTGCTGGCCGATCAGCGGCTCGGGTTCCGGCCGGAGCGGACTCCCTCCGGGACGATCGAACTGGTGATTCAGCCTCTTTCGATGATCCCCGAGCCGTGGCCCGTCGGTTGGCCGCTCGATCCGGACAAGCCGCGGCATCTGGTTGCTCCGACGTACTTTCAGAACGGGCAGGTCGATTTTGAACAGGTCCCGCTGAAGACCGTGCTGGAGGCGTGTTCGGAGCGGACGGCGACTCCGATCCTGATCGACTACCCGCGGTGTCTCGCGAAGTCGATTGATCCGGCGATGGTGATGGTGAGCCATCCGGCGAAGAAACTGGCGTACGCGCTCGTGGTCAATACAGTGGTCCACCAGGCGCGGTTGAGTCTCTCTCTCAAGCTGGATGAAGGGGGCAAGCCGTTCGTCCACGTCTATCCGTTCGATCCCAAGCCGCTCCCCGCCAAATAGAGTCCTAGCCGGCACGACTCCGGTCGCTCAAACCCAACGTGCCACGGCAGCCTGGGGTCAAGGGGGCCACGCCCCCTTGCCGCCGGAGGCATTTCTGTGCGGAACCGTGGTAAACAACGGCCGTCCGCTTTGTGGTACCAGCAATGAGGACTCATCTGTACCACACCGCTGGCTTTGCAATCTCCGCGTGTTGGTGAGGGGGCATACGACACGTTGTCCGCGCTTGGATACGTGCTCCTTCTGACGGTTTCCGACGGCCAGGCCTCCGGCGGGCAAGAGGGCGTTGCCCCCTTGCATCCCCCACCAGGGGTGACCCCCTGGACCCGGTAGGTTGAGCTTCGCAACTCCGGCCGCTGTCGTGACGCTCCCACCCAGGCTATACTCCAGGGCCGCATTCCCGGAGTCTCAGGCTGTATGAAGGTCCTCGTAATTGGTCAGGGCGGACGAGAGCACGCGCTGTGCTGGAAACTCTCGCAATCCCCTCGCGTGACGAACGTCTACTGCGCCCCCGGCAACGCCGGAACGGGCCTCGACGTCCAGAACGTCGACATCGGCGCGACCGACATCGCCCGCCTCGTCTCCTTCGCCCGTAAAGAAAAAATTGACCTCACCGTCGTCGGCCCCGAAGCGCCGCTCGTCGATGGCCTCGTCGACGCCTTCCTCACCGCAAAACTCCGGATCTTCGGACCGACGAAAGCCGCCGCCCAGCTCGAAGGGAGCAAAGTCTTCTTCAAAGAGGTCATGCGGAAGGGAAACATCCCCACGGCCGAAGGCCGGACCTTCACCTCCGCCGACGACGCCATCCGCTTCCTCCAGGAACGCGAAGACTCCTCCCATGTCGTCAAAGCCGACGGCCTGGCCCAGGGCAAGGGCGTCATCGTCTGCTCGAACAAGGTCGAAGCCCTCGACGCCATCAAGCGGATCATGGTCACCCGCGAGTTCGGCGCAGCCGGCGACCGGGTCGTCATCGAAGACCGCCTCCAGGGCCAGGAAGTGAGCGTCCTGGCAGTCGTCGACGGCCGCACGATCATCCCCCTGGCCCCCGCCCAGGACCACAAGGCGGCCTGGGACAACGACCAGGGCCCGAACACCGGCGGCATGGGAGCCTACACTCCCGCCCCGTTCGCGACGCCGGAGCTCATGGAAGAGGTCGAAACCAAGATCCTCATTCCGACCGTCCACACGCTGAAGCGGATGGGCATCGATTTCCGCGGCATCCTCTACGCGGGCATCATGCTGACGCCGCAGGGACCGAAGGTCCTCGAATTCAACGTCCGCCTCGGCGATCCGGAAACACAGCCGGTCCTGATGCGGCTCAAGACCGACCTCTTCACGCTCCTCTCCGCCGCGGCCGACGGCCGGCTGCAGGACCTCCCGCCGCTGCAGTGGGATCCCCGCCCGGCGCTGTGCGTCGTCATGGCGGCTGAAGGCTATCCCGGCAAGTACGACAAGGGACACGCGATCCGCGGCCTCGACGCCGCGGCCCAGCTCCCGGACGTCAAGGTGTTCCACGCCGGAACGACCGCCAAGGGGGACCAGGTCGTTACCGACGGCGGCCGGGTCCTTGGCGTTACGGCGATCGGGAACGACCTCGACGACGCCAAGCGGAAGGCCTACGAAGCGGTCAAATGCATCCGCTGGCAGGGGGCGTGGTGCCGGAAGGACATTTCCGACAAGGCCCGCAGCCCACGGTAAGTCGGCGGAAGAGGCGGGCCGCGATGCCCCTCTTTGGTTCGCATTTTCACTTTGCAGTTCTCACCTTGGATCGCGCGACGTCCCCGGGGGACGGTCCGCGGATCTGAAAGGCATCAGGCGTGGGTTTGCTGGTCGCCATTGAAGGGATCGACGGTTCCGGCAAGGGGACGCAGGCCGCGCTCCTGCACCGCCGCCTCGTGGAAAGCGGCCGCCGCGCGGCCCTCCTGGGCTTTCCGCGGTATTCGGAGACCTTCTTCGGAGCCCGGATCGGCGACTTCCTGAACGGCCGCTTCGGCCGGCTCGACGAGGTCGACCCGTTCCTGGCCGCCACGCTCTACGCCGGCGACCGATATGAATCGAGGGGAACGCTCCTGGACGCCCTGGCGGCCCACGAAGTCGTCGTCCTCGACCGCTACATCCCGTCGAACATTGCCCACCAGGCGGGCAAGCGCCGCGGGGCAGACCGCCTCCGGCTGCGGAACTGGATCGAGCACCTCGAGTATGAGCTCTACGGACTGCCCCGTCCGGACCTCGTCGTGCTGTTCGACATCCCGGCCCGCGACGCGGCGGGCCTGATCGCTCTTAAGAAGAAGCGGGACTACACCGATTCGGCCGCCGACCTGCAGGAGGCGGACACCGACTACCAGGAGTCGGTCCGGGCCGCCTACCTCGAACTCTCGACCGGGCCGGAGTGGCGGGTCGTGGAGGTCACTCGCGACGCGCAGGTGCGGCCCCCCGAAGTCATCGCCGCCGAAGTCTTCGAGGCGGTCAGCCGGCAAATCGCCGGGCCACGCTGACGGCCCGAGCGGCACCACGCTCCAGCCGTAACCGACGCCCCGACCGCTTCCCCGCGGCGCTCAATCGAGCCGCGAGGCGTCGCCGAACAGGAAGCTGACCGACTCGTTCCGGTGAATGCGGCGGATCGCTTCACCCACCATCGGGGCGATCGAGACCCGCTTGAGGCGGTCGATCTTCCCTTCGACAGGGCAGGGGAGCGAGTCGGTGACGACGATCTCGTCGATCGGCGCCTCGTTGAGGCGGGCGACGGCCGGCCCCGCGAAGACGCCGTGGGTCGCTCCCACGAAAACCTTCTTGGCCCCCAGCCGCCGCGCGACGGTTGCCGCGCCGACGATCGAGCCGGCGGTCGAAATCATGTCGTCGAAGATCAGCGCGCACTTCCCTTCGATCGGCCCCCCGATGACGTTTGCCGGGCGGACGTCCGTGGCGCTCGACCGCCGCTTGTCGACGATCGCCAGCGAGCCGCCGAGGTTCTCGACGTGCTGCATGGCCCGTTTGATGCTCCCCTCGTCGGGGCTCATGATGACCATCTCGTCGACGGGAATCTGCTTCGACTTGAAGTAGTTGTCGAGGATCGGCGCGGCGTAGAGGTGGTCCACCGGCAGGTCGAAAAAGCCCTGGATCTGGGCGGCGTGCAGGTCGACGGTCAGGACGCGGTCGACGCCGGCCGTGTCGAGCAGGTTGGCGACCAGCTTGGCGGTGATCGGGACCCGCCCCTTGTCCTTGCGGTCCTGCCGGGCGTAGCCGAAGTACGGGATCACGGCGGTGATCCGCTCGGCGCTGGCCCGCATGCAGGTGTCCACCAGGATCAGAAGCTCCATCAGGTTCTGATTGGCGGAGGGCCCCGTCGGCTGGATCAGGAAGACGTCCCGACCGCGGACGTTCTGGTTCAGCTTGACGTGCGTTTCGCTGTCCGGGAAATCGGAGATATCGACCGTCGCCAGCGTCACGCCGAGGTATTCCGCGATCTCCGCCGAGAGCTTCGGGTGGGCGCGTCCGCTGATGAGGGTGAGGTGGTCGTACATTCGAGAATTCATATGGGTCGGATCGACCGCCCTCCGTGGCAAAATGCGAGAATAACGGACCGCCCCGAAGGAGCGAAACCCAATTCTCAAGTTTGCCGCTGTCCGGGTGCATTCGCTGGAGGGTGGTCGGTCAACGGGGAGGAGATCGCTTCTCCCGCTGGCTCGAACCGCGTCCTTGCCGGCGCAGCTCCGGTAGCTCAACCCCAACGTGCCACGGCAGCCTGGGGTCAAGGGGGCCACGCCCCCTTGACCCCGGAGGCATTTCTGTGAGGAACCGTGGAAAGCAACGGATGTCGCCTTTGTGGGACCGGCGTTGAGGACTCCGCACTCGCAGCGGGTGGGTGAGGGGGCCATACGACACGTTGTCCGCGCTTGGATACGTGCACCTTTCGATGGTTTCCGGCGAGACGGCCTCCGGCGGGCAAGAGGGCGTTGCCCCCTTGCATCCCCCACCAGGGGCGAGCCCCTGGACCCCGGTTAGATCGGTATTTGGCGACTACCAATCGGCCAACGCACACCCGCCGGGCGCCGCAACCGGATGCGGATTCGCTAAAGTGCCATCTTCCCCCTCTTCTCCTCCCGCGGCCGGAATTCTCTGGTGTTGAAGATCTGCTTCACGGCCTTCAACGCCTACCCCGTGATCGCCCCCGAGTCCGGAGGGGCGATCGGCGGCGTCGAAACGCGGGCCTGGATGCTGGCCCGAGCCCTGGCGGCACAGCCGGAGACCGAGGTCTCGTTCGTCGTCCGGCATCACGAACGGCCGAAATCGCTGACGGTGGACGGGGTCCGGCTGGTCCCGGTCGTCGATCCGCTCTTCCGGATCCGCGAGTCGGTGGCGACGATGGCCTCGCGCTCGCCCCGGTTCCCCTGGATTCGCCTCAAGGGCTTTGCCCCGTCTCTCCTGTGGCAGCTTCCGCTGGTCGGTTTCGACTTCCTCAAGCGGCGTCTACTCCGGCGGACGATCGACTACCGCGCCCCGATGGAGCCGATCGCCTCGACGCCCGCCGATGTCTACGCCACCTTCGGGGTCGTCAACATGACCTCGGCCTCGGTGATCGCCTCGGCCCACGCCCGCGGCAAACGGGCGGTGCTGTTCCTGGGATCCGACAGCGACCTCGACGAGCGGTTCACCCCGGACTCGACGTACGTCTCTCCCTACGGCGACCCCGCACCGCTGTGCGCCTGGATCCTCGAGAAGGCCGACGTCATCGTCGCCCAGACGCCGTGGCAGCAGGCGACGCTGCGGGAGCGGTTCGGACGGGAGTCGACCGTCATTCCGAACCCCATCGATCACGAGACTTGGGATCGCGGTCTGGAAAACCCGCTTCCCGATACCGAAACGTGCGGGCTGGCCCGGTACGTCCTCTGGGTCGGCCGGGCCGAAGGGGTTCACAAGCGTCCGCAACTGATGGTCGAAGTGGCGCGGCGGTGCCCCAAGGTCGACTTTCTGATGGTTCTCAACCCGCGAGAGCCGGTGCTTGAGGCCCAGATCCGCCGCGACGCCCCGCCGAACCTGCGGATCGTCCCACAGGTCCCGTTTCCCAGGATGCCGGGGCTTTTCGCGAAGGCGGCGGCCCTGGTCAGCACGTCGTCGCTGGAGGGCTTCCCGAACGTCTTCCTGCAGTCGGCGATCTCCCGCGTCCCGATCGCATCGCTCGTCGTAGCCGAGGATTTTCTAAACCGGACCGGCGCGGGTCGCTGCTTTTCGCAAGACCTCGACGCCCTGTGCGGCTACGTCCGGGAGCTGTGGCAGACGAGCGTTCCACTCGAAGCGGCGCGAGAGACGGTTCTTCGCGAAAACAGTCTCACAGCCCGTGTTGCCGATGTCCGGTCTGTACTGGCGAATGCCGCTCAGTTTCCAGAGGCGTGAGCCGCCTCCCATGGGAGGGCGAGGCTCCTGCCGAGCCGCAGCGGTGCTTCCCCCTCCCGAAGCTGCCTCAAAAAAGGCCTACGAGCCGCCGAGCTTCTTCGTCCACTCGCTGTTCGGATACTCATCGCGAAGCCGCGATTCCGCCCGCTCGGCCCGGTCCGCCTGCCCCAGCGAACCCCAGAGCCCGAACAGGTTGTAGAGCGCCTCCGCATGGAGATCCTTGTGCGCCGCAAAGTTCGGCAGCACGTCCACGTGCAGGTAGGCCAGGGCCGCTTCCTTCGGCTTCTCTCCCATGAGACGCAGGCAGTCCCCCTGCCGCAGATACGCCTGGGCCTGGAGCCGCGTGTCCGTCGGAGCCGCCTGATCGATCACCGCCTCCAGCGACTTGATCGCCTCGGCGTACTTCTTGTCGTTCATCAGGCACTCGGCCTGCCCGAGCGTCCCTTCCAGCTTCTGGGACGTCTCGGCGGGCGTTTTCGCGTCGGTCCCGGCCACGGTGTCGAAGATCTTCTTCGCGCCGGCGAAATCTTCCTTCGCCAGCAGCACGCGGGCACTGCCGATCTGAGCCGCCAGTTTCGTCTCCGGCCAGGTCGCCTTCGACAGCGCGTCGAACGCCTTGTCGGCGGCCGCGTAGTCCTTGGACGCGAGGGCCAGTTCGCCGAGCAGTCCCAGGGCCTCGTAGTAGCGATACGAGGTCTTGCGCAACGTCGTAAAGGCGGTGAGCTTGTCGATCGCCTCCTTGGCCTGCGCCGGGTCCCCTTGCGCGGATCGATGCAGGAGGCGGGCAATGTAGAACTCGACGTCCGTCTTGATGTTCGGCTTCAGGTCGGTCTTAAGTAGCTCTTCGAACAGCTCCTTTCCGCGGAGATACTCCGAGCCCCCCTCGAAGCTGCGGGCCTTCTTCATGTCCGCCGGCTCTCCGTCCCACTCGACCCCCCTGATATCGTTCGCCGGGACCTTCTCCTCCCGGTTACCCACCTTCTGCGTCACGACGACTTCATTCGCGTTGATCGTCGTGATGCTCCCGCCGGTCGACTTGTCCTGGCTCTTCCGGTGGACGGTGTCGATCGCGAACGCCGAGAGCGGAGCCAGAAGCACGGCCAGACTGAGAGCGGCGCGCGAGGAACGACGAAGAGTCAGCATTTCGCAACCTGGGAGAAGAGATGTCTCAGGACGGGTCACCGCCCCATACTAACAGGATTTGATCCGAAATCGACCGGCTTCGGACAACGACTCACGGCGGCGGGCCGGGTCGGTTCGGTCGTGAGGACCGCGGCTCATTCGCCGCCGACCCCGCGGCCAGCTGCGCCAGCTTGGCCAGCTGCTTCTTCTGTTGCTGGTTCGCATAAAACAGGATTCCGCCCACCGCCATCAGCCCCACCAGCACCAGCCCGGAGATCACCGCCACGTTCGCCTTGCTGGGCGGAATCGCTCCCGAGGCGTCGGTCGGCACCGTCGGCCCGGCCGCGGCCGGACGCTTCTTGTCCGGATCGACGAGAACCAGTTTGTCCGCCTCGTCGAGATCGACCGCCACCACTCCCAGGTCGGTCTGAACGTCGTGGAACAGCTCGTTGAACCGGCCGTACTCCGACCGCGCGATCTTGCCGTTACCGAGGGCCATCACCGCCCGCGCCGCCTGATTCAGGACGCGGATCCGGTCGTCGTCGGAAGACTGCAGGAGCGCCAGCTTGCGGAGCGACTGCGCCTGCCGCCAGCGGGCGTCCATCCGCAGCCGGTCGAGCGACTCCCGCCGCGTCTCATCCGGCTCCTGGAGCATCTCCCGCTGAACGTCGCGGCCGATCCGGTAGTACCCCCAGACCTCGATGGGGGTCTTCTGTCCGGAGATCGCCAGCGCGTACTTCTGGGCCGCGTCGACTTCGCCGGCGTCCCCCCAGTTCCGATAGAGATCGGCGGCCGCCATCTGACCGCTCACCGAACCCGGCTTCTCCTTGAGGACCTCCAGGATGGCGTCTTCGGCCCCCTTGAAATTCTCCTGCTTCGCGAGCACGCGGCCAAGCTGCAGCCGACACGCTCCGACATGGTCGGGCGAGGGGGCCTTCGACGGATCGTCGAGCATCTGCCGGTACGCCTCCGCCGCCTTCGAGTAATACCCCTTGGCAATACCCGGGTCGTTCTCGGCACTCTCGCCGAGGCTCGAAAACGTCTCCGCGATCCACAGCCGCGTGTTCCAGTTCTGGCCTTCGGTCCGCTGGCGGATGTCGTTCAGGAACGACTCGAATCCGTCCCGGAGCTCGGCCACGCGGACCGTCTCCCCCTGAGCGCGAAGCTGGTTGAGCTGGTTCTGCAGTTCGCGGCCGAAGTCGACGAAGATCTGCGTCAGCGCCTCGGCGTCGTCGCTCCCTCCGGCGGCAATCTCTTCCAGCCGCATCCGGGCCGCCTGCGCTTTGTCGAGATCCTTCAGGCCAATGTAGGCCTTGAGAAGCTGCTGGTAGGCGTAGCTCGCCATTTGGCGGCTCTTAGGGCTGGACGGGTCGCGGGGCCGCTTCTGGCCTTCCGGGACTTCCACCGCTTCGATGACCGCAAACGGCTGCTCGGTCAGCAGCTCCCGGGCTCCCGCCGTCTTCCCCTTCGAGCTGTAGAGCCCGTCGAGGTTGCGGATCGTGGCGAGCGTCAACTTCCCCAGGATCAACTCGTCCGGCGGGCGGGAGGCGGACGCCCCGCGGCCGAGGACATCGATTCCCCGCTCGAGGTTCTGGATCGCCGCCCCCTTCCACTTGCTGAGCTGGTCCGGCGCGGGGCGCTCCTTCTCGTCGAGGTTCGCCTCGCGGGCGTAGTTCTGCCAGTAGGCGTAGCCGATCTTGATCGCCACCGGTCCGAACTGGCTCGCCCCTTCCTTGATCTTCGACCAGTCGTCGATCGCCGCCAGATAGTCGCCGTTGTCGAAGGCGACCGATCCCAGGATCATCCGGGCGTCCCCCCCGCGCTCGGAGTCGGGCCACCGGCTCAGGATCGCCTCCGCCGCATTGCCGAGGGCGACGCGCTCGAACTCCCGGTCGTCCTTGGGGGCCCGGCGGTAGACGATGTCGAGGGCGGCCAGGCCGATGTAGGCCGCTTCCTTGGCGGCGTCGACTCCAGTCCCCTGGCTGAACTTGCGAACCTGGTAGTCGGCGACGGTGGCCGCCTCCAGATACCGCTCCTGCAGGTAGTACGTGTAGGCCAGCCGCGTGCGGGCCGAAGCGACCTGCCGGGCCTCGGACGTGTTGTCCGCCAGCAGGAGCGCCTGGTCGTAGACTCCGCCGAGCTGCGCGGCCCGCTCGAAGAGGGCCTTCCGCTTCTCGGCGATCCTGGTGGGATCGCCGTCGGTGACCGCCTGCGTGTACTCCTGCTGGAGCGACGCGACGTCGGCCATGACGCCATCCGCCTCCGTCATCGCCTCGGTAAAGCTGGCGATGGGGCCCGACTTCCGGTTCCGCATCCCCGCCACTTCCCGCTGCAATCGGATCCCCTTGCCGCGGAACTCGGCGCTGCTGCGGGCCAGGATATTGGCCAGCTCCTGGGCCCGTCCGAGGAGCTGCGACTTCCGCGTGGCGGTGATCCCGTCTTCCTTCGCCAGCTCCCGCAGCGCGAGGGCGTGCTCGTAGGCGATGCCGAGCCCGGAATCGGTCCGCAGCCGGGCTTTATGCTTCTGCATCCAGGCCGTGGCCCGCTCGTCGATGAGCGCGTACTCCTTGAGCGTCGGGTGGTTCATCGCGGCCAGCCGATAGCGGAGCGCCTTGTCCTTGAGGGCGTCGATGTCCGGGTTGCCGTCCTCGAGCTGATCCAGGACATCGTCGTAGATCCCCAGGGCCGGCCTGAGATCCTTGTCCTGTTCTTCGAGGCACTTGGCCTGCATGACGCGGCAGTAGCGGCCGAAGAGCTGCTGGCGGTACTTCTCGTACAGCTTTTCAAAGGCGTCGGCCGCGTCGTTGACGCGGTTCCGGAAGATCTGCGGCTGGGACTCGACGTCCGGATCGCGGTAGCTCTGGGCCGTGGCATACAGGCACATCGCCTGCTCGTACTGCGACCGGAGGTATTGTCCTTCGACCTGGGCCTTCTTGGCGCGCTCGTCAGCGGGAAGGTCGGCGTCGTTGCTGGGGAACTTGTCGTACTCGGTTTTCAGCCGCTTCTCGGCGGCGGCGAATGCAGTCTTGGCCTGGTCGGCAAACTTGCGGGCGCGGGTCTGGAGGTCGAGGCGGCTCTGTTCGTTTGCGGGGTCGAGCGCGGCGAAGATCTCGGTCCAGGCCTTCTGGAGGATGAGCTGCGCGAGCTGGAAGTTCGCCTCTCCCGCCAGGGGATGGCTTCCGTGCGATTTGACGAAGCCCTGGAGAGCCGCTTCGGCATCCGCAAGCAGCCGCCGCTGCAATTCGACGGACGTTGCCCGGCGGGACTGCGCCACGAGCACGAGGGCCCGTTCGTAGCCCAGGACATCGCGGACGTCGGTGGGGACCTTGGGATCCTTTTCGAGGAGATCGAGGTATTCGAAGGCCGCTTCGAAGTGCTCGTCGAGGCCCCCGTCCCGCAGGGCCGCGAGGAATTCGCGGTAGGGTTCGGCGGCGTGGACGGCTCGGGGCGCCGCGGCGAGGCAGAGTCCGAGGAGAAGAAACAGAGCTAGCGCCG
Source organism: Planctomyces sp. SH-PL14 (assembly GCF_001610835.1). Lineage (NCBI taxonomy): Bacteria > Pseudomonadati > Planctomycetota > Planctomycetia > Planctomycetales > Planctomycetaceae > Planctomyces > Planctomyces sp. SH-PL14. Next base: position 8,317,517 of record NZ_CP011270.1, on the reverse strand, counting down.
GTCGAAACATCAGGCTGACTCAGATACCCGCGGAAGGACGACGCCGGCCGACAGTCTGGCGGGCGTTCCGTTCAAGATATCAGGCGGCGGGCGGAGTGGCACTCCCTCGGGAGAGGGGGGAGAGGGAATGAGGTGAAGCCGGCGGAGGGGAGACGTCTTGTCCCGCTGGCTCGGACGACGTCGCTGCCGGCACGACGATGCTCGCTCAAACCCAATGTGCCACGGCAGCCTGGGGTCAAGGGGGTCTCACCCCCTTGCCGCCGGAGGCATTTTCGTCGCGGAACCGTGGGACACAACGGGCTTCCGCTTTGTGGCACCCGCGTTGAGGATTCCCATGCATCCGAAGGCTTGCTCTGCGCTGCCAGCGGGTTGGTGAGGGGGCATACGGCACGGTGTCCGCGTTTGGATACGTGCTCCTTCAGACGTCTCTCGACGGCCAGGCCTCCGGCGGGCAAGAGGGCGTTGCCCCCTTGCATCCCCCACCAGGGGTGCCCCCTGGACCCCGGTTTGGGCAGTGCCCGACCACTATCTAAGCTTGGAGGAGTCTCCCTTCACTCGCCCGCTCCGCAAACAAAAACGGCGTCGCCGCGAGACCGAGACGACGCCGTTCAATTCAGTTACTCGCAACCGCAATCACGCCGGGCATTCCGGCACAACATACGGATGACGATACTTCCGCGTCAGCAGCTCATTCGCCGCGGCATTGTCCTTGAACGTCTCCGTCTTCGGATCCATCTCGATCCACGGACCAAGCGTCAGCACCGCCTGCGAAACGTCGACGTTGTTCGCCTCCAGATGCTTGACCATCCGGTCGTAGGAATCCGCCCACTGCGGATTCGCTTCCGTCCCGACGGCCGCTTCCGTGGCGGTCTTCTTTTGACCCAGCAGGTGCGAAATCGCCCCGGTGTGGCACAGGGCGCTCGACAGGTGACCTTCCAGAATGTCGGCGTTGAGATCCTTATGGTTCCGTGACCGGACCCCGGCGATGAAGTTGGCGTAGTGATCGCCGCCTCCCTTCCAGGCCTTGATCTCCTTGCCGTCCTTATCGTACGCCGTGACGTTCGTGTAGGACGGGCAGACGATATACCCGTTCTCGCACTGCACGATCACGCCCACGCCCGAACCGCGATACGAGTCCATTCCGTCCTTGTAGGACATCTTGGACTTCGGCAGGCCGCGGGTTTCGAAGATCAGCGGTGCCTTCGCGTAGTCGTGGATCACGACCTGCGTGTTCGGCGTGTTGCCGGCGTCGTCGTAGCCGAGCCGACCGCCGATGCTCCGGATCCGCGGCGAGAGCTCGTTCTCACCCAGGAACCAGCGGGCGATATCCATCTGATGGATCCCCTGGTTCCCCATGTCGCCGTTGCCGGTGTTGAAGTCCCAGTGCCAGTCGTAGTGCAACTTGGGGCGATAGAGGTCGACCATCGCCGCCGGGCCGCACCACAGGTCGTAGTTGACCGATTCCGGAATCTTGAGCGGCTTGTCGAGCTTGCCGATCGACGGCCGCGGCTTGTAGCAGGTGCCGATGGCGTAAAGGATCTTGCCGAGCTGTCCGCTCTGGACGAACTGGACCGCCTCCTTGAGGCTCGGGCTGGAGCGGGACTGAGTGCCGCACTGACAGATCTTGTTCAGCTTGCGAGCCCAGCCGGCGGCCTGGCGCCCTTCCCAGACGTTGTGGCTGACCGGCTTCTCGACGTAGACGTCCTTGCCGGCCTGCATCGACCAGATCGAGACGAGGGAGTGCCAGTGGTTCGGGGTCGCGGTCGAGATGCAGTCGAGCGACTTGTCTTCGAGAGCTTTGCGGAAGTCGGTGACGACGTTCGGGCGCTTGCCGGTCTTCTTTTCGATCGTATCGGCGGCGCCGTTGGCCCGACCTTCGTCTGTGTCGCAGACGTAGGTGATTTCCGTGTCGGAGCGGCTGGTGTAGCCGTTGAGGTGATCGCCGCCGCGTCCCCCGGCTCCCACGAGGCCGACGGAGATTTTTTCGTTGGGGCTGGAACTCTGCTTTTCTTCCTGGGCAAAGACGTATTCGGTCTTTCCGCCCGTGGTGATGGCCAGGGAGCCCAGCAGGCTTCCCTGGAGGAAATGACGACGTGACACGGACATCGGACTCTCCCGTGATCGATGCAACGAAAGTGGGGCACCGCCCGGGAGGCGATGCGCAGGTCAGTTTTGATTCGAGGCAGAATACCGCGATTGGGGGGGGCTGTCACGGAACGCAGGGCGAGCGCCCCCCCCCGTCGCTGCCCTGACCGGGTCCAGGGGCACCCTGGTGGGGAGTGCAGAGGGGCCTGTGTTGTTTTCTTGGCCCTTTGCCCGCCGGAGGCCTGGCCGTCGAGAGATGTCTGAAGGAGCGAGTATCCAAACGCGGACAACGTGCCGTATGCCCCTTCACCACCCCGCGGGGATTGCAAAGCAATCGGTGTGGGTGGAGGGAGTCCTCATAGCCGGTACCACAAAGGGGACGTCCGTTGTGTCCAGCGGTTCCTCACGGAAGTGCCTCCGGCGGCAAGGGGGTGAGACCCCCTTGACCCCAGCGGCCGTCGCACCTTGGGTTTGAGCGAGCGGAGTCCGTCCGGCAAGGACGCCGTTTGTTCGGCGCAAAACAAAACCGCACCGAGGTACTCCCCGGTGCGGTTTGACATTGGACGGATCGAACCGATCAGGCGGCGGCAACACCAGCAGCCGCCGGCTGGATCAGCAGGTCGCGATGGCCGTTGAACCGCTGAGCGCTCAGGCGATCGAGCCCTTCAGTCAGCATCGGCATCGCCACGCAAAGAGCCTTGCGGATCTTCTTGGTCTGCAGCGAAGTCTCATTGGCCCCTTCGCCGGCCGTCTCAAGCGTCGTCGGTTCACGACGAACAGCCAGCCACGGGAGGTCGAACTGGTCGGCCAACCGCTGAACGAAGTTGTGCGGGCTGACCCTCTCCGCCCCGGCAACATGGTGCAGGCCGGCCAGTCCTTCAGCAAAAGCCCGGTCGACGATGTCGGCCAGGTCGGTCGCCAGGATCGGCGTCGAGTGGCGGAACGAGTCCTGGTCGATCGTCCGACGGAGCTCAATCGTCTGGAGCGTCTTCTCAAGCCAGCCGTTGGCGAGCGGCGACCAGCCGAAAGCATTGGTGCGGATCAGGAGGGCAGCCGGATTCGCTTCCGCGACACAGGCTTCCGTCTTGCGGATCGCCTCTGCGGCCGCAGAGGCCGACTCGCTCGTCGAGTCTTCGTCGTGGAAGATCCACGGACCGGTGAAGACGGCGTCCGAAGAGATCATGGCAAACGCGGCCTTGCCGGCCGCGGAGGCGCTCGCCCATTCCCGGGCGGCGGACGAGGACTTCTGGAGAGTCGAATCCGTCGCGGGGTCCCAGCTCGAACGGGACTCCGGGCCGCAGTAGATGACTTTCGCGGGACGGACTTGGGCGACGATGTCGGCGGCGGACGACGTGTTGGAGACCGTCCGGCACCCTTCGATGCGGATCGGGGCGCCACACGAGACGCCGACAACATCGTGCTGTTCCGCAAAGTGGGCGGCAAAGTTCGCCCCGACGACCGTTTCAATTCCGACGACGAGAATCGTATCCACGCTGAGCCTCCATGCTGTGCGTGACCAACCCGGCGCAAAAGACGCCGGGCCAACCATTGTCCTGCCGACGGAAGTCGAGCCCTTCGTCACGCAGGCCCGCCCGAATCCGGGGCGGTGCCGGTTTATACGATCGAAGTCGAAAGCGGGCCAAGATCAATCCGCAGAAACTGCCGGTCGACAACCGCCGTGGCGGACTGGGCTGGACAGGCCGATTCGGTCAGGAATTCCGCCGGGCGATCGCCGCAGAGAGGGGCCGCAGGACCTGCACCGTGACGTACTCGTGGATCAGCCGCTCGCACTCGGCCCGAAGCTCGTGGAGCGTATCGACGAAGGAAGCGTCGTGAGCAAGGCTGCCGTACTGCCGCATCGTGAAGTAAACGGTGATCGGTTCATCGCCGTACTGGTTGCGGCGGACCTGATAGGCGTTCGTCCGGGTCTCGATGAGCAGGCGGCACTGCCGGCGGCAGCTCGGTTCGAGAGCGACGGTGATCGACGGCTCGTAGTTCAGGGGGCGGCTGCCGGGGATCGTGAGGAGTCCTTCGCAGGCCGAACCGGGGCTGAGCGCCTCGGCGACGATCTCGTCGTGGTTCCCCTTGAAGTGAAAGTCGAAGCCGAAGAGGAAGTCGAGCGCCTCGCAGTCCAGCGGGCTGACGGAGAGCATGTAGGGAGCGAGTTCGAGAGCCAGTGCGTGCTGGGTGACGGCGTCTTCGAGCGACGACGGGTTGACGCTGCCGCTGCAGATGCGGCGGGTTTCGAGGGACATCCAGCGGTAGTGGGGCTCGTCCTTGTCCTCTTCGAGCGCGTAGTCGCCGCCATCGCGCATGTGGAAGTTGCGCATAGTCGGATACGACTTCTGGACGCGGCCGAAGAACTCCAGGACGGTCTCGCGGGCGGTGGGGAGGGGCATCTCCGTGTTGAGGTTCATGTTGACGAAGTAATCGTCCGCGAGAGAGGCGTACATTCCCTTGAACTTTCTATGAAGGAGCCCGCAACGAGCCGCCGCTTCGACGTTACCGTCCGGTTCGTGCCTGTGCGAAAACCTCCAAGTTTAGTTCTGCACTCTCCCTCCTTCCACCCCTCGCACACGATGCCGGTGGCATTCGGTGCAGGGTTGCCGGCACTCCCTGACACGCGCATCTCCAGTCGCAACATGCTGATCCGGTGACCAAGGCAGCCTCGACGGGCATCGGATTCCGTTGCCGACGACGCCCGCCGAACCGTCCGCACCTGCTACCCTTCACCGGTCTCGGATCGGGAATCCTGCCAGCTCCGGGCTATCGAGCGAGAGGTGATGCGGATGGCACCGTGGACGGAACACCGCCGCGTGCAGCAGATCGCCCGCGACGTCCTCGTGGCGATCGCCGCGTCCATCTGTCCTGACGACACGGAACGCTCCATCGCGGACCGGGCCGTGGCGGAGCTCGCCCGCCGCGGAATCGACGAGACCTGGTATCACCAGTGTCCCGCGCTCGTCCTGCTGGGGACGCGGTCCTGTCTCTCCCTCTCCGGCCGCGACTACACGCCGGCGGACGAGCCAGTCGGAGACTTCAATCTCGTGACGGTCGATCTCAGTCCCAGCGACCGCGGAGTCTGGGGAGACCTGGCGAGAAGCTTCTACATCGAAGATGGAAAAGCCACCGCGGCGCCCGCCTCCGCAGAGTTTCGGGAAGGGGCGGATGTCCTCGCAGCGCTGCATCGCGCGGTCGTGGAGTTCGCGACGCCCGACCGAACGCTTCACGAGCTGTTCGAGTTCGGCAACGGGGAGATCGCCCGTCACGGCTTCCGCAATCTCGACTTCCTGGGAAACCTCGGCCACTCAATCACGTCACGTCCCGAAGACCGGGTGTATCTCGAGCGAGGCAATCGTCGACGGTTGGGGGATCTGCCGCTGTTCACTTTCGAGCCGCACATCCGCAAAGGTCCGCCGACCCCACTCGCAGGAGGGGCGTGGGGCTTTAAGCACGAGGAGATCTATCGCTTCAACGACTCCGGGCGACTCGAGCCACTGTAAGCGAGGCGATTCTCTCGCGATCCGCACCGACCACTTCCCGACGCTGCAAAAACCGTCCCACGGGAAGTACAACAAATCCTCTCTGTTGCTCCGCGTCCCGGAAGGACCACCATGCCCGATACCCTTTACGCCGTTTCTTTCTTCGAGACCGACCTGGGCTGGATCGCGATGGGGGGCCAGAAGAAGCAGGTGACCCACCTGACATTCGGGCATTCCACGGAGGAAATGGCACGGAAGGACTTTCTGCGCCGTTCGCCGGAGATCGCGTGGACCGAAACGGACTGGAACCCGAAGGCCCGCAAGATCCTTATCGAGTATGCGGCGGGACGATCGCGCGATCTGGCGAAGATCGATGTCGCGTTCCACGCGAGCACCGAATTCCAGCGGAAGGTCCTGATGATCGTTCGCGGACTCGATTACGGAGAGACCGCCAGCTACGGAGAGATCGCCGAGCGGGCCGGCGCGCCGGGGGCGGCCCGCGCAGTCGGAACGGTCATGTCGACGAACAGGATCCCGCTCCTCATTCCCTGCCACCGTGTGACCGCGGCGGGAGGAAAGCTCGGCGGCTACACGGCACGCGACGGCGTCAACATGAAAGAACGACTGCTGAAGATGGAGCGGTCCCGCGGAGGGGCATGACCGCCGGACGGACCGGCCGCCGCGGCTCCCTATGACGACCGCAGGCGACTGCTATTCTTCGCCCCCAATCGAATTTGCTCCTGAGACCGAAAGCCAGATTCCCTCATGTCCTTCGAACGACCCGGCGGCCGAAAGCCCGATGAACTCCGTCCCATCACGGTCGAGCGGCCGTATCTCGGCGCCGCGCCGGGGCGGGTCCTGATCCGGGCGGGCCGGACCGCGGTCCTCTGCACCGCCAGCGTCGACGAGTCGGTCCCCCCCTGGAAGAAGGGGGAGATTCCGCCGACCGGTTGGGTAACGGCTGAATACAGCATGCTCCCCGGCAGCACCGCCCCGCGGAAGCAGCGGGAGCGTGGCGGCAAGGTCGACGGACGGTCGACCGAGATCCAGCGGCTCATCGGCCGCAGCCTGCGTTCCGTGATCGACACTGTGGCCCTGGGGGCCCGGACGATCAGCATCGACTGCGACGTCCTCGAAGCGGACGGCGGAACCCGGACGCTGAGCATCACCGGAGGCTTCATCGCCCTCGTCGACGCAGTGTCGAGTATCCAGGCCGAAGGCTTCGACTGGCGGAAGGTGTTCACCGGCAGCATCGCGGCAGTCAGCGTCGGGATCCTCGGTGGGAATCCGATCCTCGACCTGGAGTACGTCGAGGACAGCCGGGCCGAGGTCGACATGAACGTCGTCATGACCGGGGCGGGGCACTTCGTCGAGGTCCAGGGGACCGCGGAGAAGGGGACCTTCTCGTACGACGAGCTTCAGCAGCAGCTCGCGATCGCCAACAAGGGGATCCGCGAACTGACCGCGATCCAGAAGCAGATTCTCGGCGACCTGTGGCCCGCGTAATCGCGGCTTGAGATCGAGGGCGGGCCATGCGGATCGTGGTGCTCGGCAACGAGGGGAGCTGGTACGTCGCGGACCTGCAGCGCGCCGCCCGCGAGCGCGGACACGTCTGCGAACGGATCGACTACGGCGCGCTCGTCGCGGAAGCGTCGACCGCTCGAAACACCGTCCTGAGCGGCGACGAGGATCTGGCGGCGTGGGACGCCGTCGTGATCCGGACGATGCCGCCGGGGTCGCTCGAGCAGGTCGTCTTCCGCATGGACGCGCTGCATCGACTCCACGAATCGGGCGTGCAGGTCCTGAACTCCCCGCGGGCGATCGAGTGCGCCGTCGACAAGTACCTGACGACGGCGCGGCTGGCCCGCGACGGCCTTCCCGTCCCCGCGACCATCGCCTGTGAAGGGTTCGATCAGGCGATGGCCGCCTTTGAGCGGCTCGGCGGAGACGTCGTCGTCAAGCCGCTGTTCGGGGCGGAAGGGCGGGGGATCGTGCGGGTCTCCGATCCCGATATCGCCCATCGCGTCTTCCGGACCCTGGAGCGGATCGGCGCGGTCCTCTATCTCCAGCAGTTCATCCGGCATCCCGGCTGGGACCTGCGGCTCCTCCTCCTCGACGGCCGCCCGCTCGGCGCCATCAGACGTTCGAACCCCACGGACTTCCGAACGAACATCTCCCGCGAAGGGCACGCCGAAGTCCACACGCCCGACGATCGGGAAGTCGAGTACGCGATCCGCGCCGCGGAGAGCACCCAGACCCGGTTCGCCGGTGTCGATCTTCTCTACGGCCCGGACGGCACGCTCTACGTGATCGAAGTCAACGCCGTCCCCGGCTGGCGCGGGTTTCAGAAGGCGACGGGCCTCGATGTCGCGGAGCGAGTCGTGAGCTCGATCGAGAGTTCGTCGTGACTTGTCGCAATCTGTCTCCTCATTCGATTCATCGGGGCACCCCCAGCGCGGAGACCTCGTCCTTCCTCATCTGTGTTTATCTGTGTTCATCTGTGGCTAAAAATGATGGGGCCACAGATGAACACAGATAGACACGGATCAGAGGGGGACTGATCTGGCGTCCTCAGCCGGTCACTTGCCGGGCTTTAGTAGCTCGCTCAAGATGCGTTTCCCGATCTCCCGCTCCGCGCTCAACGAGGTTTGCCGTGACTCTTCGCGTTCCCCGTCGTCAGTGGTTGCAGGCCGCCGGACTCCTCGGCGCCGGGATGATCTCGTCACAGGTTCAGGCCGACGACGAAAAGCCGGTCGCCACCAAGGGGCGGATTCAGCAGTCGCTCGTCCACTGGTGCTACGCCCCGCACTGGAAGTCGTTCGACGAACTCTGCCAGGCCGCTGTCCGCCTCGGCTGCAAGAGCATCGAGCTGTGCGATCCGGAGCACTGGCCCACGCTCAAGAAGCACGGCCTGACCTGCGCCATCGCCGGCAGCCACGGGTTCCCCAAAGGGTTCAACAATCCCGGCGAGTGGGAGGAGTGCACCCGCGTCCTCAAGCAGCGGATCGACCAGTGCGTCGACTTCGGCGTGAAGCGGGTTATCACCTTCACCGGCATGTCCCATGGCCTGTCGAAGGAGGAAGGGGCGGAGAACTTTGTGAAGGGGATCAAGGAGGCGGTCGGACATGCAGAGAAGCAGAAGGTCGACCTCTGTCTGGAGATGCTCAACACCCGCGATGACAGCCATCCGATGAAAGGGCACCCTGGGTATCAGGGGGATGACATGGAGTACTGCATTGGCCTGATCGACAAGGTGGGCTCGCCGCGGCTCAAAGTTCTGTTCGACATTTACCATGTCCAGATCATGCACGGCGATGTCATCCGCCGGATCCGTCAGCACAAGGAGCACATCGGCCACATCCACACGGCGGGGAACCCCGGGCGGGGCGAGCTCGATCCGATGCAGGAGATCAATTACCCGGCGTGCATGCATGCTCTGCTGGACGTCGGCTATGACGGGTATGTGGGGCAGGAGTTCATTCCGACCCGCGATGCGTGGACCGGGCTGAAGGAAGCCGTTTCCCAGTGCGACGTCTGAGGACATCGTCCTCGCCGGCACAGCTCGATAGCTCAAACCCAACGTGCCACGGCCGCTGGGGTCAAGGGGGTCTCACCCCCTTGCCGCCGGAGGCACTTCCATGAGGAACCGTGGGACACAACGGGCATCCGTTTTGTGGAACCGGCGTTGAGGACTTATCGCTCGCGTCGCCATCCCCGCGGGTTCGTGAGGGGGCATACGACACGCTGTCCGCGCTTGGACACGTGCTCCTTCAGACGGTCTCCGGCGAGACGGCCTCCGGCGGGCAAAGGGGCGTTGCCCCCTTGCATCCCCCACCAGGGTGCCCCTGGACCCGGTTCTTTGGGGCAGCTTGCTCGGTGGATCAAGGAGGCTTGATGGATGCTTGAATCCATCCGGCTGCGGACGTAACGTCGACAGAACACGGAGATCAACATCTCCACCCCCAACCGGGATCTCGGCCTATGGACTTCGCCAACCTCCAACACCAGACACGACGTCACTTCCTCAAGACGTCCCAGTCCGCCCTCGGAGCCCTCTCGCTCGCCGCCCTCATGGGGCAGGACACCCGCGCCGCCAGCCAGGTCGTCAACCCCCTCGCTCCCCGACGTGCCCCCCTCCCCGCCAAAGCCAAACAGGTCATCTACGTCCACCTGACCGGCTCCCCCCCACACCTCGACCTCTACGACTACAAACCCGAGCTCGTCAAACTCAGCGGCCAGGACGCGCCGGAATCGTTCATCAAGGGCAAACGCTTCGCCTTCACCTCCGGCACTCCCAAACTCCTCGGCACGCCCCGTACCTTCCAGCAATACGGCGAAGGGGGCGTCTGGCTCTCCGACGCCGTCCCGAACTTTCACGGCGTGGCGGACGAGCTGTGCGTCGTGAAGTCGATGTACACCGACCAGTTCAACCACGCCCCGGCCGAGCTCCTTATCTACACCGGCTCCCCCCGGTCCGGTCGCCCCTCCCTCGGCTCCTGGGTCACCTACGGCCTCGGCACCGAGAACGAAAACCTCCCCGGCTTCGTCGTCCTCATCTCCAGCGGCGTCCAGCCCAACGGCGGCAAGAACTCCTTCGGCAGCGGCTTCCTCCCCTCCGTCTACCAGGGTGTGCAGTGCCGCTCCCAGGGCGACCCGGTCCTCTACGCCTCGGACCCGGAAGGGATGTCCCGCGAGATGCGGCGGCAGAGCCTCGACGCTCTCCGCGACCTCAACGAAATGCAGCTCCAGGAGTTCGGCCACCCCGAAACCCTGACGCGGATCGCCCAGTACGAGCTCGCCTACCGCATGCAGATGTCCGTCCCCGAGGCGATGGACATCACCAAAGAGCCGAAGCACATCCTCGACATGTACGGCGCCGTCCCCGGCGCGGCGAGCCTCGCCAACAACTGCCTCCTGGCCCGGCGGCTGGTGGAGCAGGGGGTCCGCTACGTTCAGCTCTTCGACTGGGGCTGGGATTTTCACGGAACGGGGCCGGGCGAAGACATCCGCGACGGCCTCACCAAGAAGTGCGCGACGATGGACAAGCCGGTCGCCGCTCTCATCCGCGACCTGCGGCAGCGGGGAATGCTCGACGAGACCCTCATCGTCATCGGCGGCGAGTTCGGCCGCACTCCCTTCCGTGAGGGACGGACCGCCGGCGGCAACATCCTGGGACGCGACCACTTTCCGGACTGCTACTCGATGGTCCTGGCAGGCGGCGGCGTCAAACGAGGATTCTCGTATGGCGAGTCCGATGAGCTCGGCTTCTCGGTCGCCACCGACAAGGTCCACGTCCACGACCTCCAGGCGACGCTCCTGCACCTGCTCGGCTTCGACCATGAGCGGCTGACGTACCGTTTCCAGGGGCGTGACTACCGCCTGACGGACGTCCACGGCCACGTCGTCAAGGGAATCCTGGCGTGACGTAAGTCGCCCGATTCTTCAAACACAGGGCCGTCGCGTCCGCCTCTCGCCTCGCTGCGATTCCGCATCCTGTCTTCCTGCATCTCGACCAAGCATCCCGACGGAAACCGATCTATGCCCCTTCGCCGACTTGCCGGACTCCTCACGATCGCCGGCCTGCTGACCGGCACCGTCTCGGCCGCGGACGACGCTCCGCCGATCTCCCGGCAGGCGCCGGAGATCCTGACGATCGTCACTCCGGACAACCCGAATCCGAAGACCAAGGGGGACGAGTCGCGCGAGATCTTCCTCAAGGGGGCCGTCCCGCAGTGGATCTGGGGACCGGATGCGAACACGGTCTACCAGCTTCGGAAGACCTTCACCGCCGACACCAAGGCCGCGTCGCTCTTCGTCTCCTGCGATAACTCCGGCACCGTCACGCTGAACGGCAAGAAGATCGCGTCCGACGTGCCCTGGGACAGCCCTGCGATCCTCGACATCCAGAAGGACCTGAAAGCCGGTGAGAACGAGCTGATCGTCCTCGTGAAGAACGAAGGGGGAGCCTCCGGTTTCCTCTGCTCCCTCGCCCTGACGAAACAGGACGGCTCGGTCGAGTGCATCGTCTCCGATAACTCATGGACGGTCGCCAAAGCGGACGGCGAGAAGCTGGAGGGGGTCGCTCCCCGCCTCATCGGAAAGCTGGGGGACGGTCCCTGGAAGGACGTCATCCGCGGCCGCGACAACGACGGCGATCCGACGCGGGGCCTGTTCCGCGGCCTCAACGGCTTCCAGGTCGAAAAGCTCTACACCGTTCCCAAGGAAGAGCAGGGGTCGTGGGTCTCCATGACCTTCGACGACAAGGGGCGGATCATCGCCAGCGACCAGGGCGACAAGGGACTGTTCCGCATCACCCCCTCGCCGATCGGCAGCGACCAGCCGACGCTGATCGAAAAGATCCCGGCGAAGATCACTTCGGCCCAGGGGCTCCTGTGTGCCTTCGGCAGCCTCTACGTCTCGGTCAACGGCGGACCGGGGAGCGGCCTGTACCGCGTCCGGGATACGGACTCGGACGACCAGTACGACGAGGTGACGAAGCTCGCCACGTTCCTCGGCGGCGGCGAGCACGGCCCGCACGCGCTGCGGCTCGCGCCGGACGGAGCGTCGATCTACGTCGTCTGCGGCAACCACACCCGGCCGCCGGAGAAGATCGACTCCAGCCGCATCCCGACGAACTGGCAGGAAGACCAGGCGATCCCCCGCATGTGGGACGCTAACGGCCACGCGGTCGGGATCATGGCTCCGGGCGGATGGGTCGCGAGGACCGATCCCGAAGGGAAGACCTGGGAGATCGTCTCCGTCGGCTACCGCAATCAGTACGACATGGACTTCAACGCCGACGGCGAACTGTTCGTCTACGACTCCGACATGGAGTGGGACTTCGGGATGCCGTGGTACCGCCCCACCCGCGTCAATCACGCGACGAGCGGGAGCGAGTTCGGCTGGCGGAGCGGGTCGGGGGTCTGGCCGAACTACTACGCGGATTCGCTTCCGCCGACGGTGGAGATCGGTCCGGGATCGCCGGTCGGCGTCTCCTTCGGCTACGGAGCGAAGTTCCCCGCGAAGTACCAGAAGGCCCTCTACCTGTGCGACTGGACCTTCGGAACGATGTACGCCGTCCATCTCGAACCGGACGGCGCCAGCTACAAGTCGAGCATTGAGGAATTCCTCTCCCGTACGCCCCTTCCGCTGACCGACTGCGACATCGGTCCGGACGGCGCGCTCTACTTCACGGTCGGCGGCCGGGGGACGCAGTCGGAGCTCTTCCGCGTGACCTACGTCGGCAAAGAATCGACCGTCGCCGTCGATGCCCATGACGAAGCGGGCCGCAAGGACCGCGAACTGCGTCATCACCTCGAGTCGTTCCATCGCCGGGCAGAAGATCCCGAGGCGGCGGTCAAGGCGGCCTGGACCTATCTCGCCCACCCGGACCGCTTCATCCGCTACGCGGCCCGGATCGCCGTCGAGAACCAGCCGGTCGAGGTCTGGCAGGCTTGGGCCCTCGCCGCTCCGGAGACCGAGATTGCGATCCAGGGGGCCGTCGCGCTCGCCCGCCAGGGAGGGAAGGACATCGCCCCCCGGATCCTCGAAAAGCTGAACGCCATCGACTTTGCAAAGCTCGACGAGCGGCAGCAGCTCGACCTGCTGCGGGCCTATGAACTCGTCCTGGCCCGGATGGGGGATCCCGATCCGGCGGCCGCACAGGCGACGCTCACTCATCTCGAACCACTGTTTCCGGCCAAGAGCGACTCTCTCAACCGCGAGCTCGGCAACCTGCTCGTGACGCTCAAGTCCCCCACGATCGTCGCCAAAACGATCCGCCTGATGGAGACCGAACCGCGACGGGAGCTCAAGCCGTGGCTCACGAACCTCGACCGAAACGCCGGTTACGGCGGCGCCGCGGCGGGGATGCTCAAGAGCCAGCCCGACCTGCAGAAGATCCACTACATCTTCGCTCTCAAGAATCTCAAAGAGGGCTGGACGATGGATCAGCGGAAAGGGTTCTTCAGCTTCATCGACAAGGCCCGCGGCTGGAGCGGCGGGTCGAGCTACCGGGGCTTCCTGCGGAACATCGACCGCGAAGCCTTTGAGCCGCTCTCCGAGAAGGACCGCCTCGCCATCGAGGCGGCCGGCGCCCGCAAGCCGGACCTTCCCCCCGAGCTCCCGAAGCCGGTCGGCCCCGGCCACGAGTGGACGTTCGACGAAGTGACCGCCCTGGCCGACAAGGTCGCGAGCGGCCGCGATTTCAAGAACGGCGAAAAGACCTTCGCCGCCGCGCGGTGCGTCCTGTGTCATCGCTTCGGCGGGGACGGCGGAGCGACCGGGCCGGACCTGACCCAGGCCGCGGGCCGGTTCAGCTACAAGGATCTGGCGGACGCCATGGTGCATCCGAGCAAGGTGATCAGCGATCAGTACAAGGCGTCGATCATCGAAACGAAGAGCGGCCAGGTTCACACCGGCCGCATCCTCTCGGAGACCGATCAGGCTGTAACGATTCTGCTGAATCCCGAGGATGCAACGAAGTTCGCGACCGTGCCGAGAAGTGAGATTGAATCGATTGAACCGTCGAAGGTATCGATTATGCCGGCGGGCCTGTTTAATTCTCTGAACGAAACGGAAGTTCTCGACCTTATGGCCTTCCTTCTTTCGCGCGGCAACCAAAATGACGGCATGTTCCGCAAATCCCGGAAATAGCTGTCGTGGCCGTCCGCCGTTTCGGTGACCTCCCTCCGGAGGGGACCGTGAAAGTGCACGCCGCGTTCTGACGGGTCCCTCCGTCAGGCCGCGCGTGCGTCACGGTGCAGAACGTCTACCGGCCACAGACGTTACCGCTCGAGAAGTCATGAAGGCCTTGAGACATCACCGCGCCGCGTGTTCGAAGCGGACGGCCCGTCAGCGCGATTGCGAGCAATCGACATCGCCACCGGAACCGGCCCCGCCGTCACAACCCGTCGAGCCTCCTCAGGCTCCGCCGCTTACTGAGCCTTCCGGTTCAGAATCTCCTGCCCGATCGTCGATCTCTAATTCTGTAGCTTCACGGACGCGAAGGGACCCCGGGTTCGCGGAAAGGCTCCGCTCTGGAACCCGCTCGATACGCCCCTCCAGCCGATCTTCCGGATCCATGACAACCAAAACCACGACGCGCCGCCCGTCGGCCACCGTGCAGAATCCTCTCGAGACGTACCTGCGAGAGATCAACGAAACGGCGCTACTGACCGCCGATGACGAAAAGGAACTCGCCTACCGGATTGCCGAAGGGGACATGTCGGCCCGCGACCGGATGGTCCGGGCCAACCTCCGCCTCGTCGTCAATATCGCCCGCGGGTATGGCAACAAGGGGCTCCCCCTGCAGGACCTCATCGAAGAGGGGAACCTGGGGCTGCTCCGCGCCGTCGAGGGGTTCGACCCCACGATGAACACGCGGTTCAGCACCTACGCCAGCTACTGGATCAAGCAGTCGATCAAGCGGGCGATCATCAACAGCGGCAAGACGATCCGCATCCCGGCCTACATGGTTGAGGTGCTGACCAAGTGGCGGCGGGCGACCGCCCGGCTGCAGGACCAGCTCGGCCGCACGCCGACGCTGGAAGAGGTCGCCAAGTTCATGGAGCTGCCGGCCCGCAAGCTGCGGATCGTCAAGAAGGCGATTCAGCTTTACAACTCGACTCCTCAGCAGGAGCAGGCGGACGACAACTGGTCGATGGGCGAAGTCGTTCCCGACGAGCGGTCCAAGGGCCCCGAGGACGAGCTGGTTGATGGCGACAGCCTCAAGCATGTCCGGGTAATGCTGGCCGGGATGGAAGACCGGGAAGCGACGATCCTGCGGATGCGGTTCGGTCTCGACGATGGCGAGCCCCGCACGCTGAAGGAGATCGGCGAGTCCCTCGGTTTGACCCGGGAGCGGGTCCGCCAGATCGAGTGCGAGGCGCTGGCCCGCCTCAACAAGGGTCTGACGGGCGACCGCTGAGCGAGACGTCCCTGGCCCACCGGGACCAGGGCGGGGACCCTGATGAAGGTGCAGGGGGCCTGTGCTGTTTGGCCCCCTGCCTGCCGGTCGAGAACCGTGATCCAATCGCCGATGCCCAATCGGATACGGCGAACAGCCATCTCCATCGCATGACCATCGCCTACGCCATCGAGACGGACCTCCGCGCGGACGAGTTCATTGATGTGCTGGTTCGCTCGACGCTCGCGGAACGTCGCCCGGTCGGCGACGTTCCGCGGATGGAAGCGATGCTCCGGAACGCTCAGGTCGTCGTCACGGCCCGGTCGGAGGGGCGTCTCGTCGGGATCTCCCGGGCGATCACGGACTACGTCTACTGCACCTATCTGTCGGACCTGGCGGTCGATCGGGACTTCCAGGGGCGGGGGATCGGGCGAGAGCTGATTCAGAGGACTCACGAAGCGACGGGCCCCCAGACGCTTCTGATTCTGCTCGCCGCCCCCGCCGCAGAGACGTATTACCCGCACATCGGAATGGAGCCGCATCGCTCGTGCTGGATGCGGCCCCGGCCGGCCGGCTGAGGGCTGATTCCGCGGTGTGGAAACACGTCCTTGCCGGCACAGCTCGATAGCTCAAACCCAACGTGCCACGGCCGCTGGGGTCAAGGGGGCAACCCCTTGCCGCCGGAGGCATTTCCATGAGGAACCGTGGTAAACAACGGATGTCCCCTTTGTGGTACCGGCTATGAGGACTCTCTCACTTCACACCGCTGGCTTTGCAGTCCCCGCGGGTTGATGAGGTGGCATCCGGAACCCTGTCCGCGTTTGGACACGATCTCCTTCAGACATCTCTCGAAGGCCAGGCCTCCGGCGGGCAAGGGGGGCGTTGCCCCCCTTGCATCCCCCCACCAGGGTGCCCCTGGACCCGGTTTCAAACGTGCCGGCCCGGTCCCCGCTTGCTCCTCTCCTTTGTGCTCCTCACCCCTCCACAGGTATCGTCCAAACCTCGTCCACACGCCGCCCCCCTCACGCTCTCCCCAACATGCCCAATCCCTGGACCGGCCAAGGCAATCCCTACACCCGCCAGGAAGTCCGCGACCGCCTGCAAGCGGCGCTCGACCGCGGCGAGCCGATCATCGCCGCAGGAGCTGGGACCGGCATCTCCGCCAAGTTTATCGAGAAGGGGGGCGCGGATCTCATCATCGTCTACAACTCCGGCCGCTACCGGATGGCCGGACACGGCTCAACAGCGGGGCTGATGTCCTACGGCGACGCCAACGCGATCGCGATGGAGATCGGCGAGCACGAAGTCCTACCGGTCGTCGACGAGATCCCGGTGATCTGCGGCGTGCACGCCACCGACCCGCGACGGCGGATGTGGCACTGGCTGCTGCAGGTGAAGGACATGGGCTTCTCCGGCGTCAACAACTTTCCGACGCACTGCATCGTCGACGGCCAGTTCCGGCAGATCCTGGAGGAGACCGGGATGAGTGTGCGGAAGGAGTTCGAAATGGTGGCGCTGGCCCGCAAGATGGACCTGTTCTCGATCGTCTACGTCTCCTCGCCGGAGGAGTCGCGAGCGATGGCGGAGGCGGGGGCCGATGCGATCATCTCGCACGTGGGGACGACGATCGGCGGGTCGATCGGGGTGGTGCAGGCGAGCGTCAGCATGGACGAGGCGGTGGCGCGGACGCAGGCGATCATCGACGCGGCCCGGGCGGTGCGGGACGACATTTTCTATCTCTGTCACGGCGGCCCGATCTCCCGCCCGGAGGACGCGGCGATTGTCCTGGAGCGGACGGACGCAGTCGGCTTCGTGGGAGCGTCGAGCCTGGAGCGGATGGCGGTCGAGCAGCCGCTCCAGGAGATTACGCGGCGGTTCAAGGAGCTGCGGCCGTGAGACGTTCGGGCGCATTCGCCGATTAGTGGTCGCCCACGACTGCCCGAACCGGGTCCAGGGGCACCCTGGTGGGGGATGCAAGGGGGCAACGCCCCCTTGTCCGCCGGAGGCCTGGCCGTCGAGAGATATCTGAAGGAGCACGTGTCCAAACGCGGAAAGCGTACCGCATGCCCCCTCACCAACCCGCGGGCATTGCAAACCCAGCGGCATCGTGTGAGGGAGTCCTCAACGCGGGTCCCACAAAGGGGACATCCGCTGCTTACCAAGGTTCCTCACTGGAGTGCTTGTCCCAGCGGAATCGAACGGCAGCCGTCGCTAGACTACGGGGCTGACGAGTCGCTCTTCTCCCTTTGAACGTTCAATGCCCGGAAAAGTCTATCTGGTTGGTGCCGGTCCCGGTGATCCTGGGCTTCTCACAATTCGCGGAATGGAGTGCCTCGCGAAGGCGGACCTCGTGCTCTACGACGGGCTCGTCAATCCGGTCCTGCTCCGGTACTCGCACGCGGCCTGCGAGCGAACCTCCCGCGTGGGCGGAACCGGGCCCGATGCCAAGCACCTGAACCAGGAGGAGATCAACCGCCGGTTGGTCGAGGCGGGGCTGGCCGGGAAGACGGTCGTCCGGCTCAAGGGAGGGGATCCGTACATCTTCGGCCGCGGGAGCGAAGAAGCGGCAGCCCTGGAGGCGGCCGGCGTTCCTTACGAAGTCGTCCCCGGAATCACGGCGGCGACGGGGGCGGCCGTCTACTCCGGCATCTCGCTGACGCATCGCGACCACGCCTCCGCGGTGGCGTTCGTGACCGGACACGAGTCCCCGGACAAGCCATCGTCTGCTCTCGACTACGATAAGCTGGCCCGGTTCCCGGGGACGCTCGTCTTCTATATGGGGCTGCACCAGATCAGCGCGATCGCCGGGAGTCTCGTCGCCCACGGAAAGCCGGCATCGACGCCCGTGGCCGTCGTCTGCCGGGCGACAACTCCGCGGCAGCGGGTGGCGTCCGGGACGCTGGAGAACATCGCGGCGAAGGTCGCGGACGCCGGACTCCACGCCCCGTCGCTGATCATCGTCGGCGAGTGTGCCCGGCTCCGCGAGCAGACGCACTGGTTTGAGCGTCGGCCGCTGTTCGGACAGCGGATCGGGATCGCACGAGCGGAGGAGCAGTTCGTCGACGTGCTGGACCGGGGAACGGAGCTCGGCGCCGAACTGGTCTCGATGCCGGTCATCGACATTCTCCCCCCGGCCGACTGGACCGAAGTCGACGCCGTCCTGGACCGGCTCGCGGAGTTCGACTGGATCGTCTTCACCAGCGTCAACGGCGTGCGGGCGTTCCTTGATCGTCTCTGGACCTGCGGTGGCGACGGCCGCCGGCTCGGCCGGGTCCGTCTGGCCGCCATCGGTCCGGCGACGGCCGAGGAGCTTCGACGGTTTCATCTGCGGGCGGACCTTGTTCCTACGTCGTATCGAGCCGAGGACCTGGCGGCCGCTCTTGCGCCGCACGTTTCCGGGCGCCGCGTCCTCTGGGCGCGGGCGAGCCGCGGGCGCGATGTCCTTCCGACGTCGCTGACCGCTGCGGGAGCGACGGTCGAGCAGGTGGTGGTCTACCAGAACGTCGATGTCGAGAGCTGGGAACCGGTCGTCCAGGAGCGGATCGCGGCGGGCCATCTCGACTGGATCGCGCTGAGCAGTCCGTCGATCGCGCGGCAGGTCGCCGCGCTCGTTCCCCCGGAGCAGCGTTCGAAACTCGGACGCGAGATCCGGATCGCCGCGATCAGCCCGGTGACGGCCGAGGCGGCCCGCGACGTTGGCTTGCCCGTGAACGTCGTGGCGAGCGAGTTCACGTGGGAAGGGTTGTTTCAGGCGATGGCGGGAGAGAGCCGCCTCGCGTAGGGAGGGCACGCGCCGGATGGTGGTCAGCTTCTCCACTATTCGAATGACGTTCTTGCCGGCGCAGTTCTGCTCGCTCAAACCCAACGTGCGACGGCCACTGGGGTCAAGGGGGTCTCACCCCCTTGCCGCCGGAGGCACTTCCACGAGGAACCGTGGGACACAACGGACGTCCCCTTTGTGGCACCAGCGTTGAGGACTCCCTCACAACACACCGCTGGCATTGCGATCCCCGCGGGTTGGTGAGGGGGGCATACGATGCGTTGGCCAAAGCTGGACACGTGCTCCTTCAGACATCTCTCGACGGCCAGGCCTCCGGCGGGCAAGGGGGCGTTGCCCCCTTGCATCCCCCACCAGGGGTACCCCTGGACCCCGGCGGGCCCCCCGTCCAGCCGGCACTGGCTTGACTTCTCCTCCCGCCACCAGATTATCACCAATCAACAACAGTTGATTCCTTGGCTCCCTGCGGAGTTCCCGATGGCACATCGGATCGGTTCGCATTCTCCGGCTCGCCGCACCGTGCGGCCGCTCATCACCAAACTGCTTCTGGTCCTTCTCGGAGCCGGCTGGACAATCGGAATTCCTGTCCGCGCCCAGGAAGCAGCCAAGGAATCTCCTCCCGCCGTGGAAGGCCCCGCCAAGTGGGAGAAGGAGATCCGCAAGTTCGAGGACTCGGACGTGTCAAAGCCCCCCGCGGCCGGCGGAATTGTCTTCACCGGCAGCTCGACAATCCGGCTGTGGGACCTCGCGAAGTCCTTCCCCGATCTCCCCGTCATCAACCGCGGCTTCGGCGGTTCCCAGATGAACGACGCCGCCCACTTCGCCCCGCGGACCGTTCTCCCCTACCACCCCAAAGCCGTCGTCCTCTACTCGGGGGACAACGACATCAAGAACAAGAAGACCGCTGAAACGGTCGTCGGCGACCTCAAGGCCTTCTGCCAGGTCGTCCACGAACACTTGCCCGAAACCAAAATCCTCATGCTGTCGATCAAGCCCAGCCCCTCGCGGTGGTCGATGATCGAGGAGCAGCGCGAAGCAAACCGCCTCGCCACGGAGTTCGCCCGCACGACGAACTATCTCCAGGTCATCGACGTCGAGCCGGTCATGATGGGGAAGAACGGCGAGCCAGATCCCGCGCTCTTCGTCAAAGACATGCTCCACATGAGCGAAGAGGGCTACGCACGCTGGACTGCTCTGCTCAAGCCACACCTCCGCGAGGCGACCGCGCCGCGCGTGTTCACCGATGAGAAGCCGCTCTCCGACGCGCGCCTCAAACCACAGCGGACCTACAACGACGCCTACCACCCGTGGACGCCGCCCACAACCGTTGCCGACTGGGCCAAGTCCGCCGCGCGGATTCACCGACAGCTCCTGGTCGCCTGCGGACTCTGGCCGATGCCGGAGAAGACACCGCTCCAGCCCGTGATCCACGGCAAGGTCGACCGTGACGACTTCACCGTCGAACGGGTCTCGTTCTTCAGCCGCCCTGGACTCCTCGTCACGGGGAGTCTCTATCGTCCCAAGAACGCCTCGGGGAAGATCCCCGGCGTCCTCTGCCCGCACGGCCACTGGGCGAACGGCCGGTTCTATGACGCCGGCGAGAAGGGGGTTGCGGAACAGTTCAAGCTGAAGGCCGAAACCCGCGAGAGCGCAGCCCGCTATCCGCTCCAGGCCCGGATGGTCCATCTGGCCCGGATGGGCTGCGTGGTGTTCCACTACGACATGATCGGCTACGCCGACCAGAAGCCCCTCGATCACCGCGGCGGCCTCGGTGACGCCGAAGCGTCGCTGTGGCTGCAGAACCCACTGGGACTGCAGACCTGGAACTCAATCCGCGCCCTCGACTTCCTCCTCGGTCTTCCGGATGTCGACCCCAAGCGGATTGGCGTGACCGGAGCGAGCGGCGGCGGCACCCAGACCTTCATGCTCTTCGCCCTCGATGACCGCCCGACCGTCGCCTTCCCGGCGGTCATGGTCGGGACCGCGATGCAGGGGGGCTGCGTCTGCGAGAACGCAGACTACCTCCGCTTGGGGATCAACAACGTCGCCATCGCGGCGAAGACCGCACCCCGCCCGCTGGGGATGGTCGGCGCGGACGACTGGACGATCGACATCGAGACCAAGGGGCTCCCGGAACTGAAGCAGGTCTATAGCCTGTTCGGCCGGTCGGACCTCGTCTCCGCGGTCGCCTACAAGCAGTTCCCGCATAACTACAACGAGAAGTCCCGGGAGCGGATGTACGCCTGGTTCAAGCAGCACCTTCCGCTCGCCGAGACCGCTCCGCTGACCGAATCAGACTTCAAGCCTCTCTCACAGGAAGAGCTGACCGTCTTCACCGCCGATCACCCGCTCCCGGCGGAGTCATTGCCGGCGGACAAGCTCCGTGAGCGGCTCACGCAGGACAGCGAAGCGGAACTGCGGATGATCCTCCCGAAGGATCCCGCTGGCGTGGAAGCCTATCGCATGGTGACCGGCGGCGCGCTCGCGGTCATGTTCGGTGAGTCGACCGAGACCGGCGCGCGGATGACCTCCGCCACGGACGATAAGGGCAAACCTCTCCCAGCCGATCCGGAGCCGGTCGCGGCCGAGATCATCGGCACCGAGGAACTCGCGGACTCGATCACGCTGATCCGCGGGATGGTCCGGCGGACCGACTCCGGCGAGCAAATCCCGGCCATCGCGATGCGGCCGACGGACGATCCCAAGGGACTCGTCGTGCTGTGGATCGACAGCCAGGGGAAAGCGGTGCTGCTCGACGAAGCGGGCGGGCCGAACGCGATGGTCAGGAAACTGACCGGCGCCGGCATCACGGTCGCCTCGATCGATCCCTTCCTGACCGGCGAATCGCGGGAAGCCGCGGCGAAGAAGGCCGGGGACAAGCCGCTCTATCCCGTCAACCTGCAATACCCCGGCTACACCTTCGGGTACAACGCTCCATTGCTCGCTCATCGCGTCCGGGACATTGTCGCCACGGCCCGCGCCCTGCGAGCGCAACAGGGCTTCCAGAAGCTCGCAATCGTCGCTCAAGGCGAAGCCGGCCTGTGGGCGGCGCTCGCCAACGCGGCCTCACCCGGCACGTTCGACTGGATCTGGGCCGACCTCGACGGATTCTCGTTCGACGCGGTCAAGACGCCCGACTCTCCGTCGATGCTCCCTGGAGCCAAGAAGTACGGCGGTGTCGGCGGCCTAGTCGGCCTGGGGGCCGGCACCACAGGAGCGCTCCATCAGCTCGCTGAAAAGGATGCCGAACGCGCCAAGGCGATCGTGACCGCCGCCGCGGGACCGCTGACGATCGAGCCCAAGCCTCTGGAGATCGACGCGGTCGTGGCGCGGCTGATTCAAGTTAAGCCGGAGTAACGAGCAATCGCGCCGCCTCCCCTCGTTTCGAGGTCCGCCTGAAAAGGCACCCGACTACAGGAGCAAAGGGAGGCGGGCCAGCTCTGCCCCTCGCTCGACCATAGCCGGGTGCGCTTGGATTGTAGTTCGCAGAAGAGGGTCCGATCACCAGGATTCCCCTGGTCACGCCCCTTGCGTTAGGGGTAATCCTTCCCCCATTGAAAACTCCCTGGAAGACAGCGCCCGCATCTCCCACGGCTATAGGGTCGCCTGTTCTACGGAGGGCGTCAAGCAGCGATCGGTCGAGATCGATCCGCGAAAAATGACTGGAGAGTCAGTCTCTGCGTAAACAGGGCCGGTCCCGATCAGAAACCTTCGCCACTCGTAAACCCGCCATCCGATGCGCCCCCTCCGAACGAAGACGAAGATGGGGACGAGGACGAGGGAAAACTCGACGAGTGCCGCGAGGAGGACCTGTGGGAGCGGGAGCTCGAGGCCGCGTGCTGGAGAGCCGCCCCCGCCACTTCGACCATGGCGTGCAGCAGGACTCCCGTGAGCGGATGTTGGACCACGCTCCCCGCGTTCTGCTCAACCCAGGTCGGCTCGAAGGCCTGGTGGCTGCGGATCGTCGACCACAGGGCGTCGCGTGTCACCGCCCCGGTCTCGAGCTGCGCGAGCGTCCGTTCAATCTCGGAGGTCGATCGGAAATAGGACCTCTGCGAATCGAAGTTCGACTGCTGGAACCGCCGCACGACGAAATCAAGCCCTTCCTGCCGCGCGTCGAGCTCCTTCGTCCGTGTGACCAGATCGGGAACGTTCTTCGCCAGCCGATCGATCTCCTCTCCGAGCCAGCGGATCCGGGAGACCAGCTCGTCGTCGACCGTGTCGGGGGTCGTGCGGGCGTTGCGTTCGAGGCGGACCATGTCGGCCTTCATCAGGAATGACTGGAACCGCTGGAGCGCTTCGGCGTAGAACTGCCCCTGCTCGCTGCCGAGCTGCGTCAGCTGGTGCTCGACCCCCGCCACCCGCTGCTGCAGGTCATTGACCTGCGCGACCTGACGATCGCGGACCGTTCCGACCTCCTGGCCCTGGCGAAGGATCGCCGTGAGGCCGATGGTCTCGGCCGCCTCCTGCTCGAAATCCTCCGCCTGGTCGAGAATGGCGTCCACGTCCGCCCGCCGGCGTTCGACCTCGTCCCGCATGCGGGGAGGCGTGTTGGTCAGGAACTCGTAGCTGCGACGCGCGGTCTCGTAGCCGATGAGGCGGGCGACCCACCGGTCGAGCAGCCGGGTCGTGCCGCCAGCGGCGTAGTCCGCACCGCCGAACTTGCGGTCATAGAGATACTGGAAGAGCCGGCTCCGCTCGTAGGCAGGGAGCTTGTCGCGGGCGTCGCGCTCGACCTCTTCGGCCCGCGATTCGTTCTTCTTGAGCTCCTGCTCCCGCTCCAGGGCGGTCCGAGAGAGGGTCTGGAACTCGGGATGATCCTTGAGCCGCGCGGCCAGCTCCGCCTGGAGCGATTCGCGGCGCCCGACCAATTCGTCGAGCCGGCCCGTCGTCTCGCGAAGCTGACCATTCGCCGAGGCGAAGTCGGCGCGGAGGCGCTCCAGCTGGCCGGTCAGGGCAGTCTCGGTCCGGTCCTTCCGGTCGATGACCTGCTGGAGGTCCGCGCGGGCTTCGTCGAACGTCCGCGCGATCGACTCCCGGGAAAGATGGGGGAGGTAGAGGCGGGCGAGTTGCAGAAAGGCGTCGGACCGGCGGGAGACCAGGTCCCGCATGGCGGCATCGATCGACTGGGACTCGGACCGCAGCGCCGCGGCCTGCTCCCGGATTCCGGAGAGGGACTGGCGGAGGTCTTGCAGAACGTCGAAGCCGGACCGTTTCACGGGGTCTCCCTGTGCGCGTCGCGAGTGTCGCAAAGTCGTCCGCCGCGTGCGAGTCCGCGGAAACCCACCCGCCGAACGGGAATCAGTACGGTCGATGCCCGACCTCGGATCACCGAACCGCAGGATTCGCCGCCCGGACGGTCCGCAAATTGCGGCGAGTTCGAGGAAACCAAGCCGTCGGCCCGGGGGGGAGCGCTGCGCATGCGATTTCACGTTCTTGCGACGGATTACGACGGCACGATCGCCCACCACGGCCAGGTCGATGAGCGAACGGTTGCCAGCCTGAAGCGTCTCCTGGCCTCCGGACGGCGGCTGGTGCTGGTGACCGGCCGCGAGCTCCCGGAGCTGCTGACCGTTCTTCCGGAGATCGACCTTTTCGAATGGGTCGTAGCGGAGAATGGGGGCCTCCTGTACCGCCCCGCCACGCGCGAGGAGATTCCGCTCGGGGAGGCCCCTCCGGCCCGGTTTGTGGAGGTCCTGACCGCCCGCGGGGTCGAGCCGATCTCCGTCGGCAGATCGATCGTCGCGACCTGGGAACCGCACGAAACGACGGTTCTGGAAACGATTCGCGACCTCGGACTGGAGCTCCAGGTGATCTTCAACAAGGGGGCGGTGATGATCCTCCCCGCCGGTGTCAACAAGGCGAGCGGCCTCCGGGCGGCCCTAGACCAGATGGGGATCTCGCCGCACAACGTCGTCGGCGTCGGAGACGCGGAGAACGACCACGCCCTCCTGCGGGGGTGCGAGATCGGCGCGGCGGTCGAAAACGCCCTGCCGTCGGTCAAGAAGACAGCGGACATCGTTCTGACGCTCGATCACGGGGCGGGGGTCTCGGAGCTGATCGACCGGATGGTGGCGACGGATCTCGCGGCCGAGTCGCGGGCGATCGAGCGGCACCAGCTCCCCCTCGGAGAAACCGGCGGAAAGCCGGTCCCGTTGTCTCCTTACGGGCACAACATCTTGATCTGCGGCCCTTCCGCCAGCGGCAAGTCGACGGTCGCCACCCGTATCGTCGAATCGCTCCTCGAAAAGGGCTACCAGTTCTGCCTAGTGGATCCCGAAGGGGACTATTCGAACGTCGAAGGCCCGATGCACTTCGGC
Source organism: Planctomyces sp. SH-PL14 (assembly GCF_001610835.1). Classification (NCBI taxonomy): domain Bacteria; kingdom Pseudomonadati; phylum Planctomycetota; class Planctomycetia; order Planctomycetales; family Planctomycetaceae; genus Planctomyces; species Planctomyces sp. SH-PL14. The sequence continues at coordinate 8,291,945 of NZ_CP011270.1, read as the reverse complement.
GGGCCCGACGCCTCGCCGGTCCCCTCGGAAGTCATCGCAACGCTCGAACGTCCGCAGTCAAGCGCCGTCGTCACTCTGACCGGGATGTCGATTGCCGATCGGCCGCCGCTCTTCACGTCGCTCCTTTCGCCGATCCTCGACCTCCGCGGTCGAACGGGTCATCCGCACTGGCTGCTGCTCGATGAAGCCCATCACCTGATGCCGGCAGACTGGAAACGGCCGGAAGGGCTGCTGCCCGAACGGCTGGTCAACTTCCTGCTCATTACGGTCCATCCGGAGCTGCTTGCTCCGTCGGTGCTGAAGCAGGTCGATACGTTCATCGCCGTCGGGCCGACGGCAGCGGAGACGCTGAAGCAGTTCGCGGAGGCGGCGAAGCTCGACACCCCGTCCACCGACGGGGCGCCGGTGTCGCAGGGAGAGGTTCTGCTCTGGGACATCCGATCGAAAGCGGCTCCCCGGCGGGTCAAAGTCACCCCGGCCAAGACGGAGCGGCGGCGGCATCGCCGGAAGTATGCGGAGGGGGATCTCCCGGAAGACCGGAGTTTCTACTTCACCGGGCCGGAGAAGAAGATGCGGCTTCGGGCCCAGAACCTGATGCTGTTCAACCAGCTTGGGGAAGGGGTGGACGACGAGACCTGGTCCTATCACCTGAAGCGCGGCGAGTACTCGCAGTGGTGCCGGACCGCGATCAAGGATGAGAACCTGGCCGATGCCGTCGCGGCGGTGGAGCAGGCCGGTCGGCTGTCGCCGCAGGAGTCGCGGAAGCAGGTGCGGGCCGCGATCGAGGCGGACTACACCGTCCCGGCGAGTCCTCCGCTGCCGGTTCCCGGTGCAGGCTGAAGTTTCCCGTTCTTCTTTTGCAAGGCCCCGGCGCCAGTCACCCTCACGCCGTCGTGGCCTTTTCGTCTTCCGGATGAAGCAGCGTCAGGCTCGGAAAATCGAGGTGGTCTGAGTCTTCCCACATCCGAACGCCGCCGAAGTAGGCGTTGTGATTGCTTCCGCGTCGGCACTCCGGCGGCATGGTCCGCAGCTTCTTGGCGTTGCCGCCCCCCAGCATGACGTAGTCCGCCTCGAAGGCCGGACGGAGGAGTTCGGCCGCCCGCGCGACCGCACGGGCCCACCGTTTCTGGCCGTGGAGTTCCAGTCCCCGCCGGGAGAGCGCCTCGTCAAACGTTTCGCTGCGGAGGAATCGCAGGTGTCCCAGAGCCAGGGGGATAATCTTCCCGTCGGAGATGAACGTCGTGCCGATCCCTGTCCCGAGTCCGAGGTACAGCATCCGGCCCCCTTCATAGCTCCCGAGCGCCTGCATGCAGGCATCGTTCATGATCCGGAGCGGGCAGCCGAAGGCGTCGGCGAAGTCGTAGTCGGTCCAGCCGGGTCCCAGGTTGATCGGCTCCGCCACGGGCCGGCCGTTCACGACGTTCCCGGGATAGCCGATCGAGACTCGGTCGAATTCCACGTCGTGGATCTCGCGGCGGACGCGTTTCATGAACGTCTCCGGCGTGAGACCTTTCCCGGACGGAATCTTAACCTTGTCCGACTCTCCCGTCCGCCAGACCTTCACATTCCGCCCCCCAATGTCGATCACGAGCGTCTCCATGGCAGCCTCATCTCATGTGGGATCACTGATCTGTCTGCAGTCGGAGCAATGCAATCCCAATGCCAAGTCTCGGCGGGAGATCCGGACGGGGTGATGGCCACGGCCCCCATTGGCCGACCGTGACTTTGCGACAATTTCACGAAATCGAAGAATGGATTCTGGACGGTCGGCGCGGTTGCCGATATCCTGTTGTGCTCGCCCGACGGAAACGTCAGGTCGACTACCAACGCGGGGTGGAGCAGCCCGGTAGCTCGCGAGGCTCATAACCTCGAGGTCGTCGGTTCAAATCCGGCCCCCGCCACTTCAAAGTCCTTCGTCAGCGATTCGCGGACGAAGGACTTTTTGCTTTTGTGGGTCACGTTTTCTGCGGGTCGCCGGGGCTTGCGATTCCGGGGCATCGAACACGACAGTTTCGATGGTCGATGCCTCGACAGTCCCTTGATCGGAGGCGGACCGAACGAGCTTGCGTCTCAAGCCGTTCAGCGACGCCCACGTCCTCATTCCCGACAGCGATCAATCTCTACCGTCGATGACAACTTCCCGCCGAACCCGTGTGGCCGCCTACGCTCTTCTGGTCGAGCGCGACCGGATTCTTCTCTGCCGCCTGTCGGCCCAGGTCCCGCGTCATCAGGGGAAGTGGACGCTTCCCGGTGGCGGCATCGAGTTCGGTGAGCGGCCCGAGGAAGCGGTCGTCCGGGAGGTGCGGGAAGAGACCGGCCTGGTCGTCACCGTCGAGAGTCTGGCGGCGGTCGACTCGACCGTCGTGGAGTCGGACGGAGTGCAGTCGCACAACATCCGGATCCTGTATCGCGCCGACGTCGTGGGAGGGACTCTCTGCAACGAGCTCGAGGGAAGCACGGACCTGTGCCAGTGGTGGGACCGGAACGCCCTCCCGCCGGTCGTGAGTCTGGTCAACGTGGCGATTCCCGTCGCCTTCCCATGATGTCCCGCGACAGCGGACGGTGACCGTGAGGGAACGGGAGGAGGGGAGGGATGATGTCGGAGCGGATCGAACGATATCTTCTGGGGATCGAGGCGGTTCGGGAGGCCGTCCGCGGTTTCACATCGCACGAGCTTCGCATACAACCGGTGGTGGACGAGCCGGCGTCCCCGGACGTGGGAGCCTGGAGCCCGCTGGAGGTGATCTGCCACCTCGCCGACTCGGAAGCGCTGTTTGCCGAGCGGATGAAGCGCGTCCTCGCGGAAGACCGGCCGCCGCTCGCTTTCGCCGATCCCGCCGCCTACATGGCCGCTCTCGCCTGCCATGATCGGGACGTCGAGGAGGAACTCGCCTGCATCGCCGCCACGCGACGGCAGATGGTGCGGATCCTCGCCGCGCAGTCGGCGGACGCCTGGCAGCGGGTCGGGATTCACAGTCGCCAGGGAGAGCAGACGCTTGAGCAGTTGCTGCAGAAGGCGGTTGATCACCTGGAGCACCACGTGCGCTTTCTCTGGAAGAAGCGCGATCGGCGCTAGACATCGGCCCCGGCGGCGGAAGGTCGTCTGTTACTGAGCCGAAGACCGAGTATTGCGCAGTCGTTTGTGAACCGTGGAGACGGCATCGGCTCACCGGCCCAAGAACCGGGGTCCAGGGGGTACCCCCTGGTGGGGGATGCAAGGGGGCGAAGCCCTCTTGCCCGCCGGAGGCCCTCTCGTCGAGAGATGTCTGAAGGAGCACGTGCCCAAGCGCGGACACCGTGTCGTATGCCCCCTCACCAACCCGCGAGATTGCAAAGCCAGCGGTGTAGTTGGGGGAGTCCTCCACGCCGGGACCACACAGGGGACATCCGTTGCGTACCACGGTTCCTCATGGAAGTGCCTCCGGCGGCAAGGGGGCGTGGCCCCCCTGACCCCTGGCTGCCGTGGCACGTTGGGCTTGAGCTACGGACGTTTTGCCGGCAAGGACGCGGTTTGGGTCAGCGGTCCGAGCGCCCCCCCGCCTCAATCGTTCTCGCGCCCCTTCACGGCCACGTCTAAAGTCGGCGTGAAGCCCGCGACAGTTCCCTTTTGAAACGGCGCGTCGGCTGGCATGATATTGTACGTATACGTCGTATTGAGGAGGCGTGACGATGACCGCCCATGAGCTCGCGATGTCGCTGCGGCTGGCCTACCTGGCGCTCCATCGTCGGACCGATGCCGTCATGGCACAGGCCGGCATCACCGCCGATCAGTTCGTCGTCCTGGCCGCGCTGTCCGAGGGGATGACACTCACGCAGAGCGAGCTCGGCGCGCGAATCGGCTCCGACCGCAACACCGTCCGGGCCATGCTCGTTCTCCTGGAACGCCGCGGGTTCGTCGAGCGGACACCCCAACCGCTCGACCGAAGGGCCCGACGGGTCGCGCTGACAAAAGAGGGACGGAGCACCTTTCGCACGCTCTGGCGGAAGAGCGACACCCTCCGCCAGGAACTCGTCACGAGCCTGGCTCCCGAACAGACCGCCACGCTGGTGCAGCTCCTCCGGTCCCTCACCGCCAGCCTCAGTCCGGCAGACACGCCAGCCACATCTTCGCCCTGATCCGAGCCGTGCCGGACCGGGGCCAGACACGTTCCGTGACCACTTCCTGTCGCGTTCCCTTCTGGAGGCCTTTCATGAGAGTTCGACTGCTCATTCCGCTGGTCGCCGTAGTCCTTGTCACCAATGCCGCTCACGGGCAGAACGGCTTCGGGCCGCGCCCGCCCGCTTTCGAGTCCGTCGAGGTCTCGTCGGAACGGGCCCTCACGTTCCGTCTCTTCGCCCCCAAGGCGGAAGAGGTCCGCTTGGTCAGCGCCGACCTTCCCGGCAGTGATTTCGCCGGACGGCCGATGAAGAAGCGGGACGACGGAGTCTGGGAAGCGACCACCGCCGCCGTTCCGGCCGGAGCCTACCGATACCACTTCCATGTCGACGGCCTGGCGGTCATGGATCCCCGCAATCCGGCGACGAGCGAGTCGAACATGAACGCGTCGAGCCTGGTCCTCGTCCCCGGCTCCGCCAGCTTCGACACGCGGGACGTTCCGCACGGGGCGATCTCCCAGGTCACGTACCATTCCCAGGTCCTCTCCCGCCAACGCCGCCTGCACGTCTATACGCCCCCCGGTTACGAGCGCGGCACCGAAACCTATCCGGTGCTGTACCTGCTCCACGGGGCGTTCGACTGCGATGCCTCCTGGAGCTCGATCGGACGGGCCGGGGCGATCCTCGACAATCTCATCGCCGATGGGGGAGCGAAACCGATGGTGGTCGTCATGCCGATGGGGCACACCGGCCCGTTTCAGTTCGGTCCCGGCGGCAACTTCGAGAAGCAGATGAAGGAGTTCGTCGAGGAATTCCAGCGGGACATCCGTCCCCTCGCCGAGACCCGATACCGCCTCCGGGACGGCCGCGAGCACCGCGCCATCGCGGGACTCTCGATGGGGGGCGCCCAGACGCTGGAGATCGCCCTGGCGAATCTCGCGGATTACGGGGACGTCGGCGTCTTCAGTTCGGGAGTCTTCGGCATCGACCGGGGCGACGGGGCGGAGAAGTGGATCCAGAAGCACAGCCGCGTCCTGGAGGATGCCGAGGTCAAAAAGGACGTGCGGGTCTGGTTCGCCACCGGACGGGAGGATTTCCTGATCGGAACGTCCCGGAAGACGGTCGAAGTCTTTAAGGAGAAAGGTTTCGCCGTCACCTACGTCGAGACGGCGGGGGGCCACACCTGGCTGAACTGGCGCGACTACCTGCACCAGTTCGCGCCGCGGCTGTTCCAGCGGGAAGGGACTGCCCCCGCGGAGGGCTCCGCGTCAAAGCCGGCGGCCCCGTGACGGCTGAGAGCGGTTTCGCCCGCGTCGATGGGCCTCGGCGGCCCCTCGCGCGGCTGCGTGACGGCGGTTCGCGGGTTCCCTATCTTGAGCGAACCGGACGGACGAGTGCGTCCGTTTCTGATTTTCCTGGAGGTCGCCCATGCGTCGCGTTCTGCTGTCCCTCGCGGTCCTGTTCACCGCCACGTCGGTGTTTGCTGAAGACGCCCCCTCGACGGTTCCCGCGGAACCGGCCGGAATGAAGGTCCTGTTCAACGGCAAGGACCTGGAGGGCTGGGATGGCGATCCCCTGCTGTGGAGCGTCAAGGACGGCGTGATCCACGGTGAGACGACCCCCGAAAACGCCGCCAAGGGGAACACGTTCCTGATCTGGAAGGGGGGGAAGGTCAAGGATTTCGACCTGCGGATCACCTTCCGCTGCAACGCGACCAACAACTCCGGGATCCAGTACCGCTCGAAGCACATCACCGAAGGCAAGGTCGGCAACAACTGGGTCGTCCGGGGCTACCAGCACGAGCTCCGCAACGAGGTCAAGTTCCCGAACACCTCCGGCTTCATCTACGACGAAGGGGGGAAGCGGGGGCGGATCTGTCTCGTCGGCGAAGTCGCCACCTGGGAGCCGACCGGAAAGAAGGTCCTCCGATCCGACCTGATTGACGAGAAGGCTTTCGAAAAGCTCTTCAAGCTCGATGACTGGAATGACGTCGCGATCATCGGCCAGGGGAACCGCGTCCGGCACTACCTCAACGGACAGCTCATCCTCGACTTCACCGACAACGATCCGAACCTGGCCCTGACCGAAGGGGTGATCGCGGTGCAGCTCCACGCCGGCAAGCCGATGTGGACGGAGTTCAAGTCGATCCGTCTGCACCAGGCTCCGGCCGGGAGCCTGTAGTTCCTCGCTGGCTCTGCGTCGTTGCTCTTCCGTTGGAGGAGAGGAAAACACTGAGGCACGGAGAACGCGGAGAGTCTCGCGGGAATGGACTCACCCCTCGCCCCCTGATGCGACGTGCATCGGGGGGCGATTCTATTTCAGGTGGATGGGCTGCGGTTTCTTGAGGGCGTCGCCCTTCAGAGTCGCCGCTTCAAACGTCGGCGGGCCGAAGAGGCCGCGGGCACCGTTCGAGAATCCGTAGGGCTCGCTGGGGATGCCGACAGCGTTCTTTGACAGGAGGCCGTTGCCATCCAGGTCTTGGAAGACCGCCACGGCAACGGGGACGTTCATCGGGACCACCAGGTCCACAGTCGCTTCGCTCTGGTCCGCCCCAACCGACACCACGAGCGTCGAGGAACTCGCCGACGGTTGCGGAAACCCGTCTGCCGATTCAAACACGGCGATCCGGAGGTCCGAGGCGGTCTTCTTGAACCCCATCACCCGCAGCCGCAAGTTCTCACCATCGGCCGACGGGACGGCCGGAGGAGCAGTTGGCGGCTCCACGGGCGCCGTAGTGGACGTCGATGGAGGAACGGGTGCCTCCGGCATTGAGACGCGTTCGAAGCGTGCCGGTTCGGAACTCCGCTCCGGCAGGTTGGACGAATCGGGTCCCGAACGACGAGCGATCTGAACGAATAGCCCCGCCAGCGCCATCACAACGACAGCCGGAAGCGCGATCGCAGGATTCAGGCGTTTCATGTCATCCTCGGTGACCGCGTATACCTCACCCGACCCGCTGCTCAAGGCCGCTTCGCACTGCCGTTGGCATCGTCAGTAGCCGCGCTTCCACCGGCCGGAGAACGCCAGCGTCAGCAGGCCGAGCACCACGGCGCTCCCCAGGAGGACGGTCACTTCACGCTGAAGACTCTCCAGTGGGGTCTGGTACCAGAACACCTTCTGGTACCCGTCGAGAGCCCAGGCGTTGAACGTCCAGCGGCCGATCTCCTTCATCCGGTCGCTCATGGCGAACCGCGGGATCATGCTCCCGCCGACCGCCGACATGCTGAGGATCACGACGACCGAGACCGCGTTGAGCTGCGCCCGCGAGCGGCAGAGGGTCGCCAGCACCATCGCGAAGCTGGCGGTCGCCGCGGCGGTGCAGAACGTCATGATGAAGAAGCCCGGAAGGTGGCTGCCGAGCTGGATCCGGAAGACCGCCTCCGCCCACAGGAACATGACCGTGATCTGCAGACACCCGAGAAGCAGGATCCCCAGCCACTTGCCGGCCACGACGTGAAACAGCCCCGCCCGGCTGACGAGGATCCGGTCCAGTGTTCCGGACTCCTCTTCCTCGAGCAGCGCTGCGGCGTTGCCGGTCGCGGAGAAGAGCAGGAACAGCACCGCGATTCCCGCCGCGTACATCGCGATCCGCGGATTCTCCTGCGACGCCGCCTGGGGGTTCTCGACCTTCAGGTCGAGCCGGTCCGGCAGCGGTTCCACTGTCACGGTGGCCGCGGTCGAAGCGGGCAGGGGAACGGCGCCGGGCTGAGCCGGCATCCCCTCCCGCACGCCGCTGGCGGCCGCCTCTCGATCCCGAGCCCGGGGAAGGCCGTCGGCGCTCCGCCATTCGCCCGACGCCTTCGAGAAAACGTTCGACGAATCGGCCGCCTGTCCGGGCTGGGAACCAGGAGCCGCGGGGCGGCCGGACTCGGTGGTCACGGAGCCCCGGGCCGCGGACGGAAACGGAGCGTTGATGGGCGAGCCGGCGGGGAGATTCGACGATGCCGCAGGAGCGAACGCGGCCGCGCGGATCCGCGCGAGACGTTCCGCCGCGATCAGGGCCGACTTCTGAGCGAAGAAGCCCCGGATCACCGAGCTCACCATGGCGACCGCCATCGGGTTCTGGCCATCGGTGACGAGGCTGACCGGGACTTCGGTGTCGGCGGGCTTCGACTCCAGATCGTCGGGAAACGCCTCGGTCAGTTTGACCAGGAGATCGTAGCGCCCTGACCGCTGCGCCTCTCGCACCCGGGCGTCGAGATCCAGTTCCGCCTGCGCACTGTTCTCAGAGGCGGTCGACGCGCCCGCGCCGATCGCGGTGCACCGCAGCGCCGTATTCCCTTCCATGAAGGTTCGCAGCTCATCGGCCAGGGGCGATGAATGCGCGGCGATCCAGCCGACCCGCAGCTTCTGGTCGGTTCCGGTGGCGATGCCGTTGCTGAAGATGGCCGCAAAGATGCTGAAGAAGATCACCGGCATCACGAAGACCAGGATCAGCTCCAGCGGGTTGTTCCACAGCCGCAGAACGAGAATTCGAAGGATCGTCCGGATCATTCCCGCAGGCTCCTTCCGGTCAGCTCCAGAAAGACATCCTGCAGCCCGAAACTCCGGACGTCGATCTGGGCAGGCTCGGGGTCGAGCTCGCTCAGCACGGCGAGCATCCCGGGAAGGTCCCGCATCGACTCGATCGGACGGGTCGCGGCGAGCCGGTCCGCTTCGAAGCGGTAGTCCGGCAGGTCGTCGGGGAAGGGACGGTCAAACCGCAGAGTGATCCGGTGTGGGGGACCGATCGTCCGCTCGACGAGAGCGCGAAGCGTCCCGTCCGCTACGATCGTCCCCAGGTCCATGACGACGATCCGGTCGCAGCGGGTTTCCACTTCTTCGAGCTGATGCGTCGTCAGCAGGACCGCCGCGCCGCGATCCGTCAGCTCGCCGAGCATCGTATAGATCCGCTCGCGGCTCTGGGGGTCGACGCCGACGGTCGGCTCGTCGAGGAGGAGAATGTCCGGGTGGTGAAGGACACTGCAGGCGATGTTCAGCCGCCGCTGCATCCCTCCCGAGAGCGTCTTGGCCAGCGATCGGGACCGGTCGGCAAGGGCGGCCCATTCGAGAACTTCGCCGATGCGGTTCGTCAGGGCCGTGCCTTTCACTCCCTCGAGGCGCCCGAAGACTTCGAGGTTCTGGCGGACCGTAAGGTCGGGATAGACGGCGAGGTTCTGCGGCACGAGACCGATCCGGGCCGGTTCGCCCGACCGGGAGGGCTGCCGGGGAGCCCGCGTGATGGTCCCACCGTCCGGCTTCAGGAGGCCGGTGATGCAGCGGATCATCGTCGTCTTTCCGGCGCCATTGGGACCGAAGAACCCTAGCAGTTCGCCGGCCCGCAGTTCGAGCGAGATCCCCTTGAGGGCCTCGCGGCCCCGGTAGCTCTTGCGAACGCCGCGCAGCGACAGGACCGGCGGCTCGTTGCGGGAGACAGCCGCGACGTCCCCAGAGCCGATGTCCGACGGTTCAGAATGGCGGTTTCCCGTCATGATGCCGCGATCTCATAGCTTCGCTGGCGCCACTGGACGCCGCGTCCCCGCTCTCCGCGACCGAACCGTTTTCGGCTCCAGGCGGTCCATTGGATGACGAGGAAGATCACAACTGAGAGCGGGTGCAGGATGCAACCCCGCCAGGCCCGGTCGTACCGGAGGCAGCACCAGAGCCGCGGCAACAAGGCGAAAAAGCCGCTGGCGAGGACCGGCACCGCCAGCGAACGGGGAAGGAGTCCGAGCGAAAGCATCGCGAGTTCGACGACCGGACTGAGAAACGCGAGCGACAGCAGGACCGTCATGACCAGCAGGAGGGGCATTTTCGCAAACCCCTCCGTCGCGTTCTTCAGGAGACCGAGCCACGTTTCGGAGAACGAGGTGTACATCCGGCATTCGGCGACGTCCGAGGCGTCGAAAAGATCGGTCCGGAGCCCCTGCGACCGGTAGGCCCGCGGCAGCATGATTCCGTCATGAAGCGACTGGCGAATCGCACCGTGCCCTCCGGTCGCCTCGTATGCCGCGCGGGTGGTGACGAAGAACTGTCCGCAGCCCGCGGCGGCGCCCGTCATCCGGGTCCAGCGCATGAGCGGGAAGGGGAGGAAGCAAAGGAGGATCTGGTGGATCAGCGGGATCAGGAGCTGCTCGCCGATCGTTTCGACCCGTTGCCGGGGAAAGCCGCTCAGGAGATCGACACCGCTCGCCACCCGGAGCGAGACGGCCCGCCGCAGGGCATCGCGGGACAGGGCGACATCGGCGTCGAGAAACACGAGCTCCGAGAACCGGGCCTGACGGGCGAGTTGCCAGCAGGCGTACTGCTTTCCGCTCCACCCGCCGGGCATCGGCGTTCCCCGGACGAGCCGCACACGGGCATCCCGTTCCGCGTAGCCGCGGACGATGTCCCCCGTTCCGTCCGTGCTCTCGTCGTCGAGGACACAGATTTCGAAATCGACTCCTTCGTTTCGAAGAATCGAATCGAGCAGCGGCCCGATCCGCAGCGCCTCGTTTCGGGCGGGAATCAGGACCGAGATCTGCAGCCGGGGCGCATTCGCTCCGGTCAAACCGGAAGCCCCGCTACGAAGCGCGTCGGGTGTTCGTCTCCGCGGCGCGCGGCGGAAGAACAGCAGGTTCACGAGGAACATCCCGGCGACGAACGCCGAGGCCCCGAATGTCGCCCAGACAAGGGCGGAGGCCGCCACGGTCATCATGTCAGCTCTCCGCTCAGAGGGCGCGGCGCCGACGAGGCGGAGACCTCATGTTCGGCCTGAAACGTCCGGCCGCGAAGTCCGGCGACCACTCGCCGCCAGATGTCGTACAGCCCGCCGATTCCGGAGCTCCCGGTCGACAGCGTCGCGAAGGCCTGGGAGTCGCGAGCAATTGCATGGCGGGCGAGCGTCACCTGCGTTTCCGCCAGGGTCGCTTCGAGGGATCGCGAACGATCGTCCCGGTCTTCCGGCAGTCCGCAGCAGTCCACCGGGGACGAGAACGCGACGAGTAATTCGGGGTGCCGCTCATTCCAGAACGGGTATTCGACCGCCATCGCGAACAGTCCGCCGGCGTAGTCCCGGTCGACCAGATGCGCCAGACCGCTCATGAAGGGAGCGGCCTCGCGGACATCCGAGAACCGTCCGCCAGGAGTGAGCCACAGGAGCGTGGAGGGGGATTTCAGGAGAGCGCGGCTCGTCCGGAGAAAATCCCGGGTGCCAGCCACGGAATCGCGAGCGACGGGGAAGAACCCCATCCGCTCCAGCACCGGGTAGCGCCGCAGGGCCTCGGCGTCCATCGGTGCGGCGAAGCGCCGGCCGGGGAAGAGGAGATCCGTCATCAGGACCCCGGTCATCGGGTCCCACCATCCCGGGTGATTCAAAAAGCCGACCGCCGGTCCCGGCGGAAGCGACGGCAGATGCTCCAGCCCCAGGGCCCGGACCGCGTGAAAGTTCCGGCGGATGAACCGTCGGACGTAACCGCGGAACCCCCAGTTCAGGAAACGCGTCCCCCAACTCGCCTTCCGGCAAGCATCGGAACCGGGATGGCTCTGTTCGGTCATCGGACCGCCGGGACCTGAAGAAGAAGACGTGGAACCACACGCTGCAGTCGACAACCTCCGGCTTTCCTATCTGTGTCCATCTGTGTTTATCTGTGGCCCAATTCTTTGAGTTTCAAGCCACAGATGAACACGGATCAACACAGATGAGAGGAACGTCCGGAGGTTACGTCGATGGCTAGGCCGCGGCGTTCGTCCGGCGATCCGCGGCCGAACTCTTCGACGAGTGGAGCATGTCCTGGTCGACGGTGTCGGCGGCGATCCAGCCGGACATGAGGACCATCGGCATTCCCGGTCCGGGATGGGCCGAACCGCCGGCGAGGTACAGGCCGGGCAGTTCCTTCACACGGTTGGCCGGCTTGAACGCCCCCATGAAGCGACCATGGCTCGCCAGGCCGTAGATCGCTCCGTTCAGGACGTGGTAGCGGTCGTTGATCCCCTGCGGCGTCAGGTGATGCTCGACCTCGATCCGCTCTTCGATGTCTTCCATCCCGGCGGTCGTCTTCAGCTTCTGGATGATGACATCCCGGTAGCCCGGCAGCATCTTCTTCCAGTCGTGATGCTTCCGGAGATAGGGAGTGTGGACCAGGACGTACAGCGCTTCGCCGTCCCCGGGAGCGACCTTGTCCCCCGAGAGCGACGGGGCACAGACGTAGCAGGTCGGGTCGGCAGCCGGCTCTCCCTGCTGATAGATCTGCTGGAACTCGACGTGCGGGTCCTGGCTGAAGACGAAGTTGTGATGCAGGATGTGCTCGTACTTCTTCCGCAGGCCGAGGTAGAGGACCACGCCGGAGCAGGCCCCTTCGAACTTCCGCTTCGACAGGAACCGCTTCGCCGGCGCGGCGGGCAACAGCTCCTGACAGGTCCGGACACAGTCGGAGTTGGAGACGACCATTCCGGCCTTGAGCGATTCGCCGGTCTCGAGGGTGACCCCCGTGACCCGCTTTCCGTCCGAATCGATCGACCGGACATGCGCTCCAGCGATGTACTGCACGCCAAGCTCGCGGCCAAGGCGGACGAGCGCTTCCGGGACCGCCCGGGTCCCGCCCATCGGATACCAGATCCCTTCATTGGTCTGCATGTGGGCGATCCCGCACAGGACCGCCGGCGACGCTTCCGGGGAGGAGCCGACGTACTGCGTGAAGTGGTCGATCATCTGGGCGATCCGATGATCCGGAATGTGCGAGCGGACGAGCCCCGCCACGGTCCGGCCGAAACGGAGGCTCAGGACATCCATCAGGACGTCGAGCGAGAACGACTCCTTGAAGTTCATCGTGTCGGCGATCCCGCCGACGCTCTTCCAGAAGAAGAAGCGGTTCGAGACGTCGTCCAGCTGCCGCGAGATCTCCATGAAGTTCTCGTAGCCGTCGCCGGTCCGCTCCGAGCCGGTGTACTGACGAAGCCGGTTCTTCATGTCCGGAATCGACTCGACGAGGTCGAAGCTCGTCTTGTCGCTGAAGAAGCACCGCCACTGCGGGTCGAGCCGGACCATCTTGAGATAGTTTTCGAGCGGCCGTCCCGCCTCGGCGAAGATCCGGCGGAGAACCGACGGCAGGGTCAGGATCGTAGGGCCCATGTCGAACCGGTAGCCGCGGTCCTCCAGAAGAGCCGCCTTGCCGCCGAACCATTCGTTCTTCTCAACGACCGTGACCTCGTATCCCCGCGCGGCAAGCGTGCAGGCGGTGGCAAGGCCCCCCAGGCCGCTTCCCACAACAACGACGTCGGACTTTGTCTTCATGACCGGGGACCTTCCTGTGACGGGCGAGAGAGAGCTCTGCGGATTCGGAACTGGGCCAGCGTGGCGCGGATCATCCGCGGGACGGCCGCCAGGCGCTCCAGCGGGCTCGCGGCATGCTCCAGCCGGATCAGTTGTTCGAGGACGTCGGCGTCGGCCGATGTCGGTGTTTCCAGATGCGGCTTGAACCAGCGGCGGGTCGCGACGATCGCCTTCAGATGCGTCATCGCTTCAAGCCCCGCCGCGCCGCGGGTGACTCCGTGTCCACTCGCGCCTCGCCCGCCGAACGGGACGCGCGGGTCCGCCGTCGGAACGATCAGATCGTTGAGGACGACACACCCCGCGGGGATCCGCTCCGCGATCTGGCGACAGCGACGGTCGGAGCCGAAGACCGTGGCGCTCAGCGCATAGGGACACCGTTCGTTCTCGCGGAGCGCCTCGTCTTCGCTGGAGACCCGGAGAAACGAGAGCACCGGCGCGAAGAGATCGCTCCGGGCGACCGTCATGTCGGAAGTGACGTGATCGAGGACGACGGGTTCCCGCAGGAGCGGCCGCGGGGTATCGGCATCGAACGTTCCGGCAGCAAGCTGAGCCCCGGAGCGGAGAGCGTCGCGAACCGCCTCCCCGGCACCTCTGGCCCCCTTCTCATCGAGGGGACGACGACTCACGTCCGTGGAGCGCAGTCGCAATTTGTCCCGGAGCCGGCCGAGAACCCGTTCCACCATCGCCGGGCTGGCGAAGACGCGGCGGGGGGCCATGCAGGTCCGGCTGCCGTTCAGCGTGAGACCAAAGAGCAGGCTGTCGCTGACAAGCTCAGGGTCGGCATCATCCAGAACGAAGACGGCGTCGCAGCCGGAGAGCTCCATCACAGAGGGAACTGTTCCCTCCCCCAGGTCCCGGCTCACGGCGCGTCCCGCCGGAGCCGATCCCGTCAGGAACACCTTATCGACGCCGGCGCGAATCGCCGCCGCCGCCGCTTCGGGGGATTCGGGGAGGAGCTGTACGACACCCGGCGGAAGGCCGGCGGACTCCATCAGCCCGATCAGCATCTCGATGGGTCGCGAGCAGCCCGGGGCCGGCTTGACGAGGACGCCGTTCCCCGCCGTCACCGCCTGCAGGATCTGCACGCCGGGGAGCATCAGCGGATAGTTCGAGGGCCCGACGATCAGGACCGCGCCGAGCGGGTCTCGCCGGAGCGTAACACCATTTCCCCAGAGCCACATCGGCCTGGAACCGGTCGATAGTGTTCGCGGCTTGAGAACCGCACGCGCCTCGTGTTCGAGGAACCGGCACGCATCGAGGAGGGGCAGGATTTCCGCGGCGAGCGTCTCAGCAAGATTGTCCCTCGGGACAGCGTCCGCCAAGTGGCGGGGATTCGCCACAACGGCGAGCCGCAGTCGCCGAAGAACGCCAAGCCGATCGCGGAGCGGTCGACTCCCCCAACCGGCCTGAGCCGCTCGCGCCGCGCGAATCCGCTCGGCGACGCCATCTTCCAGCGATGTCCCCCGGAGCAGACCGTCAGCGCTCGCGGCCGGACCGCGGAAGGCCGGCGCTCGAGGTGATGTCGCTACGGATGCCATCGCCACTCCGGGCCGACTCGACACGTCGCTGGCGAACGGCAACCCGGCGAACGCCAGCCGGGGACTGTCAAACCGGCCGCGCCACGCGCACACCGCTTCCGACAGCCGCTCGAACGCGGCGCCGATCGCAGTGGCGAGTGAGCGTTGCCGCATCA
Organism: Planctomyces sp. SH-PL14; assembly: GCF_001610835.1. Classification (NCBI taxonomy): domain Bacteria; kingdom Pseudomonadati; phylum Planctomycetota; class Planctomycetia; order Planctomycetales; family Planctomycetaceae; genus Planctomyces; species Planctomyces sp. SH-PL14. The sequence goes on along the minus strand of NZ_CP011270.1, from coordinate 8,276,868 downwards.
GGCCGCCCTCCGCTGCGGCAGGGGTTCGGCCGGAATCTGGCCGGGCAGCGAAGGAACTTCGGGGAACGCGAGGCCGAGTTCATCACACATCAGCCGCGCGGAAATTCGGGCCGACTCATAGATCACCGGCAGGCCGCTGCCAGGATGCGTTCCACCGCCGACGAGGTAAACCTGCTCCAGGTCCTGATACCGGTTCCCCGGCCGCCCCAGCAGCATCTGGCCGAGATTGTGCGCGAGATTGAACGTCGCTCCGCGGTAGACCTGGTACGAGTTCTCCCAGTCGTCAGGCGTGAGCATCTTCTCGAACCGGACCCGGCCCTCAATGTCGTCCAGACCGACCTTGGCCAGCTGCCTGAGGACGCGCTTCCGAAAGGCGGCTTTCTGCGACGGCCAGTCGATCGTGGGACTCTGGTGCGCCACCGGCACCAGGACGTAGAGCGTGCTCATGCCGCGCGGGGCGAGCGAATCGTCCGTGACGCCGGCATTCTGAACGTAGAGCGAAGGATCCTCAGGGAGGACCTTGAGGCGGTCGATCTCGTCGAGGTTCCGCTCGTAGTCGCGGGCGATGTAGATCGTGTGATGCGGGAGATGGTCATAGCGACCTTCGATCCCCAGATAGAGCATGAACGTCGAGCAGGAATACTTGCTGCGGGCCAGTTTCCGATCGTTCCAGGTCCGCCGCAGCCGATCGGGGACGAGGTTCCGCATCGTCTGGGCGAAGTCGGCGTTGATGACCAGGGAGTCGAACGTGTGATCGCCGGTCCGCGTCCGCAGCCCGACCGCCTTCCGCCCGTCGAAATGCAGGGCCTCGACCGGCTCGCTGAGGCGGATCTTGACCCCCAGGTCGGCCGCGACGTCGGCCATCCGCTCGCTGACGGCCGCACAGCCGCCGGTCGGATGGAAAACCCCGTACTCGTATTCCAGAAACGCCAGGATCGTGAACAGGCTGGGACACTGAAACGGCGACATCCCCAGATACTTCGACTGAAACGACAGCGCCGTGATCATCCGCGGATCGCTGAACCGCCGGCCCAGATCCCCCGCGACCGACTGCCACGGCCGGAGCCACGGGAGAGCCTTGAGGACCGAAGGCCGCATCAGGTCGAGAACGCTGCTGAACGGAGACTCCAGAATAGGCCGGAACCGTTCGAGCTTGCTGCGGTTCTCGATGAGAAACTGTTCGAACTGTCCGGCGTCGCGAGGCGAAATCCGGGTGATCTCGGCCTTCATCCGCTCGACATCGGGCGTCGCGTCGATTCGTCCGCCGGCGCCGAATTCCAACCGGTACTGCGGATCGAGCCGGGTCATCGGGACGTCGGCCCACAGGTCGCGTCCGACGGAGCGAAAGACTTCTTCGAGAACCCGCGGATAGAGGAAGAAGGTCGGCCCGGTGTCGAACCGGAACCCGTCGGCCTCGATGGCGGCGCACCGCCCGCCGACCCGCGGAGCGCGTTCGAAGACCGTGACGTCGGCCCCGGCGCGGGCCATGAGCATAGCGTTCGCCAGACCGCCCGGCCCGGCGCCGACGATCGAGACCCGCCGTCTTGTCCCTGACTTCCGTGTCATGGCATCCCTGCCCAACCGGGATTTTTCCAACTTTGGGGCGGCTTATGGCTCAATTGGCCTAATCCGTCAATGTCGTTCCCGGCCTCGGGCCGGGCGGGAAGCATGGAGAATGCCTCATGTTGAAGCCGACCGGCGGGGATTGCCGCGGAACGCCGGTCGACCCGTTCCGAATCAAGCCGACAGCGGCCCCAAATGGCCCCACACAACTTCCCAAGAGCGTGCAGGTCTCAGTAGCATGCGGGACAAGCGGCGTTCCCGGAGAATCGTCGCTGGTCTCCGATCGGCGCTGCCACGTCAGCGCAATCGAGGCCCGAGCGAGAGTGGCGGAACTGGCAGACGCACTAGACTTAGGATCTAGCGGGGCAACCCGTGCAGGTTCAACTCCTGTCTCTCGCACTTCCAATCAAATTGCTTGTCAATTTGCATCGGACGACAGCTCCCGACTCGCCGAAACTGGATCATCCCTGCCGGATGGTACTGTTTTGGTACTGCGACTGGGCTCACATTGGCCTGACATTGCCATCCCCCGCAGAGGGTCGAATGGCAACGCTTCAGCAGCGAAATGGCAGCTACCGTGTGTTGTTTTACTGGCATGGCCAGAGGCAGTCGCTGACCCTCGGGTCGGTCAGTTCTGACGAAGCAGAAACGAAGAATTCGCAGGTCGAATATTTGCTGATGCGGGTGAAGCAGGGGCTGTTGACCGTCCCGCCAGGAATGACGATCGCCGCGTTCCTGTCGTGCGATGGCAGGCCGCCGAAAACCCCGATAGCGCCGAATGAGGTCCGCGAACAGGTCACTCTGCGGCAACTCAAAGAGCGGTATCTCAGCACGCATGAGAACTCGCTGGAGGCGACGTCGATCGCGGGCATCCGCATTCACTTCAACCATCTGACCCGCTTCTTCGGGAATCAGTTCGCCATGGCTTCGCTCAGCCTCGCAGACCTTCAGCGATATGTCGAGCACCGGTCGAAGGCCAAGGGCCTGAAAGGCCGACGGCTCTCGCCAGCCACGATTCACAAGGAGATCGTCACTTTGCGAACTGCATGGAACTGGGGGCTGCAGATGCGCTACGTAGAAGGCCGGTTCCCGAACAAAGGTCTTCGCTATCCGAAGGGAACCGAAAAGCCACCCTTCATGACCCGCGACGAGATCGAGCTCCAACTCGACGGGACAAACGACGAGCTTTGGGAATGCCTGTACCTGCGCATCGATGAAATCGTTGAGCTTCTGCAGCACGTCAAGACGCGTCCGGCACAACCGTTTGTGTATCCGATGATCTGTTTTGCTGCCCACACCGGCGCACGACGTTCCGAGATCGTGCGGGCCAAAGTGTCTGATGTGAATTTCACATCCAAGATCGTGACGATCCACGAAAAGAAGCGCGATCATGGACGCACGACGACCCGCCGAGTGCCGCTGACGCCATTTCTGGAGCAAGTCCTAACTGAGTGGCTCGCGCATCATCCAGGCGGTCCCTTCCTCTTTTGCCAGCCACAGCAGGTCGTCCGCAGCAGAAAACAGAATCGCGTGCCGAGCGCTCCACTCACCAAAGACGAGTTTCACGACCATTTTCGTCGCGCTCTTCGCGGTAGCAAATGGTCAGTGATCCGCGGCGGCCATGCGCTGCGTCACTCGTTCATCAGCGCCTGCGCCAGTCGAAACATCGATCAGCGTCTTGTGGAGGCCTGGGCGGGACATATGTCGCCTGAGATGTCGCGGCGATATGCCCATCTGTGGCCGAGCGTACAGCAGGAGGCCATGAAGGCGGTTTTCGGCCCGTGATCCCCGCCCGATCGCCGCTTTCTCGTCGTCAGAACGTCTCGGCGGCCTTAGCGCTTGACCGAGGCGCAGGGGCAGGGAAGCAGCCCCTCACGCTGGAAACGCTCATATTCCGCGTGGGAAATCACCCATTCCGCGTGAGCGCCCCGTCCCGAGCGTCTCTTCTGCGCCTGAATTCTCCCGAGTCGCGCCCATTCGCGCACGGTGAACTTCGCCTTGCCGACCAGCGCGGCAAATTCCTCGATCTCATAGAAGTCCTTGATCGTCTGCTGCTGCAGAAGGGTCTCCAGCATCGACTCGATCCTCTGAAGGCGCTGGTCAATATCCATGGCAAACCCGCACGGGCGAAGTGCAAGAACGAAGTCGACTCCTTCGATTCCAGGGCGTCCTATGCCTCATTCATGGATAAACGGGGCCTCATGCCCATCTGTTCCATCCCTGATCCCTTTGGCTAGCGTTCCGGTTCCATCTGCTTTTGCAGCGATCGCCCGGCGTGGCTTGCCATGACGTCGTCGAAACTCCGTTCGCCCTGAATCGATTGGGTCACCATCTGCGGTGTGGGATTGCCGATTGTCCCGGGCTCTTCATGCTGTGCGGTGACTCCGTTCCACGGATTGAGCACAGCGTTCTGGGCATCTTTGAGCCCGCGGCGAAACTCGGCCGCAAGCAGACTCGAGGTACTGGGTCGCATCGTCTTCTCCTAGAAATCCTTCCGAACACCCCGCAGTCGCTCGGACAGCTGCTGCTGTTCGATCCGCAGGTCTCGCATCATGGTTACCTGACGGCGGCGAGCCATCAGGTGCATGAAGCGAAGGAAACTCAGCGAAATCGCACCGGTGCCGACGAACGCGGCGACCGATTCCGACCAGGGAACACAGCAGACCGCCAGGATCAGGCAGAGGCTTGGCTCGACCGTTTTTGCCCGCTCTTCCGTTCGGATGAACGGAATCCAGAGAGCGAGCCACGGCCAACCGTCGTATTGACTGTGCTCGTGGCGGCCGCGGCAATATTGGACGAAGGAAAAAAGCCGCTGGCAGAGAAGTGCGACGAACCAGATCTTCAGATAGGTGATCATCGCATAATCTTCGGTTCCGCAGATGGTCAGGATGAGGAGGATCAGCGCCGCAACGCCTGCAAAACCGGGCATGCCGATGCCGAAATTCCGGCGGATGAAGGGCGTGATGCAGAGGCTATGGGCCAGTGCGAGGAGGTAGAGAAAGTTGACGCCGGCCCGGAAGTCATCGACGGGGTTTGGAACCTGTTCGCCTTGCGACATGATTACTCCTGAAGAAAGGTGCAGCGAAGCCAGTTTTCACCATTAGAAAATGGCTCTCCCGAGCGGATGACGATGGCATCGCACGCAAGATCGTTGGCGATTCCCCCCGTCCTCAGACCATTGATCAGGACGTTCTCCTGCAGCACCGGCGTGTACTGTTCTGAGAAACTGCCCGTGAGACGCGGCTGACCGAACAAGTCGTCGAAAACATCGCCGCCGGGACCGCTGGAGCCGCCAAACATCGTTTCGCGCCGCTGGCCGAGTTTCTTGGCGGCCCATTCGGCAGTCACGGGATCTACGGCATGCAGGATCGTGTGCGTGAAATTCGCCAGTAGAGCCTGCGCTCGATGCTCCCGCGCTTCGCCGCCGAAGTTGGCGTAATAGCCCGGCAACGACTGGCTGAGATAGACAAGGCAACCCAGATGGGAGCGGCACTGGGCGATGTAATGTGCGTCATAGCTGGAAACCAGCTGTTGGGCTTCGTCAACCCAGATCACGTTGAAGACATCCTCGGCAGCAGCAGTCCGCCGAAGGACACTCCATTGCGTTGCGTACTTCCAGGCTGAGCAAACAAGCTTCCCCGAGCTGCCCCAGACCGACGGCGACATATCGACGATGATCCATTTTCCCTCGAACATGTCGTTCGGGCTGACGTTGGATTCGCCTGACAAAAGTTCTTTGACGAGGCCGGTGTTGAAGACAGCGAGGAGCCCCATCACTCCGGCCAAAACGCTGCTCCGGGTACGATCCGCCATTCTCGGATACTCACCAAGCCAGTAGTCGACCGCCTGGGCACAGTCGTGCTTCTGCAGCTCGGTAGACGCGGCCTCGTGGGCCGCACGCAGCAACTGACAATGTGGTCCATGCTTCCACTGCGCATTCTCCAAGTCCTCCGGTGTCTGAGCGGCACCGTTGATGAACGCCTGAAGGGCCGGGGCTGAGACGCTACCCGTTGCCAGCTTCACAATCTCGACCGCGTAATACAGCATCCGATCCTGCTGCTGCTCCCAGAACGGGTCCTGGCTTGAGCTGCCTTTTGCCTCGTGGCTGCCAAGACACTCTCCGATGATCCGAATGCAGTCAGTGATGCTTCGCGTCTGCCCGTCCTCATTCATGATGAAATTGAGGAGGTTGAAGCGCAATCGCTCGCGCGGCGAGAAGATCCACAGCTCGCGATCCCGTCCTGCGGCGTGGAAGATAGCTTTCCACATGGCGAGATCCTCAGGTTTTGCAACGAGAATCAGCCCGCCGCTTTTGGCGTTGCGCACAATCTGCGTTCCCAGCAACTTTCCTGAACTAGACGTCTTGCCCGACCCGACCCGGCCGAGGATCGCAACACCGCCATTGAGAAGATCGCGGATGGTGAACGGGTCGCCGGTAGGCCAACGAAACAGCACTGCATCCAGCGGTGAGCTTCGAGACGATGACCGCCGTCGCCGGTGACGTGAAAAGAAGAATAGAAGCATGACGACGAGCGTCAGGCCCAGCATTGCAGTTGGCACCATGTCTCGACTCGCAAATTCACACGTAAGAACCCCCGCTTGGCGTTTCTCCACTTACATCAATCACAAACGCGGCCTATGGCTGATCGCGAGGCAGATCGCAGCAGCGGATCTGCACCAGTACGAAAGCCAACGGAGGAACGACGCAGGGGGGAGGGAGGAGCGGCCAGGTCGGAGGTCACGTCGATGCGCAGGCCTTGTCGCGGAGCATGCGCACAAACGTCGGCAGCGCGATTCCGGATGGCCTGTGCTTTCTGGCCTGCGCCAGGCATTCTTCGAGCGTCAGGATGAACGTCTCGAGATTCAGATCGTCCCCTGCAACTGTCACGGACCGTCCATTTTCAAGGACCGCGGTGACGCGTTTGGATGCGACGCCTGGCTCATCCGCCGATCTCTTGGCGGCGCGCCTGGCTCCCACCAAAACGTCGCGGGTCGCGTCGCCGCGAATCACGCGATCAGCCGCCGCGGCCTGCGCCACCGGATCGGCGATCTGGGCCAACTCACAGGCCGCACTCATCGGGATGCGGCCTGTATCAACCTCTTTCTGCATTTCCTCTGGCAGCGTCAGAAGCTTGAGCAGCCGGGACACGGTCGGCCCGGAGAGGGCAAGACGCGTTGCGACTTCCACTGCCGTCATTTTGCCAGATTCCATCAGCTGCGCAATGGCGCGCGCCTTCTCCATTGGCCTCAAATCGGCACGATGCAGATTCGCAGTCGTTTGCAGGACCAGAAGCTCGGCGGGCGGTATCGCTCCATCGCGGACGATCGCCGGCAGGTGCGACTTGCCGGCAAGGCCCGATGCACGAAAGCGTCGCTCCCCGTCAATCATCAGATGCTCGCGCGGCGCCAGCCGTTGCAGGATCACCGGGACCAGAACGCCATTGACCAATATGCTCTGGGCCAGCTCCTTGAGCGAGTCCTCATCGAACTCCTGTCGAACTTGCTTGCGGCACACAATCTCTGACAGCGGAACGTCTTGAATGTCATTCGGCATTTTCGACTCTCCCAAAAGAGAAGGCGGTCACCTCGCAAGAGCGAAGCGAACCGCCGAACGTGAAAGAGGACTGTCCAAATACCGGATCGGCGGAATTACACGGTCGCCGGTCCATTGAGGATTTCGGCGATCTTACAGCCACCGGCCACCAGGGCCGCGAGATCATCGCCCCATCCCAGCAGGGGGATGATGTCCGGGATGAAATCGAGCGGCGATATGCAATACACCAGGACGAGAAAACCCACGAACGTTGCCTTGATCAGCTTCACAATTATTCTCCTTGTGAGGACGCGGGAAGGCGTTGCCAAGCCATCTGCTTTACATCGCCTGACGCCCCAATTTTACAGCGGACATTTGTCATGCTTTCGTCGCACGCATGAAGGCCAAATCAGCCGGCGGAAAAGCCACTGGAGGAACAGAGCCGTTAGCATGAAGGACCTCCACATCGGCGTGCGAGGAATGGGTTGGCATCGGCTTTACTCTCACGCTATTGCAACGTCCGCGGATGCGGTGAACGCACGATCCAAGTCGCCTTGATGCCTCACATTCACCTGCGTGTGGCGTATCTATGCGTCGGACGCAAGATCGCACATCTTCCCCCTCAGCACTGGACGCATTTACGCCGATCACACTCGATACCGATCAACCGCCGCAGCACCACTGACGGCTTTCACCTACGCAATTCTTACAATCGATGACGGCCGAGCAATGCGTGTAGCAATAATGTCACAGACATGCGGGCTTAAATGGCGAAATCACAATCACTGATGGCAATCGAGGAGACATCGCGCTAACCATTCTTGGATGAAGTTCTCGGATCATCCACTCAACAAAGAGATGAGCGAATTCTTGTGCTGGCTCTGGGACAAGGTCGATGAGGGCCATCTGTCCGCCAAGCGGCGAAGCGACATTGTTCATGAAGCCAACCTCATCTTTGACCGTTCTGGGCTAACCAAAGCGCCCGACGCTACGCCAATTGCGGTTGCCGTTTTCCGCCACTCGTTGCATGTCATGAAGGAAAAGACGATCGAGGCTTGCCCGGAACTGGCCGACGAGGTACGAAATATGGGTTCGGGCCAAAGCCGTTGAGGCCAACGGTGAGGGTTGACACACCCTGGGCTCATCTCGTGCGTCGGACGCAATTCGAGCGCATTCCTTTGTGGGAAAACACCCGTCCGAGACGCATATCACCTCGGGAGATTTCAGATGTCCTCGTTGGAAACGCCATTTGTCAGCCCGCATTGGTCGCTCTCGGAAGGGACACGTACCCGCGAGAACGAAGCGTGGAGCAAGAAATGCGGCCGCTGCATCACAATCAAAGACGAATACAACCAAGAGGTCTGGAAAGCTTGGGTATCCCATCACTCCAGCCTGTGGAAGCTCGACGACGTTCCGCGTGTCGAGATGGCAACAGATACGGGAAGAAGTGAATCCCAGATGAGTCGTTGGGTAACTCACGCCGAAATCGGCCCCGGCGTCATGGTCAACTATGGAATACAGCACAACCTTCCGTTTGAATCAATCTCACCGGCTCGCGCGTCCCTGGCTGGGCTTGCAGGAGCCTTCTGTATCGCCGATTGGTTGAGAAGGACAGAGAACGCGCGGCCGAACCGGACAGGGAAGAAGTCTTTGAGCCTGGGAAACCTGGACCCCGATGTCTGTTTGCTGCTTGCCATGGCTTCGGGTCACCTTTTGGAGGACTGGCACATATTGACAAAATGGTCGAGCTTTGACGCAATCGAGCGGGACGTTTTGTGGCAGAAACTGGCCGGGAGGCTTTCTGCTCGCATGTCTCTTTTGGGCACGTTTGAGACCCGATTTGTGTCGCGCGCAAAGCTGTATTTTGACGATCGCTTGAGTAAACCCACTCCCCGTCCAGCACTGATTCGAGCGATCAATGACATCTGGGCGATTCATCATTTGGATATCGACCGCGTGCTTCACAACTGTTTGAACATGACGTGCTGGAGTGATCCCGCCGATCAATGACGATTGCACGAACCGCAGATTCCGGAACTTCAGTTTCCACCACTACCACCCCTAATCGGAGGCTCCAATGACTCGCATCCCCCCCTTGAATCCAGGAAGCGTTTCTGACACTCAGCCACCTCATTCCACTGGCGCAGATACAGAGCGTAGATTGGACTTTCGCGACCAGCTCGCAAGCGAAGCTACACTTCCTGCGGCGGGAACCGAGATCCGCGCCGCCATCACGCGTGTCCTGGCTGCGCAATCGGATGTCAGTAACGAACAGCTCTACGACACGGTCTATGCAGAGCTGAATGGAGCCGAGCCCCTTCTTGCGCCTCATCTGCTCTGCTTCATCGACCAGTTTTGCATCAGATTGCGAGATGTTCTTCGCGAGATTGCAGCTGCATCCATTGCATCGGAGGACGCCGCGAAACCTGAGAGTGAGAAGAACACGCCGTACGTTCGCTCAGTTACGACCCCTTACTTCGCATCCCAGTTCCCAGCTCAAGCGATCGAGCGTCTCGACGCATTCGCGGCACTGCAGGTTTCTGACCCATCAGCCGCACGGATCTTCGCGTTGAGCCATTTCGCAGGCTGTGCTGACAGCGAGATCGCCGATCTGCTGGAGCTTCGAGCGGGCGCAGTTCGCATTTCTCGCATTTCCGCCGTGAGCCTTGTCTGCGGTGAGCACCATTCTGACGAAGACGCGTTTTCGCCTGCCCAATAAAACCGCACGCCTCATCTAGGTGAAAATCCAATGGACGAAATCCCGCACACGTTCACGATCGCCGATATCCGTCTGCTTGTTGAGCAAGTGGTCGCGACCTATCCGGTCCAGCCCACAATGAATCGCACGGAACTTCACGAGATTCACCTCGCGCGAGAACGAGCCGTGCGAACTCAGTGTGACGTGACCGCGCCGCTAGCCCATGCCATGGAATTGCTTCGACTTGTTGCGATCGAAGACATCGAGGAGGTGCGAAAGGCGGAGATCCGGAAGGAAGATCCGGAAAAGCTTTGGTATCCGGTGAATCGTCAGGATGACCTCTCCGGATTCCTGCCGCTCGAAATGCTCGGTCGCGGGCAAACCTCCGAAGTATACAAGTGTAAGACCCGCTTCTCCGACGTCACCGTGGTGCTGAAGCTTCTCAAGAGCGATGAACAGACTCTGCGAACGAACCGCGCCCTTCGAGAAGTGCAGATCCTCTTTAAAAGGGTTCATCCCAATATTGTGCGAGTCTACGACGCGGGCCATATTCTGACACCGGAGGACGGCGAGACTCCCTATATCGCAATGGAGAATCTCGAGGGAACGACCCTTCGAAAATGGATCGAGGAACAAGATCGCTCTGTCATGCCAATTCGAGCTATTGAGAGACAAGCTGCGGAAATCGTTGCGGCGCTTGCCGAGGCTATTGACCATTGCCATTACAGCGGTATCGCTCATGGCGACATTCATCCGAACAATGCCTACCGCTGTGAGAATGGCGTCGTGAAGCTTATCGATTTTGGTTGCGCCGGCGGGCGAGAACACGTCCCTTCTGCGAATGCGCCGGTTGGTTACAGGGATGCCTTCCACGAGCCTGGTACAGAAGGCTGGCAGATGTCAGGTGATCGATATGCACTGGGCGCAGTGCTGGTTTTCTGCGCGACCGGCCAGGAGCCGCCGGTCAAATCGCGTCGTGCGGGGACATCCGCGTGGACAACCGCCCTGAATGATTTGCCGATTCACGATCCCGCGCTAAAAGCCATCATCAGCAAGGCGATGGCGTACCATCCGTTTGACCAGTATGCTCGGGCGCGAGATTTGGCCGAGGATCTGCGGCGTTGGTTGAACAACTTTCCCGTCTTATTCGCGCCGGTGAATTACACTCGCTTGGAGAAAGAGAAGTTGCTGGTCAGGCGCTGTTTTAACACGGATGACGAAACTGATCACTCGCATCTCATTGGGCGATCAGCCTTGCTCCTCGCACTCCTGATCGGTCTCGCCGCAGTCGCGAACGGCTGGCTCGTTGAGGCAGGGTACCCGGCGAATGAGGCGTTCATCAAAGTGGGGGGAGTGCTGAACGTGTCGGTTCTGGTACTGATCTTGACCTTTCTTAGCCTTGCGCGGTGGAGATCAGTCGCGATGAGGATGTACGAACCTATGCTCGCGACTCTCGCCGCGTGTGTCATCGTGTTCTTCATCTACGCACCCTCGGTGTTGCTTGGTGTTCCAACCTCAGAGCAGATCGTCGAGGTATCGAAGTTCTTCCTGATCGTGCTCTGTCTCTCCAATATCCTCGTTGGGAGCACACTTCCCCGGTGGAGGAGCACGAAGATCTTGGGTTGGGTTGGCTTGGCGCTCACCATCGGGTTGAAATTCGTTCCGATGAGTATGTGGTGGTCAAATCACATGTATCTTCCAATTGCAGCCATGGAGCTGCTGGGATGCGTGGTGTTCGCCATGTCGCACCTCGGACGGGACCGGCGGATGCTCGTTCAGCCACAATCGCCTTTAGAGGCGCGTTAACAGTTCGGGTTCGCTCGCTTGGCTCTTGAGGTAAATAAAGGACGTTATTTAGCTCTAATGGGCGAGGGGCGGGATCGGGGCAGAACGAAAGTGCTTGACCGAATCTCCGATTTGTGGCTTTGTAAATGAAGGTGCCACAAAAGGAGAAACACGGCATGCAGAATTTTACACCCCTTGACGCCCATGTTTACCGGGCACGGCTTGATCGGTCCGGACGGATTGTGCTCCCACAGCCTGTCCGCGAAGTGTTGCAGCTTGCGTCCGGCGATGAGGTGCTGGTCGTCCAGACGGCAGACGGCTATCGCATCGAAACCCCCGAACAGGCGCTGAAGGCCGCCCAGGACTACTTCTGTACCCTCGTTCCGCCCGGAATAAGCGTAGTCGATGAGTTGCTGGCGGAGCGGCGCGATGAGACGCGGCGGGAGGAGACTGAAGAGGCCGGATGGCAGGAAAAGCAAGCTATGACGAGGCCGCGTGAGTAAGGCGGTCCTCGACGCTTCCGCCTTACTGGCAGTATTGAACCGCGAGCCCGGGGTAGAGATGGTGGCGCCGATTTTGTACGCGGCGACCGTCTCGGCAATCAATTACAGTGAGGTGCTAAAGAAGGTCATCGAACGCGGCGGCGACATTGTCCTGATGTCGCAATTCCTCGATCGCCAGCAATTGAACATCGTCCCATTCGATCGCGAACGCGCAATTGCCGCCGCATCCATTCTGCCGCACACGAAAGCTCATGGACTGTCCTTCGCTGACCGTGCATGCCTGGCAGCAGGCAAGGAATTTGGTCTCACCGTCTACACGGCCGAGAAACGAATGAGCGAAACAACGCTGGACGTGTCGGTGCAACTGATCCGCCAACACAAGGAGCATTGATGGCAACCGCTGGTCGCAGGGCGCGAAATCGATGACGGGGCCGACGCTGATCCAAGAAAGCGGACGTGTCGGTCTGCTGACGCCCCCAGCTCCACAGATCATTATCGAAGCAGGGACCGCCGCAAGTTTTGCCTGGGATGAATTCTTTTCGGCCACGATCCGCAATCCGCACACTCGCGCCGCCTATCGCCGTGCGGTGCTGCGATTCCTCAATTGGATGGGGCCGTTCGACCTTCCACTCGCGCGGATCACGCCAGCCCATGTCGGTCGTTTCCTCGATGAGTATCCGGGAAGCGTGCCCTCACGCAAGCTCGCGCTCGCGGCATTGCGTGCGTTCTTCGACCTGATGGCCGTCCGGCAGGCGATATTCCTAAATCCTGCCGCCAGCGTCCGCGGCGAGCGATATCAGGTCGTCGAAGGCAAGACGCCGGAGATCAGCAAGCAGCAGTTACGAGAGCTGTTCGCATCTTTTGATCTGACACGGCCCGTAGGCCTGCGGGATCGCGCGATCATGGCGACGCTCGTCTACACGGCTGCCCGCGATGGTGCGGTTGCCGCACTCCGTTTGGGTGACCTGCAGTGGGACGGCACACAGTATCACCTTCGTTTCTCGGAGAAAGGTGGCAAGTCGCGACTGATCCCGGTGCGTCACGATCTGCAGAGCTACTTGGTCGAGTATCTTGCAAGCTTCGACTGGAAAGCATCGCCCAAAGACAGCCCACTCTTCCGCTCGGTCGCCGGTCGAACCGGCGCGCTGACCTCGAAACCGATTCGAAACGTCGATATCTGCAGGATGATGAAGCGACGACTTCGCGACGCCGGCTTGCCCCTTCACCTGTCTCCCCATTCCTGCCGCGTAGCGACTGTGACGAATCTGCTTGAAGAGAACGTACCGCTGGAGGACGTGCAGTTCCTGGCGGGGCATGCGGACCCGCGCACCACTCGTCTCTATGACCGGCGTCAACGCAAGGTGACCCGCAACACTGTCGAGAAAATCTCGCTCTGATCGATTCTGAATAGACGAATCGCGAAGGCGATCGCCAGACCGTAAGGGATGTGTGCCTGTTCGGAATCTTCAAGCTCGATTTGAACTGCAATGTCGCCCACTGCTCCTAGCGGGTCCGTCTCGATTCTCCCGGCTTATGAATACGTGCCGATTTCGCACGCATTGCTGCTCAATTCCCTGGCAGGAACGATCGTTTGCGCAGGAGCAACACCATTCCGTATCCACTGTGCAGGTAATGCCTTATGTAATCGTGAATCACCCCGCGGTAGCCGGCATCGACGTTGCCAAGCATCCTCCCCGGAGGAGTTCATGCAGAATATCGCGCGGTCGCTTTTGGCATGTAGCCTCGCATTCTTTGCCGGCGGGCTACAGGCGGATCAACAGACCGGAACTCGCTGCCGATGCAACACGCGGTGTCTGTCGCGGTCACAGTCCGGTGGCTGGTTCACCTATCGCTCTGAGAATTTCGAACTTCGCTCCCGCACGGTACTGAGCGATGCGGATTACATCGTTCGCCGTTGTGAGGAGACACGCAGCGTCCTACTGGCAACCTGGATGCCCCCTTTCGCCGACAAGGCATGGGTTACGCAATGCACCGTCGTCGTTCATACAAGCGCTGGTGCCTATTCCCATCAGACAGGCGCGAATGCCGCGACCAAAGGCGTTTCTTCGCTTGAGATCAACGATGGTCGCGTCTGGAAACGACGCGTCGATCTTCTCGCTGATGCGCCGGGATGGTGCGACGCGGTGATTCCCCATGAACTGACGCACATCGTTCTCGCTGACCGATTTACTGCTCATCAGATTCCGCGGTGGGCGGACGAAGGATTCGCCATCCTTTCCGAGTCAGGAAACCGGCTGGCTGAGTCCCTACATCTTGTCGATATTTCCAACCGCTCCGGCGAGCTTATCCCCCTGCGTGATTTGCTGACTGCTTCAACATACCCTCAGCCGCCTTCAAGGGCGAAGCTGTTCTTTGCACAGAGCGCGGCCTTTTCGGCATTTCTTGCGCAGGATCACCAGGAATTGCTCGCTCTGCGATTCGCGGAGACGGGCAGTGAGAAAGGGTATGACAAGGCAACCACTGACTGTGCTGCAGCCACTGATTTAGAGGATCTGGACGCGCAGTTCCATGTCTGGCTACGACAGAGAGATGTCGAAGCCCCGAAGCTGGTCAAACAAAATGCAGACCGTCGCGAGGCCATTCTTTCGACCGCCACCATGATCGACTGAATAGAAGTGCGGGCGACATGGAATTCCATGTCACCCGCGGCGCAACCACTTCCACGGCAGTGATGTTAGAACGGCTTGCCGAAGCTTCGACGCCACGCTTCGATTGAATTGCGCTCGGCATGAGGTGCGTATCGCATGGGCCCAGAGTTACGCGGCGCGGGCACCGATGGCGCATAGGCCGGCGTGACTGCCGGAGCTGTCTCCGCAGGCTGATATGTACTTTGATACTGAATTCGTCCATTCGCCTGCGGCGCGCCGATGGGGGCTGGCGTCACCATCGGCATGGGCACCACGTGACCGGGCTGCTGATGATGGCAGGTGCAGTGTCCCGCCTGAGCCGATGGAATTGCGACCAGCGCCAAGGCGACTGCAGGTAACCCGCTTCGGATGAAACGAAACATCGAACGTTCCTTTCAAATGCAGCCGAGCCGATGGCCAGACTGCGGACAGGGCATCCGGATCGAATGCGTTCCGGACGCGAGGGATAGTGAAAACGCTTTACTGGCAGAACCACCGGCGAACATCATTTCATCGCGCGACAGGCTTTCTCACACTTCCGACATTCCTTGCCGCACTTGGCCATGTGCTCGTCACCAGGATGCTTCTCGCACTCGGCCGCGCAGCCGCCGCAAATATCCGCGCAGGCCGTGCAGAGATGCTTGGCATACGGGCCACCACGCGCCGCCAAAGAGGCCGCGGTGCCGCACACATCTGCGCAGTCCAGGCAGGAGCGCATGCTGGCGGCGTGGGCTTTGTTCCCCTGCTCGACGAGGCCGGCACAGTGCGAGGCGCACATATCGCACGCGATCTGACACGCGGCGCACGCCGCGGCACATTCCTGCATTGTATTCTCTTGATGTTGCATTTTTGATACTCCACTGCCGCGAATGTTTGCGGCGAACTTTAGGGATGAAAATCCCGGCCCGACGAGGTGGTCAGACCAGGAGCTGCGTCAGCTGTAAGCATTGACTATTTCGACTGGCCGGCGTGCTGAGCCATTTCACGGCATGCTTTTTCACATTTGCGACATTCCTTTGCGCATTTGGCCATCTCAGCGTCATCCGGATGCTTCTCGCATTCCTTAGCGCATCCCGCGCAGACGGTGGCGCATGCTTCGCAGATATGCGCCGCATGCGGTCCGCCGCGGGCCGCCGACTGAGCGGCGGCCGCACAGATATCCGCACAGTCCTGGCAGGACATCAGCGTCATCAGATGCTGTTTCTTCCCATCGGCCACCAGATGCGCGCAATGCGTCGAACACATGTCGCACATGAGCTGACAATCGGCGCAGGCTTTTGCGCACGCCTGCATCGCGGCGTCATGCTCGGGATGATCGGCTGTCTTTCCCTGAGCACCCGCCCGCCCTCCCAAGCCGAGGGATGCCAAGGCTGCTACTCCCGCCACTCCAAAATCCCGTCGCTTCATGGTCCTCTCCTAGATAAGAAACGTCGCCTTGAAAGAGGGTCTCTCAAGACCGTTCTGTCGAGACAGCCTGCAAACGCCAATCCAATCCTGCGAGGAAAAACATTAGCGATCGTGCATTTAGAGCCTCTGCGCAACCTCCCCGACCGGCCCGCTTACAGGTCGAAAAGAGCATTGTGCCGCGGCTATTTTGGATTGACGCGAACCTCTAGACCTTGGCGATGGTCGCTAAACCCCCTTCGTGGTTGTTCGGCGACTGCCGAGTAGCGGGCGAAGAGTGCGTATAGACCTTTCGGCCGAATTTGAAGAACAAGGCCGGCGTCACGATCTGATCGAGCAATGTCGATGTCAGCATTCCGCCGAAGACCACCAAGGCGAGCGGATAAAGGATCTCCTTCCCCGTCTGGCCGGCTCCGAACAACAGCGGCAGAAGTCCGATGAAGCTGGTCGTCGCCGTCATCATGACCGGCGCGAGGCGCTCCAGGCTGCCGCGAATGATCATCTCTTCTGAGAAGGTCTCGCCCTCGTGCTGCATCAGATGGATGTAGTGCGAAATCATCATGATTCCGTTGCGGCTGACAACGCCGATCAGCGTGATGAAACCGACCCAGTGCGCCACCGAAAGACTGGTGGCCCCGATCCACAGTTCCGGCCATTGCGACAGTGGCGCCGCCTTGAGCGTGTCCCAGGCCGGCCGGTTGACCAGCAGCAGGGTCACCACGGAACCAAATGCCGCCAAGGGAATGTTCGCCATCACCTGCAGTGCGGCCCGCCAGGATTCGAGCGCCTTTGCCAAGAGCAGGAACACGCCGACAATGCTGAGCGCCCCGAGAATCAGAAGCCGCCGCTGGGCGTCCTGCTGGGCTTCAAACTGTCCGCTGATTTCGACGTAGTAACTTCCCGGCGCCGCGGTGAGTTTACTTTCGACCGGAGCGATGGCCTTGCGGATATCACCGACCACGCTTGCCAGGTCGCGTCCCTGCACATTGCAGAACACGACGATCCGCCGCTGCACATGCTCACGATTCAGCGTGTTGGGACCGGTTGTATCGAGGATTTCTGCGACCTGATCGAGTGCAATCCGGCGTCCGGAAGGTGAGTCGATCACGGTTTGATTGATGACCTCGGGATCGCTGCGAGACGCGGCGTCGTACCACACTACGAGATCGAAATAACGATCCTCATCAAGGATCTGCGAGACGACGCGGCCCTTGTAGGCCGTCTCGGCGAGCTCGGCGATATCGCCGGGCGTCAGTCCGTGACGCGCCGCCTCTTCCCGATTGATCTTGAGCCGGATCTGAGAGATCTCGACCTGTGGTTCAATCTGCAGATCGACGATACCCGCGATCGGCTGCATCCGCTCCTGGATGTCGTAGGCAGCGGTCCGCAGTTCACGCAAATCCTGGCCGAAGACTTTGACCGCGATCTGCGCGCGGATTCCGGACATCATGTGATCGAGGCGATGCGAGATCGGCTGTCCGATATTGACTGCCGCGCCGGGAATATTCGCGATCCGGTCGCGAATATCCGCGATGACCTGTTCGCGCGGACGGCCCTGAGTCTGGTATCCCCAAAGATGGGCGACGGGAATCAGGCGAAGGACGCCGTAGAGCTTTCCCTCGCGAGGCACGCTGTACTCTGCCAGCGCAACGTCGAGTTCCGATGAATTGACGCCCTCGGCATGTTCATCCAGTTCAGCACGCCCCGTCCGCCGCGACACGGATAATACTTCGGAAACGTCGAGGATGGATCGCTCCGCCTGCGTCGCGATCCGTTCGCTTTCGCCAAGGCTCGTGCCCGGTTCCATCCTGACATTGATCGTAAGCGTGCCTTCGTTGAAGGGAGGAAGGAATTCTCCCCCCATCCAAAAAATGCTGGCGCAGGCGATCACGACCAGCACCGACATGACGCCCAGAATCAGCGTGGCGTGGCGAAGCGTATAGCGCAAGACGACCGTATCGACCGCTTTGAGCCATCGCATCAGCAGCGGGTCGCGCTCCTCCTCCAGGAATTTCGCACCCGGCAACAGCAGTGAGCCGAGCACGGGAGTGAAGGTCAGCGACACCACCAGTGAGCACAAAAGCGCGATGATGTAGGAAATGCCCAGCGGGGCGAACATGCGTCCTTCCAGACCGGACATGGAGAACAGGGGGAAGACCACGAGAATCACGATCAAGGTGGCGTAGACGATCGAATTTCGGATCTCGGTCGAGGCCTCGTAGATCACCGTCAATGCGGGACGCTGCTCTGGCGCGGGCAGACGACGATTCTCCTTCAGCCGCCTATAGATGTTCTCGATATCGACGATCGAATCATCGACCAGATCCCCGATCGCCACGGCGATGCCGCCGAGCGTCATGGTGTTGATGGTGATGTTGAACCAGTGAAAGACCAGGATCGTCAGCAGGATCGACAGCGGCATGGAGGTCAAAGAGCTGACACTCGTACGAAAATTGCCCATGAAGAAGAACAGGACCACGACGACCCAAATGGCACCGTCCCGCACCGCTTCAGTGACATTGTCCACCGCGGCTTCGATGAAATCGGCCTGCCGGAAGATGCGGCGCTCAATCTGGATGTCGCCCGGCAAGTCCTTCTGAAGCTGATCGAGCATCGCATCGATCTTGCGATCCAGAACGAGCGTGTCCGCATTGGGTTGCTTCTGCACGGTGAGAATGACGGCCGGCCCGCCGCTCAATGCCGCCGGGGCCGGCTCGTCATGATGATGTGCGTGCTCGCCATGTTCATGGTCGGCGGCTGCCGGCAGTTCTCGTTGAACGGCGTCCCTGGCCTCCTTGCCCTCTGGTGCGACTTTGACCCAGACGCTGCCATTTCCCCGCGCGATCGGGCCCCCAAACTGCACATCGGCGACGTCGCGAATGAGCACCGGAATCGGCTCCCGCCACAGCACCGGTGTGCTCGCGACGTCCTCCAGCGTCAGGCTTTGACCGCTAACGCGCAGCAGCGACTCTTTGGGAGGCCGCACGACGATGCCGCCGCTGGCCAGCACATTGGCTTGCTGCGCGGCATCAGTCAGCTGCTCGAGTGTGACGCCTTGTGCCGCCAGCCGCGCAGGCGACGTGACGATTTGATATTGCTTTAGGACGCCGCCCATCACGGTGACCTGGGACACGCCCTCCACCGCCAGCAGGCGATTTCTCAGCGTGAATTCCGCCAGCGTTCGCAGTTCCATCGCCTTGGTGGCGGCCGCCGCTTCATCAGACGCCGTTGCTGTCGACCGGACGCCGAGCAACATGATCTCGCCCATGATGGAGGAGATCGGGGCCATCACCGGATTGGCGTCCTGCGGCAGCCGCTCCCGCGCCAGCTGCAGCTTCTCTGCCACGATTTGCCGGTCCTGGAAGATGTCGGTTCCCCAGTCGAACTCGACCCAGACGATCGACAGGCCGATGCCCGACGACGAGCGAACACGCTGCACGCCAGTCGCGCCGTTGAGCAAAAACTCGATCGGTCGCGTGACGAGAACTTCGACTTCTTCCGGCGCCAGCCCCGCAGCCTCGGTCATGATGGTGACGGTCGGCCGGTTGAGGTCGGGAAAGACGTCCACCGGCATCTGTCGCAGCTGGATTACGCCATAGACCACCACCGCAGCTGCCGCGATGAGCACCAGCAGGCGATTGCGAAGCGAGAAAAGGATGATGGCATTGAGCACGAAACATCTCTTCAGCGAACGGAAGCGTAAGCGGTCTGAAGCTGGGGAACGCCGCCCACGGCGATGCTCTCCCCCCTGGCGGCGCCCTGGCGGATCTCCACGAACCGGTCGTCCGATGTGCCTACCTGCACGCGCCGCCGCTCAAACGTGCCATCACTCTTGCGAACAAAAACAAAGGTCTGCAGCCCGTCTTGCACGATCGCCGATTTGGGAACCCCCAGGACCGGCGGCGGTGTAGCAATGCGGATGACGGCTCGGGCCAGCATGTTGTGCAGAAGCAGCGGCTCGGACGGTGCATCCAGCTCGATCCATGCTGCCAACGTCCGGCTGCCGGCGATCTGACTCGGTCCGATCCGCGCCACCTTGCCGTCGAATTGCCGGTCCGGATAGGCCGACAGCCGTACGCGCGCGTGTTGACCAATGGCGACTTTGGCCGCCAGCCGCTCCGGCAGGAACACCTGAACTCTCGGCCGGGTCAGGCGATGAATCTCGAGCATCGGCGAATTCGCCGGCCAGGTCTGACCGAGCACGCCGTCAAAACGCACCACGCTGCCTGCGAAGGGCGCGCGGATCGTCAGCGATTCAGCGACCCTCCGGCTCGCAAGAATCTGGTCGAGCTCCGATGCACCCAATCCGATCGTCAGGAGCTTGTCGCGCAATGCTGCAACGCGGCCGGTCGCTCCGAGGACCTGCTTTTCGGTTTCTGCCAGGACGCGCGGCGAAACGCCCTCACCCGCTTCCTTGCGACGCGCGTAAAGGTCTGACCAGCTATCGAGGCTGAGCTTGGCCTGAATGAGGTCGAGCTGTACGTCCTGAAGCTCCAGGCTGGTGATTTCGATCAAGGGATCGCCTGCCGCCACCTCCTGAGCGCGATCAACATGAATGCGGCTCAAAACGCCGCTGATTTGCGCGGACACTTCGATCCGGTCCTGCGGCGCAATTTCGACGCTTCCATCGACATGGATCACTTCCTCGATCGGGCGATCCGTCAACGCTTCGAGTTTGAGTCCGATCGCTTTAGCGGTGGCGGCGCCCGGTTTCAACACGCCCAGAAAGAACAGGCTCGATAGTTCGTGGCCGCCCCGTACGACGATGCGATCGCCGGGATAGACCTCTCCGCCCACCACCTCCGCGACGTCTGCGGAACGTCGGCCAAGGACGACCGAGCGCTTGCGGTATTCTGCACCCTCGCGGGTCGACGCCTCTTCGACAAAAACATAGCGATCCGCGCCATCGCTAAAGATTGCCGCGGAAGGAACCGTCAGCGCATCGGCGGCGAGACTCGACACGATCTGAGCGGTGCCGCTCATCCCGGCAACCGGACCTGTTGTACCCGGCTCAACGTCGAGGTCCGCCCAAACGCTGACCTGATGGGTTTGCGGATCGAGCAACCGGCCAATCCGCGATATACGTGCCGAGAATTCCTTCGCCCCGAGGGCCGCAAAGCGAAGGAGCACCTGCTGGCCTTCTCGCACGCGGTGAATGTCACGCTCCAGCAGGGGGATTTCGACCCATACATGCCTCGGGTCCACGATCTCCAGGAGATGGTCGGTCGGCTCGACCAGCCGTCCGACGGCGACGTCGCTGTGAACCACGACTCCCTTGATCGGACTTGCCGCCGGAACATGAAAGCCGGCGTCGTCTGACTGCTCAAGCTGGTCGGCGGCGATGTGCAGGCCGGCCGCCTTCGCCTTAAGCACTTCCAGGGCGATTTCACTTTGCTTAACGGCCGTTTGCGCCTCGACCACGCGCTGGCCGGAGACAGCACCCCCTGCGCCAGCAGGCGCGAGCGCCTTGAGTACCGTTCGTGCAAGCTCCAGCTCACTCAACGTCTTTTGGTAGTCAGCCCGCAGCGTCTGGAACGCTACGCTGTCGAGCTCGACGAGCCTCTGTCCAGCCTGCACTTTATCGCCGGGCACGACGTGGAGCGCGGTCACTTTACCGGCGAGGCGAGTGCTGACATTGGCTCGTCTGCGCCACGGCGTAACGACCGTCGTATAGGCGTAGATCCGCGACGCAATGGTCCCCGGGCCAATCTCAACCGACTGGATATCCAGGATGTCGCGTGCCTGCTTGCTCAGCGTGACATGTCCACGCTCAACATCGACCTGCACACCTTTGCTGGGCAAGGGCTGGTGTCCCTCATGCGCCAATGCATCGGCCGCCAGCAGGCAGGCCGCCAGGCACAGAGCGACAGTCAGGCGAATCGGCGATGTCATGATCTGATCGCTCTAGGGCTTTGACTGATACGCAAAAACGACCGGCAGCGTCACGATCCGATCGTTATGGCGAAACTGGCCCCACGCCTTGTACAGGCCCGACGTCGGCAAATGCGCTTGGAACTCGACGATCCCATCGGGAGCGGTCTTGGCCTCGCTGAGCGGATGGGCGTGGACATACTCCATGCCCTTGGCACTGACAACGACCAGATGTCCCATCGCTCCGAGGTAGGGCTGCAGGTCGGCCAGGGGCTTGCCCTGCTTATCCGTCAGTCGAAATGCGATCTTGGCTGCGCCGTCGGACGGCGTGACCTTGGCGTTTCCCTGTACGTCGCCGTCGGAAAGTGGCTGGTCGATGTTTTCAATCAGTGGCGCCGCAAGCGGCGCCTCGCCGGCGACCATGAGTTCGCCTGAAGCCATCGATGCCGTCCCGCCGCGAGGCTGGTAATCGACGAAGAGGTGATACCGGCCAGCTTTGGGGAACGTATGGGACGTCGTCAGGCGGCCATCGGCCGCAACATCGGGATGGATATGCGCAAACTCGTCCAATCCCTCGCGGATCATGATGAGATGCGCAAGCTTTTCGTGCAGGAGTTCGAAGTTCGCAACGGGCTTGCCGTCGTCGCCGGGGATCGTCAGAGCCAGATTGGTCGTTTTGGCAGGCACCGGCGGCGAGGGCTCCGCGTTCACCGCAAGCGTTCGCGTCATAGCACCGGCGTTGTGACCACCGTGCGCCCCGTGACCTCCCCCTTGATGCGCTTCATGGGACGCACCAGCAGGAGTGCCTGGCGAAGGACTTGTCCCAGGACTCACCGAGGGTTGAGCCGCTGGCGGCGAGCATCCGGCAACCAACAGCGCGATGGCGCTGACGGCGACAGTTCCGCCGAAAAGCCGTCGCAGTGCGGCAAGGAGATCACGGGGCTGGCACATGGTTACAACGCTCCCTTCGGTGTGGATTTGGCGGCGACTTTCGCCGTGAGTTCTTCGGCATGCGCGACCGTCTTTGCAGGATTGGATTTGGCCTTCTTTTCACAGCCAGAACAGCAGATCCAGATCGGCTTGTCATTGAGAATGAGCTTGAGCGGCGGACCCATCTCACCCAGCGGCTCCGAAGTCACGGCGCAATAGCCTTGCGACTCAGCAAGGATACGATCTTCCGGGCTCAGCTTGGCGAGTGCCGCTTCGCGCGGAGTCTGTGTGGCGGACGTGCCGCAGCCGACCGCCGACAGCAAGACCCCGAGACCAGCGAGGAATAATATGGTTCTAAACATAAACGCCTCCATGAGGTTATCGGTGATGCAGACTAGGACTTCGGTTTTGTCTGGAATGTGCCCGCCGGGCCGCTGAGCGTCGTCGGCTTATATCCGGCCGTCTCGACCGCCTCCCAAAGCAGTTTGGGAGACGGCGCTTGCGCCTTGCTGGCGGCGACGGTCGCTTTGCCCGTCTTGACATCGACCTCGACGGTTGCCACGGCCTTCACTGCTCGAAGCTTGTTGGCCAAAGCCTTCGCGCAGCCCGCGCAGTGCATCCCCTCAATAGTGATGATGGTTTGTCCGGCCGGATCTGCAGCCTGGACCGACAACGGCGAGGCCAGGGCCCCGACGAGAGACAACATCGAAAACAAAATGGCTTTCACGGCAAGACTCCCTTGAAAAGGAAAATGAAAAAGTCGGCAGAGCGTCCTGCTCAGCGTTTGACGTACTCCGAAGGCAGCTTCACCGCCGAAGGATCGGCTTTGGCGAGCTTGACGAATTCGTCGACGCATGGAGGGCAGCAAAACTCGTAGGTTTTGCCGTCGATGACCCACGAGAACTTCGAGGTGGCCTTCGTCGAGGTGATCGGGCAGATCCGATCACCCGTTTTGGGTTGCATGTCATGGGAGGACATGAGCCCACGAAACTTTTGTGACGCGGTTACGGCGCCGTTCGCCTCGATATCCGCCTGGGTGTAGATCCCGCCCGGTGTCAGGTAGAGCTGACGTTCTTCCTCATCGGCGACTTTGCTCGGCATCGCCTCATCATGCGCCGCAGCGCTCGACTCGAAGCCGAGACGAAATCGCTCACCGGCGATGACGATGTTCGGGATGGTCACGACGACCGGACTGCCACTGAGCTCCGCCGGTAGGATGCCGACAAACTGCGAAGTCCGGTTAGCGGCGTCGCCCTCCTGCGATTCCGCAGCGAATGTGACAGGCTGCGCGTCGTTTCCGCCGACCGCCTTGACAAAGCCTTTGAGGCTCTGCGTTTCGACATCGATGACGCGGGATTCGTCCTTGCCGAGCGTGTAGAGCCGAAGTTTTCCTCCGGACTCAAAGACCGCCTCGATGTGGTAACTATCGCGGCCGAGCGATACCAGAATCCCTCCATGCTCACCCGGTTTATGACCGTGATCTTCCAGGTCTTCCGAGGCGCTTTTCACAACAGGAGACTCGGCCATTGGCGCAGCTGCAGGAGCTGACGCGATCCGGCTTTCGGGAGACGGTGCCGTCGTTGGCGAACAGCCGGCTACCGTGATCACAGATAGGGCCAGTGCAGCCACTCCGGGCCACATCCAAATCCGTCGACGTAACATAGCGATAACCTCTGCGCACAGATCGGCGGCAGCCAAAAGGAAGGATGATTGGCATGACCGCATGTCGTCGCACGATGCGGCGATCGGTTAAGCCAACAAGGGATAGATGACGTCCGCTGATGCAATCAGGGACTCAAGAGTGTGACCGAAAGCATGGTCACACGGAGGGGCTCAGCAACGCCACGTTTGGAGCGCAATACAAGCTTGGTGACCGGAGAGCAGAAGCGACTCCGGCATCGCGTGCCCATGCATTTCGCAAGGCGATACGGCGACATCAAGTGGCATCACCAGTACCGGTAACGCCGCGATCCATTGGTCCAGACGTTCAGCAAACGATCCCTCGAAACTCAACTGCGCCTGCCCCGGCAGCTTATCACAGCTGGATTTGATGCAGTGACACGCATGGGGCGATCCGTCGTCGGAACTGACGCAGGCTATGCTGCCTGCCTCACCGGAGCGGTCGCAGCCCTTGGGCCGCTGGACGCGACAGCACGCGGGCACCTGATCGCCATTGGCGCCGAGCATCACCATCAGACGCTGCAGCGAACAGCAGCACCCACCCTCGGGCAACACCGTCGCCTGCAACAGCGCAAGGCCGAGCAGAGCGGATCGACAGAGGTAGGCAAAAGCTGACATCGCCGTTCATTCTAGGACCGGTGTGACAAAGATGTCGACACCAATTCTGATGCGGGGCTACGAAATCCGAAGTGATTCGCATCCGCTTCCGAGTGCAGGGATTTGCATCACACGGACGAACTTCGCAAGCGAAGGGAGTTCGCGATGACGCTGACCGAGCTGAGGCTCATCGCCGCGCTCGCCCAGATGGGGGAGACCCATCCGAACGCCGCGGCCGGAATACAGATCGCGTTATAGGCGAAGGCCAGCACGAGGTTCTGTCGGATCGCCGCAGATGTCGTCCGGCTTAGGCGGATCGCTCTGACGATCCCACGAAGGTCGCCTTTTACCAGCGTCACCCCTGCACTCTCCATCGCGACATCCGTTCCCGTGCCCATGGCGATGCCGACTTCAGCTTTCGCCAAGGCAGGCGCATCGTTGATGCCGTCGCCGGCCATCGCGACCTTGCGCCCCTGACGCTGCAGATCCGACACGATGCGGCTTTTCGTCTCCGGCAGGACTTCCGCCCGCACCTCGTCGATGCCGAGCCGTTTGGCGACCGCGTCCGCGGTACGCCGGTGATCGCCAGTTACCATCATCATCTTCAGGCCTTCGCTGTGCAGATCGCGGATCGCATCAGCCGATGTCGCCTTGATGGGGTCCGAGACGCCGACAAGCCCGACCAGTTCATGACCTCGGACGACGGCCATCACCGTCTGTCCGTCGTTTCGCAGCGCGTCCCATTGAGACTGAAACGGCGCGGAGTCAACCCCGAGCTCTTGGAGAAGGGCCGCATTGCCGATCGCGACGTCGTCTTCGCCGGCCTTGCCGCGGACGCCTTTACCCGTGACAGAGGTGAAGTCACTGATGTCGGCTGCAGCGACGTTTCGCTCCTTTGCGCCGCCGATGATTGCGGCGCCGAGCGGGTGCTCGCTGCCTCTTTCAAGTCCCGCGGCGAGGGCGAGAATCTGTTCATCGGTGAAGCCTCCGAGCGGTGTAACAGAGGTCAATTTCGGCTTTCCTTCGGTCAAGGTTCCTGTCTTGTCCACGATGAGCGTGTCCACCAGCCGGAGTGTCTCCAGGGCCTCGGCGTCGCGGAACAGAACACCCAGCGATGCCGCTTTGCCGGTGCCCACCATGACCGCCATCGGCGTCGCCAGGCCCAGGGCACAGGGACAGGCGATGATCAGCACCGCGACGGAATTCAGGAGGGCATGGGCCAGACGGGGCTCAGTCCCCCAAAAGGTCCATCCGACAAACGTCGCCAGCGCGACGACGAGGACTGTCGGCACGAAAAAGGCTGAAATCCGATTGACGAGTTTCTCGATGGGAGCGCGGCTGCGTTGCGCCTCGCCGACGAGATGGACGATCTGTGACAGCAGCGTATCGCTGCCGACGCGCTCGGCCCTCATGATCAGCCCGCCGGTGGTATTGACCGTGCCGCCGATCAGCCCGTCACCGCTGGTCTTTCCAACCGGGATCGGTTCGCCGGTGACCATCGATTCGTCGACGTTGCTTGCGCCTTCCGAGACTGTTCCATCAACCGGAACCTTTTCCCCAGGGCGGATGCGAATGGCATCCCCTACCCTGACTTCCGTCAGCGGGATATCGAGCTCTTCGCCATCGCGAATCACACGGGCTGTCTTGGGAGCGAGGCCGAGCAGAGCGCGGATTGCGGCCCCGGTCTGCGAACGCGCCCGCAGCTCCAATACCTGTCCTAAGAGGACGAGGACGACGATCACAGCCGCACTGTCAAAGTAAGGCTCGACACCTCCGCTGGGGCCGCGAAAGCCTTCAGGGAAGAGATGAGGCACTGTCGTGGCGAAAACGCTGTAGAGAAACGCGGTGCCAACGCCAATAGCAATCAGGGTGAACATGTTCGGGCTGCGATGGAGAACCGAGCTCCAGGCCCGCTGGAAAAAGGGCCAGCCGCACCACAGCACGACAGGCAACGACAAGGCGAGCTGCACCCAGTTCAGCGCCGCCATGTTCTGGTGTAGGAAGTGAGCGAGCCCCGCCAAGGGCAGCATCGCGCCCATCGCAATCAGGAAGATGGGGACAGCAAAGATCGCCCCGACGACGAAGCGACGACGCATGTCGTGATACTCCGCATCGTCCCCGGACTGCTCGGCCGGGTCCATCGGCTCGAGTGCCATGCCGCATTTGGGGCAGGTTCCTGGCCCGTCCTGAACGATCTCGGGATGCATCGGGCAGGTATATTTGCCCGATCTGGACGCCTGCTCCTGCTTTGCGGGCTCAGCCCGCAGGTAGCGAGGGGGATCAGCGCGGAACTTACTGAGGCATCCCTGGCTGCAGAAGAAAAAAGTCTGGCCGTCATGCACGTGCGAACCCGCGGCAGAACGAGGATCAACCTCCATGCCACAGACCGGGTCAGTGTGGCTGGCGGCGTCATGCAGGGCGACGGGTGCCGTCGCCCTGCGGACGAATCGTTGGGGTTCAGCCTGAAACTTGGCAAGGCAGCTCTTGCTGCAGAAGTAGTAGGTCGTGCCGTCATGATCGTGCGAGCCCGCAGCGCTCTTAGGATCGACCTTCATTCCGCACACCGGATCTGTGTGCCCGGAATCCGATTGAGCAACGCGGTCGTGGCAGCAGCCACCGACCTTGAGTTTCGGTGCATCATTCATGATGGCATCTCCTTGCATTGATGATGTGGGTGTTCCAGCGCACGCAGGATCGGACAGCCTTCAAGCGGCCCCAGGCCGTCGCACGCATCGACAAGAGGAAGCAGCGCTCGTTTCATCTGCAGGAGCTCTTCGACCCTCGCCTCGATGTCGGCGATCTTGGCTTGTGCCTTCGCCTTCAGGCTTGACCGTTTGGCGCGCGGATCGAGGCGCAGTTCCAGCAGAGACTGGATCTCTTTCAGACTGAATCCCAATCGCTTCGCCATACGAATGAACCGAAGCTTTGCGACGGCATCCTGCTCGTACTGGCGATAGCCTGAGGCCTTCCTCCCGGCAGGCGCGAGCAGTCCTTCACGCTCGTAGAAGCGGATGGTTTCGATTCCAACCTCAGCAGCCTTGGCAAGTTTCCCAATGGTGAGTGTGGCACTCATGTCCGATCTCCTTCGCCTCCAGTTTACACCCTGTACCTTACTACAGAGTCAAGCGGCGAAAGCAGAATGCGGCGGGCGATTGGAGAGAAAGGACATGGCCGCAGGACCGGTGGGTCTTGCGGCCATGTCAGGATCACGCCGGATTACTTGGCAGGCGTTTTCGGCGCTTCGGCAGGCGCCGGAGCGGCCGGATGCGGAATGCCGAGCTTGCGAATCAGCTCGTCATGCTGCTTCTTCGCCTGCTCCAGCTTACCGGTGAGCGACGAGCAGTGTGCGCAGAACGGCTTGGACTGCACCTCCTTGTCGCCCACCGCCGCCTCCGCGTGACCGCACAGTTCCTCGCACTCGGTCAACGTCTTCTGGAGTGCGTCGATCGACTTCTTGAGCTCCGCCTCCTTTTCGACATCGGGGCCGAGCTTGGCGACTTCCTTCTTGGTCGCCGCGACATTCCGGCGGACCTCGGCGAGGTGCTCCTTGGCCGTCTCCGGAGGCAATTGCTTGCAGCCTTCCCCGTAGGCGGACAGGGCCTGCGCGTGGGTTGCAGCCGAACTCTGGTACGTCCATGCGGAGTACGGCCGGTAGCCGTTGCCAACCGTGCCGGTGCGTTGATGCGATTCCACAAATCGCTGCCGGGCCTGGCCGGCAGCATTGAAGCCCTGCGACTGTGCGAAGGCGACGGTGCCAAGTCCCATGCACAGGGTGAGAGCAAGAGCTCCCGTCAAACAGTTCTTATTGGTCTGAAACATGATGAACCTCGTTTGGAAAAGAGAACAAATGGGGCGCAGCCGCGTACCTTCAGCGGTTACGCCATACAGCGAACAACTTGTGGCCAGCGCGAAGCCGCGACTGGAGCATTGAAACGAGTCAACGACGCGACGAGCTCAGGAGAGCCAGATCAGGGTCGTTGCGGCACCGATTCGCTCAACACAGCCACGAATGGAGCGCGATGCGGAATTCCCGCCCGGCGAGAGAGAGTGCGGGAGGCCTGAGGCTGCACAACGAGAAATCGCGGAAGCGATCGACACTAAAGGGCGTCGCTTGAAACACGCAGACGTCGAACCACTTGCTGCCGAGCTCCCGGTTCGCAGCTTCCTGCTCAGCATCCGACGGTACAGGCTTTTGAGCCGCGGCCTTGGCGGCGCCGCAGTGACATTCGCGCAAGGGCGTTCTTGATACCGCGAAGCTGCCCACAGGAACTTCGTCGCGATCGCCATCGGTCAGCACGAGGCGACAGCAGGCCGGAACAGCGTTTCCTCCGGTGATCACGCTGACGATGCGATGCACCGCACAGCAACAATTCCCTTGGGGAATCAGTAGCGTCTGTAACGCGACGATCCCGATCAGGCACATGCGAAGAGCAGAGCAAGGAGCGGTCATCACGTCCCAATTTTACCCGAGGCCGAACCAACGTCCCAGCTGCGCCACAGCGGCAAGGCGTTGCAGGAAATGCTTCTGACCGGGAGACTGCCAGATCGACCGACGCTACAGCTGCTTGCAGACTGCATGCCAATACGCCCGTCGTAAGAATGTTGCCGATCACCTATCACGGCCCCCAAGGAAATAATCATGATCGCGCGTTCAATTCGCAGTTCCTGTTTCGGGAGCGGACGCACCGATTCGCACAATGTGTGCGTCGCAGACCTGAACTGTGCCAACCCGGCGCGCTGTGGGCGATTCCTTGTCGCTGTCCTGATGGCGATCGGATTATGGATGCCGACATCCACGCTCGCCGCATCTCCTATGACAGTGGCACGCGGCAAAAAAGCCGACGCACCTAAGCAGCCCCAGGTGGCCGTCGCTCCCGACAACACCGTGCATCTGGTGTACGGACTGGGCGATGATGTCTATCACGCTATTTCAAAGGACCAGGGCAAAAGCTTTTCCAAGCCGCAAAAGGCGTTCACCTGTCCGAACATGTCACTGGGAATGCGTCGCGGTCCTCGCATCGTTTCGAGCCCGGCAGGTCCCGTGGTCACCGCGATCGGCGGACCACAGGGAAAGGGGCGTGACGGCGACATCCTCGCCTGGCGTAACAGCGAAGGCGGCGAGTGGAAGAAGCTCGGCCGGGTCAACGATGTCGAGGGTTCGGCGCGAGAAGGGCTCCACAACATGACCTCGGGGGCGGAGGGGGCGCTGTGGTGCTGTTGGCTGGACCTGCGCGACAAGAAGACGGAGCTCTATGTGGCGAAATCGTCCGATGGCGGAGAAAGCTGGGATGCGAACCGACTCGCTTACCGCTCCCCTGACGGAAGCATCTGTGAATGTTGCCACCCGTCCATCGCCGCGGGTGCCAAAGGCAGCATTCACCTTTTGTTTCGCAACCAGCTCGGCGGCAAGCGTGACATGTATGTCGTTACGTCTGAGGACGGCGAGCGTTTTGGCGACGCCCGTCCCCTCTCTCAGATGCAGTGGATGCTCAACGCATGCCCCATGGACGGGGGCATGATTGCCGTCGCCACCGATCAGACGGTCTGGAGCGCCTACCGCCAGAAGGATCAGCTCTATCTCTCCGATGGTCGAAATGAAGCCGCGCTGGGGCGGGGAGAGCAGCCAACCATCGCGTGCCTCAAGAATCAGCCGTTAGTGCTTTGGACGAAGGGGCGGGTCGGTGAGCTCATGCTTCGCGCAGGGGACGCGAAGCCACGCCGGCTCGGTTCGGATGCACGCGATCCCGTCATCGCTTCAGATGTCTCGGGAGTGTTTGCCGTCGCGGCATGGGAAGCGATCAGCGACGAAGGCACAGTCATTCGGGTGCTACCCGTACCGTAGAGCAGAAATTGCTCGTGGAGCGGTCACTCGATATGAGCTCGTTTCCCCGCACTCCGGGTGAAGCCGAGGCAAAATTGTACCTGCGCAGAAACCTCAGTGTCTGTGCTTCGCTTTGATGCACTCCGGACACCGCACCCCCATCTACATCGAAGTGCTACCACCTGCGCCCGGAATGTGTTGCATGTCGCACGTCCCGCCTTTGCAGCATTCGCAGCTGCGATCCTTGCAGCGTTCGCATTGCTCGCAGTTCATGCTCGAGTTCGCAACGCCCGCAGCGGGTCCCTCTGAATCAACGCAGGCCGTGACCAGCATGAGCAGGGCAACGGGAATGAAAAACGGCTTCTTCATGCGAACCTCCTTGTTACGGCTTTCCTAGCGACCCTAGCAGGGTTCGCACGCGATGTAACCATTTTCTTGGCAGAGGCATCTTGCGGCGCGTCTGTCGGGGAATGTCAACCCGGATCAACGTCTCCTAACGTGACGAATGTTCCGTCTGATCCAGTCGCATCATTTCTGCGGACTTCGCGGCGCAAAACGACTGGTGATGGCGTGCCGCCCAGCTTCGTCCTCCCGGCTGCGGTCATGGCAAACCGATAAAACGGATACGGTGCAGGACGCACCGCCACGGATGAGATTTCTGTCATGACCGGCTGCACCCGATGCGCTGCTATCGCATGCGTGCTGCTCTGCCTGCTGCAGGCGGCGCAGCCGTGCCGGTGCGTGCTTCGTTGCGAAGTTGCAAACCCTCAGGGCTGCGGGCAATCGTCATGCAACTGCCATTCATCCGGCGGGAACTGCGCCGCGTCGCATCCACCGGAGCGACAGCAGCCAGGCCCTTGCACCTGCGTGCATTGCCTGAACCGGAATATGCTGACGGCATCGCGGGTATCGCTGCCCGCACCAGAAATCTCAGTGTTGCTGCCCGTTGAATCTCAGGATCTGGCTGTCGGCCCGGCCTCCTGCGTTCATGCTTGTTCGCCAGCCCGCATCGCCGAGGGTGAGGTCTTGTCCGCGCGGGGGACACGGATGCAGGTGTAGGGAGCGAAGTTGCGCGTTCTGTCGTAACTCCCCTTCTCCTTGCTTCCAAGGTCCCGCCATGTCTCGCACGCTATTTCCGACGTTTGCGCTATTGATATTCGCCGCGACCCTGGCCGGATGCCGCTCGCCCGGACTAGCCTCCCAAACCAGCCGTACATCGGACGATCTGCAGGTCGCTGACCGGACGCCGATGCCCCAGGATGACCGAAGCGACATTACGCTGACCTCATCCGAGGCGGAGCCCGCCGAAGCAGCACCGACCGCCGATCCGACGCTTAGCGAGGTGGCGTGGTCCGGCGAAGCTCTTACCCTTGCCATGCTCGAGCAATGGGCTTGCGAAAACAACCCGGCAATCCGGCAGGCAAACGCCGCCGTCGCCAAAGCGATGGGCTTTCGGGATCAGGTCGGCCGTTATCCGAACCCGGTTGCCGGCTACAACGCGAGCCAGCTCGCAGACCGGGGCACCGACCAGCATACGGCTTTCGTGGAGCAGGACATCGTCCGCGGCAAAAAGCTTGAGCGCAACCGGCTCGTCCTCGAACAGGAAGTGCAGGCCCAGCTCTGGCAGGTCGAAATGACACGGCTGCGGGTGATCACAGACGTGCGTGTCCGATTCTACGAGACGCTCGCCGCCCAGCGGCGCGTGGCGCTCGCGGAGAGCTTTGAACAGGTGACGGCAAGAGGTGTGACGGTGGCCCAGCAACGCCTCGACGCCCTCGAAGGCAATCGCCCCGAGCTGCTGCAGACGCGTATTCAGCAAAGCGAAGTGCAGCTCCTTCGCCAAAAGGCCGAAATCAGCTTCGCTGCGGCGTGGAAGTCTCTCTTCAACGTCGCAGGCATTCCGTGCGCAACCACGGGTGCGCTCGCCGGTTCGCTGGCTCTTCCGCTCGATGCACACGACTGGGAAACGGAGTATTGTCAGCTCGAAAGCATAAGTCCTGAGATTCGCATGGCCTGTTCGCGGGTTGCGGCATCCCAGGCCAATCTGCAGCGGCAGCACGCCCAGCCCATTCCGAACCTGTCACTGATGGTCGCCGGCGGCTACGACAACGGCACGGGCTCGGAGATGATCAACACCCAGATCGGCATGCCCATTCCGCTTTACAACAAGAACCAGGGCAATATCGCCGCCGCATGGGGCGAGTATTGCCGGGCGACGCAGGAGCTCGCACGATTGAAACTCGCCCTTCGCGGCCGCCTGATCGATGCTGGCCGCAATTACGACGGTGCGGCCGCCGAGGTGCGGCGTTATCAGCGAGAAATCCTTCCCACCGCGGAAGAAGCCCTGACCCTCTCCGAGCAGGCCTTCCGGGCGGGCGAACTCGAATTCCTGCAGGTGCTAATCGTCAGGCGGACTTTTTTCGACGCCAACCTTGCGCTGGTTGATGCCCAGTCGCAGTTCGCCCAGGCGAGCTCGCTGGTCGACGGCCTGCTCTTGTCGGGCAGCCTCACCGAGGCGACGGACACGACCGCCGACGATTCGCTCCGTGGCCAAACCCTGAGCGGCCAATGATTTGGGTGACGGCAGATGTCAGGTTTGTGAAGCTCGAAGCTCTCAACGGGCGAGCGATCGTCGAACTTCCGTATTGAACAAGCCGGTCCCTGACGCGTAGACTAATGGTTCGTTCACCTTCCCAAGTGCATTCGGCGCCGTGGCGAAACACTTCCTCACCCTGATGCTGCTGACGATGCAGGTCCTAACCGGGATCGGCATGTCGGTGTATCTGTGCATTGGGCCAGGAGGCGTCTATTGCCTCAACTCGGAAGCCGACGCATGCAGTCTATGTCCGGATAATCGCGGTGGACACGAGGACGACGGTTCGCCCTGTTCGTGCTGCGGCCGAAAGCATCACGAGGAACCTGAGCAGCTCGCTGGCGATCCGTGTGGATGTCAGCATATCCAGCTCTCCGGCGGGAATCCCTCCTCCGGCGTCCGCCCGGTGAACGTGATCGATGCAGAACAGTTGCTCGCTCTGGTGGCGTGGCTACCGCTAACGCCGTCCTTCGACAACTCCTTGCCGTCGGCCTCACTTGCGCACCTGCAAACGCATGGCCCGGCTCGCGCGCCATCGGCCCTGGCTGCGCTATCGACCGTTGTGATTCGCTGCTAAGCCATTTTTCTTTGGCTGCGTGCGCCCTCCTCTTCCGGGCGCTGCTTGCGTGCTGCTCTATCGACGCTACCCGCGTGCCCTCGCCTTGATCCAGGGAACCATCATGTCATCGTCCCTTCCTGCCCATCCGGCAGATCTGCACTCGCCGTCGTCGCCCCGTCATGTACCGGCAGGCCGGCCGTGGTGGCGATTCGTCGCAAACCTGATCCCCAACATCGTCGTCTTTGCCCTGCTGGCCGGGGTGTTCTATGCCGGCCACCGCACGGGGTGGAAACTTCCTGCCTTCTCGACGCTTGCTGGCCAGCCACCGGCTGCGGCGGATGATTGGTGCAGCGAACATCTGGTGCCCGAATCGCAATGCGTCGAGTGCCGCAAGGAGCTTTATCCGAAGCCCAAGCCGTTCGGCTTCTGCCGTGAACATGGCGTCGCCGAATGCGTCATTCATCACCCGGAGCTCGCTCAGGTCAAGGGCGAGCCGCAGCTGCCCAAATATGACTCGCTCAAGGCCCTGGCCCTGCTGCCACGGCCTGAGAATAACAGCCGCGACACGCTGCACACGAATCGCATCCAGTTCGCGAGCGTCGAGAGCATCGCCCGAGCCGGCATCGAGGTCGACGTCGTGCAGGAACGGCCCATGCAGGATGTGCTGACCGCCAATGGCGAATTGCAATTTGCCCCGACCCGCGTGGCGCACCTTGCAAGCCGCGTTCCCGGAAGTGTGGCACGTGTCTTCAAAACACTTGGCGAACCGGTCTCGCCCGGCGAGATCCTGGCGCTGATCGATGCCGGCCAGGTCGGACAGCTCAAGTCCCAGTTCGTGCAGGCGGTCGTCCAGCTGCAGCTCCGGCAGGCGACCGCCGAGCGGCTCCGCACCGCCGGCAACAGCGGAGCGATCGCCCAGAAGTCGGTCATTGAGGCCGATGCGGCGTTGCAGGAAGCCGAAGTCTCACTGGTTTCCGCCCGCCAAGCGCTGGCCAATCTGGGATTTGATGTTCCGGGTGACCTTGCCGGTAAAGATGCGAAACTCGTTGCCGAAACGATTCGGTTTCTCGGCATCCCGACATCGGTGATTTCCTCGCTGCCCAGCGGCACGCAGACCGCCAATCTGATTCCGATTCGCTCAACCTATGGCGGCGTTCTGGTGAGCTCGGAAGTCGTCGCCGGTGAAGTGGTCGATACGGCCAGCAGCCTCTTTACGGTGGCGGACCCGTCCCAGCTCTGGCTTATGCTCAATGTCCGCCAGGAGGACGCGCGATATGTCACGACCGGCCTGCCGGTCGTCTTTCGCACCGATGACGGCTCCGGTGAAGTGACGAGCCAGGTCTCGTGGGTCTCGCCCGCCATCGACCCGCAGACGCGGACACTCCAGGTTCGTGTCGAGGTCCCCAACCCCACCGGAATGCTGCGCGACAAATCCTACGGCACCGGCACGCTGCTGCTGCGGCAGGAGCCAAACGCGATCACCGTGCCCAAGGAAGCGGTTCAGTCGACGAGCGATGCTCATTTCGTCTTCGTCCGTGACAAAAGCTATTTCGACAAGGACACGGCCAAGCTCTTTCATGTGCGGCAGGTCCGAATCGGGGCGAAAGATGGAAATTCGGTCGAGCTGCTCGCAGGCGTGCTGCCGGGCGAAGTCGTCGCCACCAAAGGCAGCTCCGTCCTGCTCGCCCAGCTCCTTCGCAACAATCTCGGTGCCGGCTGCGGCTGCCACGAGGAATAGGAGCCGGGTAACTCGGACATGGACTTTCTCAATCACATCATCAGCTTCTCGCTCCGCAACCGGATGCTCGTGATCCTGGGCGTCTGCGCCGCTGCCGTCGCGGGAGTGCTGTCGTTACAGCATCTGGACATTGACGCGTTTCCGGATACGACACCCGTGCAGGTGCAGATCAACTCCGTTGCCCCGGCACTCAGCCCCGAAGAGATCGAGCGGCAGATTACCTTCCCGGTTGAACAGGCCATCAGCGGACTGCCGGGGCTGGAGCAGATGCGGTCGATTTCCAAATTCGGGATGTCGCAGGTGGTCGTCATCTTCGAAGACGGCACCGACATCTATTTCGCACGGCAGCTGATCAATGAGCGGCTTGCCACGGTCGAGATGCCCGATGGGATCGCCCGTCCGAAGATGGGACCGGTGGCCACGGGACTCGGCGAAGTATTCCATTACATCGTCACCGGCCAGGGGACCGACCCGACCGAGCTCCGCACCATCCATGACTGGGTCATCAAGCCCCCGATGCGCACGGTGCCCGGCACGGCCGAAATCAATAGCTGGGGCGGCTATGAAAAGCAGTACCAGCTGCGGATCGATCCCAACAAGCTGATCAAGCACAAGCTGACCTTCGCACAGGTCACCGAATCGGTCGAGAAAAACAACTTCAATGTCGGCGGCGGGAACATCGCACAGGAAAGCGGCATGCTGATAGTGCAGGGACTCGGTCGCACGACGACGATCGAGCAGCTGCGTCAGATCGTGATCACCGCCGTGGATGGTGTGCCGATCCGGATCGGCGATATCGGCGACGTCGTCATCGGACATGAAATCCGGCGCGGCGCCACGACGGCCAACGGACAAGGTGAAGTGGTGCTGGGGCTCGGCTTCATGCTGATGGGCGAGAACAGCCACGCGGTCACCTGGGCGATGAAGGACAAGCTCAAGTCGCTCACCTCGACACTGCCCGCCAACGTCCAGGTAAAGCCCGTTTACGACCGCACGCAGCTGGTCGATTTCGTGATCGACACGGTTCGCAGGAACCTGTTCGAAGGCGGCATGTTTGTCGTCGCGGTCCTCTTCGCCTTCCTCGGCAACTTGCGGGCGGCGGCCATCGTCGCCCTGGCCATCCCGCTGTCGATGCTGTTCGCCTTCACCGGCATGTACCGCTTCGGGATCGCCGCAAGCCTGCTAAGTCTCGGGGCGATCGATTTCGGGCTCGTCGTCGATAGTTCCGTGGTGATGATCGAGAACTGCGTGCGCCACCTCGCGCATGATTCCAACAGCGGCAAATCCCGCCTCGACATCATCCGCGACGCGGCGATCGAAGTCCGCAAGCCGACCATGTTCGGCGAGCTCATCATCATGATCGTCTATCTGCCGATCCTGACGCTCGAAGGGACGGAAGGAAAGATGTTCCGGCCGATGGCGCTTACGGTCATCTTTGCCCTGATGGGCTCGATGATCCTGTCGCTGACGCTGATGCCAGTGCTGGCGAGCCTCCTGCTGCCCAAACGCATCGAGGAGCGCGAGCCGTTCCTGATGCGGGTCGCGCATGCGATCCACTATCCGATCCTGCAATTTGCGATGCACCACAAGCTCGCGGTCATGGGCTTTGCCGCGAGCGTCCTGATCGTCGCCTTCGGCATGATCGCCCCGAATCTCGGATCGGAGTTCGTTCCCAAACTCTCCGAAGGGGCGCTCGTCGTCGGCGTGATCCGCCTCGCCGGCACGGATCTCGATGAATCGATCCGCGCCAATACGCAGATGGAAAAGACGATCCTCGCCGCCTTCCCCGACGAGATCGAAAATGTCTGGAGCCGCA
Organism: Planctomyces sp. SH-PL14; assembly: GCF_001610835.1. Lineage (NCBI taxonomy): Bacteria > Pseudomonadati > Planctomycetota > Planctomycetia > Planctomycetales > Planctomycetaceae > Planctomyces > Planctomyces sp. SH-PL14. The sequence goes on along the minus strand of NZ_CP011270.1, from coordinate 8,239,129 downwards.
TCGGCACGGCCGAGGTTGCGACCGACCCGATGGGCATCGAACTGACCGACATTTTTATCACGCTCCGGCCCCGTTCCGCGTGGAAGAGAGCGGCGACGCAGGCGGAGCTCACGGAAAAGCTCGAAGGTGCCTTGCGGGAATTCAAGGGCGTCAAGCTTGGCTTCTCGCAGCCGATCGAAATGCGAATCAATGAGATGGTCTCGGGCGTGCGGGCCGATCTGGGCGTCAAGCTCTTCGGCGATGATTTCGACGTGCTGGTCGCCAAAGGCGCAGAGATCGAGGCGGCACTCAAATCCATTCCCGGTGCGGCCGATGTCAGCGTCGAGCAGGTGACGGGCCAGCCGATGCTGCAGGTCAAAGTCAATCAGGAGCAGGTCGCACGATACGGGGTATCGGCGCAGGCGGTGCTGGAGCTGGTCGAATCGATCGGCAGCAAGCCGCTAGGCGAAGTGGTCGAAGGGCAGCTGCGTTTCCCGCTGATCGTGCGGCTGCCGGAGCAGTTCCGGGCGAGCCCCGAGGCAATTGGGGCGATGCTTGTCGCCACTCCGAGCGGAGAGCGCATTCCGCTGTCGCGGCTGGCATCGGTGGAGGTCGTCGAAGGCCCCTCCACGATCACCCGCGAATGGGGACAGCGGCGCATTACCGCCACCGCCAACGTGCGGGGCCGCGATCTGGGCAGCTTCGTCGCGGAGGCCAGGGAGAAGATTGCCAAGGCCGTCTCGCTGCCTTCGGCCCGCTATCGCATCGAGTATGGCGGACAGTTCGAAAATCTGCAGCGGGCGCAGTCGCGGCTGATGCTGGTGGTGCCGCTGGCCCTCGTGCTGATCTTTATCCTGCTGTACCTGACCTATCACAACGTCGTCGATGCGCTGCGGGTCTTTACCGGCATTCCCTTCGCGTGGGTCGGAGGACTTTTCGCCCTGTGGCTTCGCGACATGCCATTTTCGATTTCGGCCGGCGTCGGCTTCATCGCCATGTCGGGCGTGGCCGTGCTCGACGACATGATTCTCGTTTCCTACATCCGCCAGCTGCGCCAGCAAGGCCTGCCGCTCGACGAGGCGGTGACGCAAGCGGCGATCACCCGCCTGCGGCCCGTGCTGATGACGACGCTGGTCGCAAGCCTCGGCTTTCTGCCGATGGCGTTCAGCGACGGCGTTGGGGCCGAGGTGCAGCGGCCGCTCGCAACCGTCGTCATCGGCGGCGTGATCGGCGCGATGATCATGTCGCTGCTGGTGCTGCGCGTTCTTTACCTGATTTTCAATGCGGTGGTCGGCCCCTCGGACGGCGATCACGCGCAGACTGAAGAAGCGGACACCACGTTGGTGACGCTTGCTTCTGCCCGGTAGTCCGATCCCCCTTGAAGGAGCGACGAATGCGATGTTCCCAACTGTTGCCGATGGCCCTTGTGGTAGCGGCCGGCCTGCTAAACGGCTGCGGTCCCGCGCCAAGCGCGCCCCCGGCTGCACCGCCGCCGCCGGCGTCGGCGACCGCAAGCACCGCGGCCGACCATTCGGGTTGGTGGTGTACCGAACACGGCATGCCCGAAGGAGTCTGCGCCCAGTGCAACAGCAAGCTTGCCGCAGAGTTCAAGAAGAAAGGGGACTGGTGCAAAGAGCATGATCGCCCGGAGTCGCAGTGTTTGCTGTGCCACCCGGACCTCGAAGGCAAGTTTGCAGCTCAGTACGAGGCGAAATACGGCAAGAAGCCGCCGAAGCCCGAGCTCAATTGAAGATGCAGAGATGATCGCCCTGCGTTCGCCAGGGCGATCATTCCTTCGCGATTTCCTGTCGGCTGTGTGATGCCTTTTCCAGCTCCCGCGATTCATTTCAAAAGGATGTGCAATGAAGGGTTCCTTGTTCCTCGCTCTGGCCTTTGTCGCGCTTTGCTTCACCGAACCCGGCGGCCACGCTTACGGCGCCGATCCAGCCACGACGGTCGTCACCGTAAAATCGCTTTGCCCGAACTGCGGAAAGAAGATCGTCGGCCGCCTGAAAACGCTGCCGGGCGTTTCCGCGGCGCAGATGGATGTGACGCAAAAGACGTTCACAATCCAGTCAAACCCAAACATCTCGCCAAAGACGGTTTGGGAAACGGTGGAATCGAATGGAGAGTTGCCAATCAGGCTCGAAGGTCCCGGCGGCACCTTTACCTCGAAGCCCAAATCGTAACGCTTCGGACGATACGCAGTGAGCAGGGACAGGGCTTCTGCGGCCTGGTCCCTTCCCTACGCGGCCGAGGCCCGCTGGCAGACAGAAATCTGTCGCTCATCCAGCGGGACTGTGGCATTGTTGCGGCCTCAACCATGAAACAGGTAGGCGGCGTCAGCGAGATTGCCCGGGCGAAGACGCTCCCGCGTTTGGCCGACGTCGCCGACGACCTGAGCGAAGGAGCTGCAGCATGAGATCCACCGAATCCTCTACACAGACACTTGAGCTGCGGGTCGCGCACCTTGACTGCGACAACGACGCGGCGAGGCTCAAACGCGCCATGCCCCATGTGCCGGGGCTCTCATCAATTGAGGTCATGGCCAAGGCTGGCAAGATCGTCCTGGCCTTCGATCCGGCTGCCACGTCGGGCGAAGCCTTGCAGCAGCAGCTTCGCAATGCAGGCTTTCCGCCGCAGGGAGCCGACCGCCCATCCGGACCGCCAAAACTGTGGAACAATCCCAAGGTGCTGACCTCCGCGGCGGCAGGCCTCCTGCTGCTCGCCGGTTGGCTGCTGTCACTGATTGGCGCTCCGGCGGCAGTATCGACGACGCTCTATATCGCGGCGATCTCCATCGGCGGCTATTACTTCGGCCGCGAGGCGATCGAAGAGCTGATCTTTGAACGCAAGGTCCGCATCGAGCTGCTGATGACGGTCGCTGCCCTCGCCTCGCTGTTGCTTGGCAAGCCGGGCGAGGCGGCGATGCTCGCCTTCCTCTATTCGATCAGCGAAGCCCTCGAAGGCTACACCGAGGCCAAAACGCGTTCGGCGATCCGGGCCTTGATGGACCTGACCCCGAAGTTGGCACTGGTACGCCGGGACGGCAAGGAAGAGCAAATCGCCGCCGCCGAGCTGCGGACGGGCGATGTATTCATCGTCAAACCGGGCGAAGCCATACCGACGGACGGCGAGATTCTCTCGGGGCGGTCGAGCCTCGACCAGGCCCCCGTCACCGGCGAGAGCGTTCCGGTTGAAAAGCAGCAGGGCGATCCGGTCTATGCCGGCAGCATCAACGCAGAAGGCTCACTGGAGGTGCGGGCCACCAAGCCCTTTGCCGAGAACTCCATTGCCCGCATCATCCAGATGGTCGAAGAGGCACAGGAGCGCAAAGGAGTGAGCGAGCGTTTCATCGAGCGCTTCGGCGCATGGTACAGCCCGGCGGTGCTTCTGATCGCCCTTGGCATCGCCTTGCTGCCGCTCGTCCTATCCGGCGGCTGGCATCAATGGATGATCCGCGCCACCGTGTTCATCGTTGCGGCGGCGCCTTGCGCGCTGGTGATCTCGATTCCCATCACGCTGGCCTCGACACTCGGCACCGCCGCCCGCAAAGGCGTGCTGATCAAGGGCGGCGTCTATGTCGAGCGGCTATCCGCGATCGATGTCGTCGCCCTCGACAAGACGGGAACGATCACCCGCGGCAAACCGGAAGTAACAGACGTCGTGCTCGCCGACGCAGGCGGTTCCGTTCCACAGCGTGACGAGCTTCTCGCCATCGCGGCCGGCATCGAGAAGAGGAGCCAGCATCCGCTGGCGGCGGCGATTGTCCGCTACGCGGACGCGGCCGGCATTTCCGCAGCGGCCGTTGAGGATTTCCAGTCGCAGACCGGCTCCGGCGCGACCGGACTCTGGAACGGGCGCCCGGTCAGGATCGGCAAGCCGGGGCTCTTTGCCCGGCAGCTCGATGCGAGCCGCCGCTTAACCCAGGACGTGACGCGGCTCCAGGCCCAGGGCAATACGGTGGTGGCGATCGGCGACGAAGAAGCGGTGTGGGGCTTGTTTGCGATCCGCGACCAGGTCCGTGCGAATGCCAAGGACGCCATTGCGGCGCTTCGCGCCGCCGGCGTCTCGCGCATCGCCATGCTGACCGGTGACAATGCGCATACGGCCGATGCTATCGCGCGCGAAGTCGGGATCGATACGGTCTTTGCCGATCTGAAACCCGAAGACAAGGTCGCAAGGGTTCGCGAACTTGGCACGCAGCGCAAGCAGGTGGCGATGGTGGGCGACGGCGTCAACGACGCCCCGGCCCTCGCCGAAGCTGCCGTCGGGATTGCGATGGGAGCGGCCGGAACGGACGTCGCGCTCGAAACCGCCGATGTCGCACTTATGGCCGATGATCTTGAAAAGCTGGTCTATGCGCTTGAGCTCGCGAGGCGAAGCCGGCGGATCGTCACGCAGAATCTGGTGCTCTCGGCCGTGGTGATCGCCGTCATGGTGACGGGTGCGGTCGCTGGTTATTTCTCGCTGCCCTGGGCCGTGGTAGCCCATGAAGTCAGCGAGTTCCTAGTGATCGGGAATGGTCTGAGGATGTTACGTTCGTGATGGCCGGGGTTTAGTGGCTGGCGACCGGAAAGCCTGGGCGACCCCTGCCCGGCCACAGTGAGCTGACCTCGTCCAGACCGCGCATCGTGCCTCAACCTCGCCGCAGCCGCTCGTTACGCCGCATCCAGACGGTGCCTTCGGAAAAGTCCGCAAGCAAAAAGCCTTGCCGATGCAACCCGGTTGAATTGGTAAAGGCCAGCCGTCCCGCCGTAAGGAACACTTCTGTTGACGTCTTGCCACCCATATGGCATGAATCGGCAGCCGAAGGATTCGGTTCGTCGTGGAATAGCAGTTGCGACTAGGTGGCGACTCTTTGCACGAAGGACTCAATGGAGAAGGATGCCAGGGCCCGCTATGACACAGTCCACGACCGATCAGCCGCTGATCACTGTCTTTTCAGACAGTGAAGTCCGCAGCTATGACAGCTACACCGACCCCGAGTCACTCAAAAACGACCTCGGCCTCTACGACACGCTGCTGCTCCGCCGTGACGGCCGCTCGGTCGTCGCTGCGTCTGCTTTTGCACCTCGCGAAGCGCTCTTCGACGCGTACGCCCGCACCCATGCGGAAGAAGTGCCGACCGATTTCTATTTCTTCCCCGGCCCACGCCCCTTAAGCCAGGTGGCCTCGCTCGCCCGCGAGAAACAGCTCCAACCCAACGCCACTGAGCTGAATCGGTAGCCGCCGTTCAGAAGCGTGCAGGCAATGAAGCTATCGCACTGCTACGCCAGTTCCGCAGCAGTTAGTCGGCCAGATTTGACGTGTGACCGGTTGACATGTGCAAGGCCGATGGGATATCGAATCGAGTCTCGGGCCGAGGCGGCCTGACTCGTTCCTCCATCGCATCGTTCGCTGGCCACCGACGAGCTCTTGCATGTCGAAGTTTACCGGTGTCTTGACCGCTCCCGCCGGCTTCTCCCCGGAGCAGCGCAACGAATACGGTCCGCTCTATCACCTGGAGGTCGGACCGCCCGAATGGTTTTTCGACCCGGACAAAGCGACGTCTTACTACGCATTTTTTTACCCCAACGCGACGACCAGCTATATCGGTGCTGCCGCCTACCAGGAGTATGAGATTGCCGAGGCAATCGCGGCCGGTCGAAAGGTGACCTTCTGGGTGCGCTCGCTGCTCAATCCCCTCCCGATGAAGCACCCGGTGAAGGTCGATCCGCTATTCCTGATCCTGCGTGAGGACTTCCCGCCCGACTTCATCTGGCTGAGCTCCGATGTCATCGCCGAACATTTTCACTTTCCACATTGGTCCCCCGGCAGCTTCTTTGGCCCGTTGAGCGCACCCGATGTGATTCCCTTCGAGGCCCGTTATCGGTTTGAGGCGTCGGGTCAGATCGATGATTGCGAAGTCTGGTACAGAAAGTAGTAATTCACTCTGTGGGTGAGTGCTTCTTGCGGAGCATCATGGCACCACGGCGAACCGTCGCGTGCCTGCAGACTCCGCTTCGCTTCGGTTCTCTGACGAGGAACGGCTAGCGCCTCTTTCGGTCCGCTGGTGCGGCGGCCTGCCGGCCTGATGCGGAGGCCTGGCGGCCACGGCAGGGTTCTCTTGGGGGCACATCCCCCGGCCGGTCAAGGATGACACGAGCGCCCCAGCGGCACCTCCCCGATCTTCCTGCGCTTCGCTTCGTGCAGACCGGGTGCCCCTCCACCGGGCCGTCCCTGACCGCCCTCCCCCTGGCGTTGGCTCTTTGCCTTTTGCGCCAAACGCATGTGCGTTGGCTCAAAAGCAAAACCATTTCAGGAGGTCACCATGTCCAAAACCGCAGCCGCTCCGCGTGTGGATGTCTACACGAAGATCACCAACCAGATTGTCGCCCAGCTTGAACAGGGCGTGCGGCCATGGCTTCGCCCGTGGCACGCAGACCATGCCGCCGGCCGGGTAAGCCGGCCCCTGCGGCATAACGGCAAGCCCTACTCCGGCATCAATATCCTTGCCCTGTGGATGACCGCCGAGCTGAGCGGCTTCGCCTCGCCGTTCTGGCTCACCTTCCAGCAGGCCCTTGAACTCGGCGGACATGTCAGGAAAGGCGAACACGGTGCGACTGTGGTCTACGCCTCAACCTTCACCAAGAGCGAGGAGACCGACAGCGGCGAGGACATTGAGGAGAAGATCCCGTTCCTCAAGCAATACACCGTCTTTTGTGCCGACCAGTGCGAAGGCCTCCCCGCCCACTTCTACCAGCTTGCAACACCGCCCACTGAGAAGCTGGAACGGATCGAACGAGCGGACCGGTTCTTCGCCGCAACGGGTGCGAACATTCAGACCGGAGGGAATCAGGCGTTCTACGCCATCGAGCCCGACTTCATCCGCATGCCGCCCTTCGAGGCGTTCCGAGATGCCGAATCCCATGCTGCGACGCTCGCCCATGAGCTGACGCACTGGACGCGGCATCCGTCCCGCCTCAATCGTGACTTCGGCCGGAAGCGCTTCGGAGATGAAGGGTACGCGATCGAGGAGCTCGTGGCAGAGCTTGGATCGGCGTTCCTTTGTGCAGATTTGCAGCTCACCCCAGAAGTGCGGGACGACCATGCGAGCTATCTGGCGAGCTGGCTGAAGGTACTCAAAGACGACAAACGAGCGGTTTTTACTGCCGCTTCGCATGCGTCCAAGGCAATCGACCTGCTGCATGGCCTGCAACCGCAGCCGGATGCCTGATCCCTCTTCCTTCCCGCCCGCTGGCCCTTCGGCTGGCGGGCCGTCCATTCCACATTTCCGGAGCCGTTCATCATGGAACCCGCACAGACCCTTCGAGACCTGATTGCCGCCATGCAGGCGGGCGACGCCGCCCGGTGCCGCGAACTCGCAGCAGCCCTTCGGGGCTGGATCGCTCGCGGCGGCTACGCTCCGCCTGGACACACTGCCATTTCGATCGAGTGCTATCTGAACTCCGTGGCTCGCCGGATTGACGGATGCGGACCGCAGCCAGTCTTCACCCTCATCTGCTGCGACTGCGATGCAGGAGAGGAGATCGACACCGAGGAACAGGCGATGCTGGAAGGCTGGAGCGAGATAGGTCCGGCATTTGAGCTGCCGCAGGCGAACTTTGTCGGACGGTGCCCGTTCTGCAAGGACGCATGAGCGGACCATCGGTTGCTCACGCTGTGGTCGCAACTGTCGATAGGATCAGTGCAAAGGGCGGGTAACTTACCCGCCCGTTTTTTTTACCACTCGATTCTCTCGACCACGGCTTCGGCCGCGGATGCGTTCATGAACGCGACCTGATCGGCTTCCTGAATGAAGGTCACGCGATGGCGGAGGAGTCCTGCGAGCAGGCCGATGCCCTGGGCATTAGGCCGGTGAAAATTCCGTCCTGTCAGTTTGATGATTGACCCCGGAAACATCAGCGAGATCACCCCGGAAGGGTCTGATTCCACCGCTTGCAACCAGGCGTACCCCAAGGCCCGCATGCTGCCGTCTTTTCGCCGCAGCTCCAGCATAATTGCCCGGTCCCGGATGCCACGCAGGAATCCAAAGGCGCCGCAATCCTGCACGCCTTCGCCGTCATCCGCTTCCGTGGCTGCGACCGGCGGGCGCGTGTATCGCTCCAGCACACTATCGTTCATAGGCTAGCTCCCTGCTGGACTGGCGATGCAATGGACCTGCCAGCTGTTGCTCACGTGACGGCCATCCGCCACGCTCGCTGAGCATGTCAGAGGACAGCAGCTCTGTCGCGGATAATCGTTCATCGCTGCGATGCACCGCATCCAGCAACTGCGTCTTGTTGTCGGTGTAGATGGTGACCTGTTTTCGGCCGCGTGAAGCCGAGACGTAGAACTGCTCGCGTGATGAAGCGGCGAAGCTCGCCGCGGACTGTCCGATGAACACGCGATCGACGTCCGTTCCCTGCGACGCATGGCTGGTGACGACAAAGCCATAGGCCAGATGACCGTATTCGCGGTCGATCGTCCATCCCTTGTCAGTCACGATGTTGCCGGTTCGATCGAATCCCGCGACCTGCACCAGATCGCCGTTATTTAAACGGTGCTTACGGTCAGCAGTCGTGCCATTGCGGGTGACTCGCAGCACGTCGCCCTCGGCCACGGCCAGCTCACCTGCGTGAAACACACTGAATCGTGCCGCCTGATCAAGCGGCGGTGGCTCCTCGCCGACTGTTACACGTTGTCCCTTGGCGAAGCCTTTCGCATTCTGGTGAAAGACCAGTACGTCCCCGGCCGCATAGTTCACCCTATCCTGACGCTCACCTTCGGTCAGACTCGCATTCTGCAGGACGGTCAGCCGATGTTCTTCGCCGGTGATCCGGCCGGCCGATCGCAATCGCTCGCGAATGGAGCGGGTAATCCGTGCCGCCTCAATGTGCGTTGGCGATACCACAAGTGCCGATTCGCCCGCCGCGACCGTTGCCACATAGTCGGCAGCAAGCCGCTCGTAGCGCTCGGATGCGTCAATTTCTTTTACCCACCCCATCGCGTCGAGCTTGGCAAAGCCTTCGCTCGTACGATCCTCACTGAGATCCTCGATCGCCTGCTTGTACCGGCTTTTCTGCCGCTGGATCTCTTTGATTTCGGCGGGCACCAGCCCCGCCTCTTCTTCGAGCAGCCGCAAAGCGGCTCCTCGCTCGACCGAACCGTGCTGCCTGCGATCACCTGACAAAACGACGCGGGCATCGAGTCGTTCGGCCAACTCGAACACGCTGGCCATGGTCCGCGTGCCGACCATGCCGGCTTCGTCGATCCATATCACCTGTCCGGCAATCTGCTGCTGCAGCTTCTCGTCGAGCAGCAGCCGCTGGACGGTGTCGGCATTTTCAAACCCTTTCTCGCGTAGCACGCCGCGACTGGCCTTTGCCGACGGAGCAAATGTGAAAACCTGCTGGCCGCTTTCCTCAATGCCCTCGGCGGCCTCCTGCATCATCGACGTCTTACCGACACCTGCCGCCCCGCGTACCAGCATCACCTGATCGCGCGAATAGAGCACATGCTCCACGGCCTGCCGCTGACCTTCATTGAGCCATTCGCGTTTGAAGCGATGCGGCTCGGCCGCGAAAGCCCTGCGGGTTCCTCTTCCGCCACGTGCAAATTGCAGCATACGCCGCTCCTCGGAGAGGACCTGCGCGGTGGTCACCATCCGCCGCCCCTTGCGTTCACGCACGATCAGCTTCTCGCGGCGGAAGGCATCCTCGACCGCGTCGACAGTCGTCTTGCCGACGACACGCTTGAGCGATTCAGCCTGCAGCTCACGCTCGGCGACGACGGATTTGCGTTCGAACAAATGGTCCGAGGCCATGGCAATGCCGTGGCGTGCGGCGTCAGGGTCTTCGCGATGAGGCGTCTGCCCGATATGGGAGGCGACATGCTCCAGGCTCGACTGCTCATCTGCGGTCAGGCGCGACCTCCACTCAGCCCGCAGCTCCTCCATAGTGAGGTGCTTTTGCTTTCGCTCGCGTGTGCGAGCCCCAAGCGAATCCTTCTCCGCGTCATCGACGATGCCTTTGCGTCGCGCCTCCTCTTCGATCTCCGCCGTCCGCCGCGAAAACTTTTCGACCATCGACGGTGTGATGCCGGCAATTTCCCAACCGGTCCGCGATCGCTCGATGTCGAGCCCCAGCTGGGCGAGCTTGTATCCGAGCCGAACATGAAATTTCGCCTCGAAATACGGTGCGTCACGTTTGAGGCTGCCGAACTGTCCCGCCTTCCAGGCATGCTCTTCTTCGTCATATGTCGTGTTGAACACGAAGCAATGGGCGTGCAGATGTGGGTCGGGTAAGCCATCGACCGGCCGCGCGGTCAGATGAACGAACTCGCCCCACACCGCATTGCCGGTCGTTCGATCTTCGCTTCGCCCGCCCTTTCGGACCCGCGTCTGCATCTCGGTCTCGACGTCATCCATGGTTTCACGCACGGCGTCGCGGAATGCGTCGAGCAGCCGATCGTCCTGCGTCATCGCATGCAGAACGGACACGCTTTTGGGCACATGGAAATTGAAGTCATAGCCCACCCGTCGATTGTCCTTGCGGCGAAGCGTCAGCGTCTGGCCAGTATTGGGATCGCGGTTGTCGCACAGTGCGTCCCATTGCTGCGGTCGAATCTCACCGTCTAGGCCCAGGCGACGAGCCCCTTCGCCCCGCCATTGGCCGACGAGTTCCTGGCCTTCGGTGTAATAGTCCGCCGTGCTGTAGTAGCTCTTGGCCTGTCCGGCAGACGTGCTCTCGATGATGCGCAGCATGCGAGATTCTACCTTCGCATTGATTGAAGAACCGTTAAACCAGTTCGCCTGTCACTACCTGTCACTCGATGGCAGCCTGTGGCAGCGTGCGAAGCTGTCCGACATCTGGGGGCAGCGTGCCGCAGCTCGGATTTTCCGAAGGTGATCTCCAGCCGCTCGCACCGGTTCCACGCACACGGCCGGATTGAATGGCACGGTAAAGCCGCCGCCGGCCTTGCAAGCAGAGAATCGGCTCCCCCTTAAGGTCTCCCCCAATTCTCAGCTTGCAAGAGCGCTGCGCTCCGGCTTACGCGGCTTTTGAAGGGTGCCATCAGGCCGCGATGGGCGTGGCCGGTAACTCAAAAGAAGGAGACCACACAATGACTGACAATCCTACCACCTCGGGCAAAGCCCCCAGCCATATCGCCTACCAGGTCCGCGACCGCGAAGGACGCAAAGGCTTCTGGACACGCATTGGCAGTGCTTGGGCACACACCGACGGCAGCGGCTTCAACATCCAGCTTGAATGCGTCCCGCTCGATGGCCGCATCACGCTCCGCATTGCCACCGACAAGAAAGACTGAATCAACCCGCGGGCGGGCCGCACGGCTCGCCCGCACCAACCAGAAGGGACTATCCATATGAATCTCACCATTATGTCAGTTGACTATCACCGCAACGGCATCGCTGGCGCTCCGTTTCACGCCGTGATCTTCGATGATCCTGAGCAAGATCTGATGCTCGGTATCGTCTTCCAGCAGGAGCACCATGTCGCTGTCTTCAATCTGACAAAGCTTGCCAATCACGATATTGCATTCGGTTCAAATTCCTGGCGAGGCGATCGATACGAACCGCACCTGCGGGAGGCGATCACAAAACACAATCTGCAGGCCGCGGCACCGGCCGATGTGACGACCCTCACGCCGTTTGATGACTACGAAATCAGCGGAGTGCGGGAGTTCGGTTGCGGGACGGATCGTTTCTGCGAGCGAGTACCAGACGAGGAAGCCACCTTCTGGAGCCTCTACGGTCACATCCCCGGTAAGGGAGCGCAGTGCATCGGCGATTTCAAGAGCCGTTCCTGTGCTGAGGAAGTCTATTTCCTCATCACCAAAACGGACTACAACGCCCCGCGGTTAAATGAAGGAGCTCAGCCATGACTCAGCCCAACATGACCAATGCTCTGAGAGCCGCTCGCGCCGAGCGAATCCTCTCCCGATTTCGCATGGGAGACGATCTTCCAACAAGCCTCGTCGATCTCCTTGCCGATGCCATGCACTGGTGCGACTACGCGGGCGAAGACTTCCACTTCGCATTTGCACAGGCGTGCCGCCACTACATCCATGAATGCAACGATCAACAGCAAGACGAAAGGAGACTCATTCCATGATCTCGCCCCTCCCCTTCAATCCCTTTATCAACCCCGCCTACTCTGCCCGCATGTCGGACGAGCGCCAACCCGTGATGGCACGGCTGCCCCTTGCCCCCATGAACGCGAGCCCGGTTCCAAGCCTGACGAGTCTTTATCACGACCCGGTGGCCGGGGACTACGGCGATCGACGCTATCCCGGCAATTGCGGCGGAAACCTGATCCGCGACCTGCTGTGCTACTTCGGAGCGATGCGCGTCTTCGATCCGATGTCAGGAAGCGGGACGTGCCGCGACGTCTGCCGCGAGCTCGGAGTCGATAGCTGGTCCGGTGACATTCACCGCGGTTTTGACCTATGCGAACACGCCTCATTTCACGGTGACAATCGAATCGTCGACCCTGAGTCGTTTGACTTCGCCTGGCTGCATCCGCCCTATTGGCGACAGAAGCTCTACGCCGACGATCCGCGCGATCTGTCCCGTGCCCCCTCGCTGGAAACATTCCTCGACCGCTACCGACTGGCAATCGCCCATTCGGCGCAGGTGCTGGTACCGGGCGGCAAGCTCGCGATTCTGATGGGCGACTATCAGGACCGCGAGGCGGGATTCGTCCCCCTCACCTACCACACCAAACGCCTTGCCTTCGCGTGCGGGCTGCGGCAATGTGGCACTGACATCATCCGCTTCAGCCATGGGGCTAGCAGCTCGCGGAAGGTCTACCGCTCGGCGTTCATTCCCGGACTGCATGATGTCTGCATGATCTTCGAGAAAGCCCAATGACAGACGAATGCCACGACATCCTCGACGACCTGTTCCATGGCTGCGCCTTCGCGGCCTATGTCGAGCTGGCTGTCGCCTGTCGTGGCATTCCCGACGAGGAAGCGACCCGCAGGCTCGCATTTCGCCTCTACGAAGAAGCCCTGGCTGAGAGACACTCGGGGCTGCTAAGCCCAAACGCCAGTTGACGCAGGCCTCATGTGAGCGTCCCGGATCGGGACATTCCGGCACGAATCCGCACACGGCATTTTGGAGAAGTCAGTTAACCGACTGATGAAAAACGGAAAAAATGATTTGTCAGACATCTCCCCTAAGCAGTGCTTAGGCCGACTTTCACCGTGAAAGACAGAAAGTCAGCTTTCATGAAAGCTTTCCATCAGGCCTGAAAGATGGCAGGACAGCAGGGCAGATTTACTGCTTGCATGAAAGACAGCAAGATGGAATGAATGCATGATGGCATGATGTCCATCCAGACATCCTCAAATCCATCAAGCTTTCTTGCTGGCTGGCTGTCCTGCTGGTTTGCCAGAGAGCCTACAAGATGGCAAGCATGAGATCATGAACTCCAGCCTCCTTGCCGTCTGGCACTCTGTCCGGCTGGCCAGATGGAATGCCAGCAATCAATCTTGCATGAAATAATGCTTGTCAGCTTGCCGCAACCGCGCTACGGTCGGAGGATGATCATCTCGATTGCAAATTCCAAGGGCGGCGTCGGCAAGTCGACGCTCGCCGTTCATCTCGCAGCATGGCTGCATGCCCAAGGCCATACCGTCACGCTGGCCGACTGCGACACCCAGCATTCGTCGTCGGAGTGGATTCGCGAGGCGATCCCCGAGGTGAAGATTGTTCGTCTGGATGACGCGAACGCAATTCTTGACCAGCTACCGCAGCTCGCGCAGGAAACCGACTATGTGGTAGCGGATGGCCCAGGCAGTCAAACCGAAACAAGCCTTGCGCTGCTGCTGCGTGCAGAGCTCGCGATCGTGCCGTGCAAAGCATCCATGCTGGAAGTCCGAGCCCTCGCCAAAGCGACCGACGTGCTTCGCAGGGCGCAAGATATTCGCCAGGGGCTTCCCGAGGCGGTGATCGTTCTGAGCATGATTGGGAAGAACTACCGCCTGACGAAAGACATGAAGGACGCCGCGGCGGCGTTGAAACTGCCGATGGCTCGGAACGCGTTGACGCTTCGGCAGATCTACGCAGACGCTCCAGGCCAGGCAAAAGTCGTTTGGCAGATGGGCTCCCGCGCCAAGGAGGCCGCCACAGAAGTCGAGAACGTGTTCCATGAAATTTTGCCTAGCGCGGTAAGGTCGAAGCAGTTGCGCAAGTCGAGAGAGAAGGTGGCGTAGAGAGGGACGATGAAAGATCGCAGATCATTGGTTGACGGCCTTAAGCAAACGCCGACGCTGGACAGGAAGACGGAGCAGGATTTCGTATTTCAGCACAAGTCGCCTGTCGCGGAGCCGCCCAAACCTGCATCCCCATCAACCGGGCCTGCATCGGCCGCCGCGGTGGCTCGTTCGCCCCTCAGCACACGCATTCGGTCGGACTATGCAGAGGCGTTGAAACGTGCTTCGCTGCAACGGCAGCTTGAGAAAGTCGAGCCGAACACAATCAGCGAGATTCTCGAAGCGGCATTGAAAGAATGGCTGACATCACACGGCCATCTGTCGGCGAACCCCGCCTAGCCAGGGCGCCCGCGACGCTCGAACCATTTTTTGCAGAATCCGACAAAGGCGGCTTCCGGATCACGCGGCGCCTCTGCCATCCAGCCGCGCCATTCCTGCTCCAGGTAATAGACGTCCCAGCCGGGCGCCACGATCCGCGCATCGTTGTAGGCATCCGTGGCCAGACCTCGCAGTGGGATCTGCTCAATGGCGGAGGAGGCGGGCACGCTGCCACGGCTGCGAAAGATCACCATGTCAGAGTCGTCGAGCTCGACCGAGTAGTCGGGAATGTGGTGAAAGCGGCGATCCTCTTCGACGATATTCGTCACCAGCCGGCGGAATTCCTTCTCCGTTGAGGCCGAGCCGCATTTTTTCTGGAGCAGGGGAAGCGAGATTTTCCATTCGTCCTTTTTGCCGCAATGTTTGCGGGCCAGCTCGTACATGCGGCGTTCAAGAGGTTTGCGCAGCCGGAAATAGTCGCGATGCAGCGTCAGGACTTCCTGGTGGCGGATTGCGTTGAAGACCCAGTCCGACAGCCGCACTTCGAGATCCTGCATGCGCCCGTCGCGTGTCTGGCGAACGATGGTAGCACGGTCGATCAGGCCGAACGTCTCGAACACTTCCTGACCACCCGTGGTGATATTGGTGCTGATGCGCGTCCCGGAGAGCCGCTCCAGTGCGGCCTTCAAGGCCTCGTATCCCTGCCCGCTTGTCATACGGTTTGTCGCCTTGAGCAGATCGTGCGCTTTGAACCGGACCACCTGTGAGACCGGCTGGCCGGCATTCATCGCGGCCATCAGCTGGCTGATGCAGTAGATCAGGATGTCGCGGTCATGCACCGTCGCGAGGCCATCCGACGATGGCTTCACCTCGACGAAGACTTCGCCGTGCTCGTATCGGCGGACGCGGTGATCGGGCTTGGTCGAGAGGGAGAAGATCGGATGCTGCATCGATGCCATATCGCCCTTTGGCGCGGCATCCATCAGATCGCAGACGAAAAAGTCGGGCGTCGGATGCCGATCAGGGAGGAGGGGGAGACGTTCTTTGGCAAGCTCATTCATCGGAGCGATACTTCGTCATTTCACACACCGAGTCAAGAAGTTTCGTCATTTCACACACCGGCTGGCGCCTTTCGATCTTTCACCCACCGCCGAAGGCCCAAAGGGGTCTGCGTCGGAAAAGTTTCGATGGTTTACACACCAAGTTTCGATGGTTTGCACACCGACTTTCGATGGTTTACACACCAGCCATCTAAAATTCTCCGCCAGACTCAATCGCTTATTGAGCACTATCCACAGCGTAACACTCTATTTAACACTAAGTATTTAACACTCAGCGATCACCTGTGGATAAGTTCCGATTTGTCGCTGGCCGGGGCAGTAGGGCACCATGCCCGAAAGACGGTGATCGCGGCGATTCCGCAAGCATGCATTCAGGGGGTGGGTGACCGTCGCAGGTGCAAGATCCCGGCCGCCTTCCCACGCCGACCCCTCAGCATGCAGGTTGTTGCCGGTTGGTCGAACGGGGTGGACACGGTACAATTGTCCCGTGAGCCGTTCAGGCAATTGCTGACCGGTCAGTTGTCCGCTGCAACACCCAATTCAGTAAGGGCTTGCGTCTTCCCAATGGATCGGGGCAGGGGTGGCAGGGGGCAAGCGTGCCGAAGAAGCGTCGGCGGCACGGCAAAGTTTGTGCTTGTCAACATGGAACATCCCTGCGATGTGTGAATCGTGACTTCGCATACCGAAAAAAGCCCCCGAGCGAGACGCGGCATGGAAGCCCGCAAGAGTGGCGGAACGATGCATGTAGACCGACTCCTTACGATGTTTCAGGCGTTCCGCGAACGGAACGATGAGCTCTTCGTGCGCGCGGCGGAAGGGGTGATTTCAGACGAATTGGCGGCCAATCATCACGCTGAAGCCCGTGAGCTTCGGAAGGCTCTTCGAGCCGGCGGAGAAAGTCGGACGGCTGGGCCTGCAAACGGCCTGACGGTGATCCCTCGCGACCGCAAAAACGGCGAGTCGCTGGTGACGTTGCTCGATCCGCATTTCGATGCTCATCGAGTGATGCTGGCCGCCGAGTCGCGAACCCAGATCAATCGTGCCATCGACGAGCATCTCAACCGCAGCAAATTGCTCTCAAACGGATTCCGTCCCAAAACCAAGCTACTGTTTTGGGGACCTCCAGGCTGCGGAAAGACACTGACTGCCCATCTAATTGCCAGCGAACTCGGCTTACCGCTCGGTGTCGTTCGGCTCAATGCGCTGATTACGAGCTTTCTGGGCGAAACAGCCTCTCACATCCAGCGTGTCTTCGATCTTGCTCAGGCAACGCCGATGGTTCTGCTGATCGATGAAGCAGACGCCATCGCCAAAGACCGCGATGACGGGAACGACGTCGGTGAGCTCAAACGTGTAGTCAACAGCCTGCTGCAGGCAATGGACACTTTCACTTCATCCGAAAGCCTTGTCATCTCGGCGAGCAATCACCAGTATCTGCTCGACAATGCGCTGTGGCGTCGATTTGACGATATCGTTTTTTTCCCACCGCCATCACAGGATTTGGTTCGCAAGTTTCTTGCGGACCGGCTCAACGGCGTGAAGGTTGTGGGAGAGCTCGACGCGGCAGCGAAGAGTGCGGCTTCGTTGTCGTTCGCTGAGATTGAGCGATGCGCCATCGAGGCCGTAAAGACAATGATCCTGACCGAGCGAACTGAACTGCGCAGTTCGGAACTGACAGCGCAGTTCAAGGCGTATCGATCTCTTCTTCAGCGGGCGCGGGCCAAACGCGCGACAAAAACCAAATAGCCATGAATGAAGGTTTCCCACCTCTCTCTTTTCAGCCTTCCGAGACTCGACCGCGCCGCAAAGAGGTGGGACGTCCCATCCCGCTTCCCCCGGAACTGCTCGCCAGGCGACAAGAGATTGCCAGGGTGCTTCAGGTCCAAGTATCCGAGCTCTCCCGACGCCTGAAGAAGATGTCGGAGAAGGAGCGACGGGCTGTTTTCTACAAGCTTCAGAACGATGTGGGGGTCAATCCCAAGACACTGCTGGTGGGAACCGATCTTCAGGTCATTGCGCAGCCCTCGTCAGAGGTCGTCTATGCCGTTCCCAAGAGCGACAACCTCGATAAAGTTGCGAAGAAGATTCAGGAGTTCGGAGCGGCGCCGCTTGTCAAAGGCCACGCCAAGAATGAGTGGCTGGGGCGTCTGACAAGCATTGAGGAGGGAGACCCGAAGGACAGACTGTCGGACGATCTTCGACAGGATTACGCCGTGCTGATTAAGAAGCCGCAGGTCATCTGCGAGATCGAATTCCTTTCGCTGGTCGCTGGCGACGTCAAACGCCGCGAAGAGATCGAAGATTGGATCACAGACCTTCAGAAAGAATTCTCACTCGGTGTCCACGGCAATTTCTTTGAACACGAGATTGCGCCCCCCGTTTGCCGGGCGGTGATCCGGTGTACCGGGGCTTTCTTCAAGCGATTGGTCGAAGAGCCGAAGTGGATCGCACGGATTCGGTGGATCGAATCAAAACCGAGGTTTCAGACGTTCTCGGAAATCACCGAGTCCTTTCGCGTTCAGGATCTAGCTGAACTGAAGGCACCGCCGAAATCCGCCCCAATTGTCTGTGTCATCGATTCCGGTGTGACGCCGGGCAACCCGTTCCTGAAGCCAGTCGTCCATACGGGGCTGACTAAGTCGTTCCTCAAGCACCAGCCAACAAATCCGAACGACGAGAACGGACACGGGTCGGCCGTTGCGTCCCTCGTTGCGTATCACGGCCTGAATCTCGCCACCGGAGCCGAAAACACACCCAAGCTGTGGGTGGCCAGCGCCCGTATTCTCGACGCCAACAATCAAATCGAGGACGAACGCCTGTTCTCGAGCGTGCTCGAGGAGGTGGTGAAGACCTTTGCTCCAAAGGGAATCAAGATCTACTGTCTTGCGGTCGGCGACGACTCGAAGATCTGGCACGACGGCACCCGAAGGTCGCTGCCGCGAAAGTCGTGGGTGGCGCGACGGATTGACCAGCTCTCCCGCAAGTACGATGTCGTTTTCGTCACCTGCACGGGTAATGTTTCGTTGCGAGCCCTGTCGGACCTGATGAAGGCAGGAACGGGCTACCCGGCTTGCTTTACTTCCGACGAAGGCCATCTGCTGGACCCCGGCCACGCAGCATTGGCGCTGACGGTGGGATCGGTCGCAGCGGGAACCAAGATCGCATCTGCACGTGACGGGCAGGCCTTGGCGCTTCGCAATCAGCCATCGCCATTCACTCGATGCGGACCCGGAATCCGAGGTGAGATTAAACCCGAGATCGTCGAGTACGGTGGTAATCTGGCCGTGGACCCCGCGTCGAAACAGGTCCGGGAGAACAAGGCCCTTCAGGTCGTCACTGCCAGCAAGCAGCTGACTCCGGCGATCGCGTATCACACCGGGACGAGCTTCGCGGCGCCGCGTGCTGCGCATCGACTAGCTCTGGTCGACCAGGATCTTCGCTCCCTCGGCGTAAAACCAACCGCCTCACTCCTGCGTGCTTTCCTTGTCAACTCCACCATGAGTTGGGCGAATTCAAGAGAACTCAACACCGTTCGCGACGGGCTGGCGAAGGCAAAAGCTCCGGAGAAACTGGAGATGCTGCTGGGATACGGTCTTGCGGATCACAATCGGGCAACTGCGTGCGATGACTACTCCGTTGTATCATTTTTTCAGGGAGAGATCGCTGGCGACGAGGTCATGTTCTTCGACATCACTGTCCCGGCGGCACTTGCGAAATCATCGAGCCCGCGGCGTCTAACCGTGACAGTCGCGCATGCCCCTGAGGTTCAACGATGGGGACTAGAGCGGTACTGCGGAACAGATATCAAGTGGCGCATGTTCAGAGGGGACAAAAGCCGCGACGAGATCGTCGCCGCGATGTCCGAGTCGGTATCCGTGTCGGATGAAGATCTTGAACCAGAGGAGGACAAGGAGGGAGAAGAAGACGATCGGACTCTTCCGAAGGAGCTGAAGTTCTATCCAAATCTCACGAAGCGCTCGCGAGGCACGGTCCAACACGCGAGCCACGAATGGACGCACCACAAACGAGAGTACAGCGATGGCAACTACACCCTCGCGATCGCCTGCTACAAACGCTGGACTAGAAACGTGCAGAAGGTCCCAATCGCCGTTGTTGTGCGGCTTGAGGAACTGGGGCGGACCATACCCATTTACATCCATGTGAGGAATGCGATTGAGGTTGAGGTGTGAACCCGACAGCACTGGGGAGCGGCAGCGTTCACGGCGGGCTAAAAGCCAAGGGCATCAATCCGGATGCCGATCCAATGAGGATTTCCGAAAGGTGTCAACCCGCAGAACTGGTTTGTTCCGAGGCGAATCCGAGCGAGAATTCTGCGAGTCTCTCTTCGGGCGTTGGAAGCCATGCGCCGCACGTGTCGCGGACAACACATCCGACGCATCGAAGCGGATCGTAGACCTTCATACCATGGATCGCAGGCGCGTAGGCGTGAAGCGTGATTAGGGGCGCATCGTGCGGATTGATCATTGAGTGGATGGTCGGTGCCTTCACGAAGATGGGCCGTGCGCTGGTGCGCTCGACATCCGTCAGGAGCTCAAGCTTCCCCGCTCGCAATGTGAAGCGACGTTCCCGGGCCGTTCCGTTGAGGATTCGGATGAATCCAAACGACGCGCCGTGGTCATGCGGCGCACACTCGTGCTTCGACGCCCAGTTCATCAGCAGAACTTCGATGCCGCCTTCGCTGAGAATGAGCCTCCTGCCGTAAGGGTTACCGTTGGGAGGCTCAAGAAACGTCGCGATGTCGCCCGCGGTCACTCGCAGGTCCGAAATCAGCCGGAAAATGTCGACTGGACGCCGTGCTTTCAGGCTGGCAATTGCAACAGAGAGCCGCGACTGAAGCGTCACCATGATTTTCTCCTTCGTTGTTGCGAAACTCTCCGCCAAGATCGATGCGTCTTCGGACTCGCATCAGGTACGCCTTTTCAAAGGCACGCTGGTAGTCCGCAGGGGACAGCTCGCCGGTGGGCTGATTGCCGAGGAGTTCTTTCGCGGACAGACACACTTCCTTGGCGGCGTCAGAGGTCAGGTTGCCGCAGCGTCGGGCAATGGCCTCTTCGAAGAGTTCCGGGTCGATATCATCTGTCCCGTCAGTAGTCGCTGGACGAAGCATGCGTGTCCTCCGCTCCTGTGAATGGAACGGAAGCATCGTCCCGCTTTTCCGGAGCGCCGTTTTGCTTCCCACGAACATTCAGCGTTCGGCGTAGAGCCGCCGACTCAAGTGTCGGAAGGAAGACGTCCAAGACCGGGTCTCGGCGTAGGTTTTGCCGCCCGAGCGGGACTGGATGGCCCGTGGTACTGTTTTGGTACTGTCGTTGGCCGCATCAGCCCAATGTGAGTAGAATGCCGCTCCAATGCGGGATTCGACGTGAATCGCCGCAAATCCTTAGCCGCAATGTCACTTCAATGTGCTTGCAGCTCCAGCGAGAGTGGCGGAACTGGCAGACGCACTGGACTTAGGATCTAGCGGGGAAACTCGTGCAGGTTCGACTCCTGTCTCTCGCATGGCTTTCGCATCCTGGCCCGTGAGGATGCGCGCCGGTCGGTCACCAGCGGCGGGAAGATTGTCTGGGACGTGCCGGACTTGCCTGGCCCCTGGGCTTCGTTTCACCGCAGCTCCGAAGACGTCTCCCGTCGCGGTGAGGCCGTCTGAGGACTGCTGGCGGCCCGCGGACCGAGACCGAGTGTTTTGAACACCTGCTCCGACGTGCTGAGGACCTTCTCGATCCGACTGTTGTAGAACAGCCACGAGAACGCCGTCACAAAGACGCCAAACAGACCGGCGATCATGTAGCCGTTCGCCACCCATGTTGCGAGTGAAGCGTTCGGAGACCCGGTCCAGCCAAGCAGGAAGATCAGGGCGCTGAACACCATGCTCGAGCCGTGAAGAGCGACCGCCTCGAAAATGAATGGGTTGGACGCCGCCTTCTCCCGCACCTCGAACGTGAAGTTTTCGTAGAGGTCCCCCGAGCGACGGAGAAAGATCCCGATCGTCATGATGCGGATCATGATGTGCAGGCTGATCAGGTCGACGTAGGCACAGATCAGCGGGACAAGACAGAGAAGCGACCGGACGCTGTCCGCGACCTTTCCGTCGGGAAGGTGCACTCCCAACGCGACCGAGGAGACCGCCGCCCCGGCGATCAGCTTCCACTTCAGGAAGTCGGCCTGCGACTTCTGCGATTCCACGATCTCCTGCCGCAGCGCGGCATGCAACTCGTGCTGATGGTGTTCGGCCATGTGCCGATGCCTCCCGTGACACGGCCCCTGAGACTGATGCTGGGGATATACCCACGCGGTTTCCCGCTTGTCAACGACTTTGAGCCGGCCCGCACTCGGACGGGTGCATTCAGCGATTTGTGGGCCGTGAAGGCGAGGAGCCCGTGAAGCGGCCCGCGAGTCTCTCTCGTGGAGCGCGGTTCCTCCGCAACCCAGCTGCTCTCACTCCCCACAGCGCGGGTCAGGCAAATATCTCGCCGATGTCGGCCAGCGATTCCAGGTAGCAGGCTCGGACCTCTTCCCCGCTGAGGTTCCCGCACTTGCGGTCTGCGGAGCGCTCCACCCGTTCATGCGACTCGGCGCATCGCACGACCTCGCCGATCGGTCCCATGCGGTGAGCGACGGCCCCCAGGATCTCTTCCGAGAGGGGAAGGAGCTTCGCGATCTCCTCGAAGGGCATGTCGAGGACAGCGTCGAGCGCCGACACCAGCCCCGCCATGTAACAGGCGCTCGAGTCGCAGCCGGGGACCCGACGGCCGAGCTTTTCGCACAGCAGAGCCCGCAATGTCGCATTGCGGAGAGTCTCGGGGCGCTGGCAGGTGAGGTTCGACGTCGACACGATCATCACCAGCGACCGGACCCCCCGCAGCCCGAGGAACTGGATCGCCTGGTGAAGCGATTCCACACGCCGCGGCACCCCGCAGCGGGCTGAGTTGATGAATCGCAGCAGCTTGAAGCTGAGGTTGGCGTCGGTCCGCAGCGTCCGTTCAATGTCCTCGATCGTCACGTCCGGGCGATTGAGTTGTCCCATGAGCTGCAGGAGGGCCAATTGTCCCCCCGGCACCTCCCGGCTCGTCAGCATCTGCGGCCGCGAGAAGAAGTAGCCCTGCATCAGGTCGTAGCCGAGCTGGCGGCAGAGATCGAAGTCCTCCTGCGTTTCGACCTTTTCCGCGAGGACCGTGACGTCGTACTCACGAAACTGCTCCAGCTGCCGCCCCCACTCGTCGCGCGGTACGCGGGGGAGCTCGACCTTCACGAATGTCGCGAGCGGCAGAAGCGGACGCAGCCGTTCCTCGAAGACGACGTCGTCCAGTGCAATCCGGAATCCGTCGTCGACGAGTTTCTGAACGCCGCGGACAAGCGGCTCATCGATCTCGATGTCTTCCAGCACCTCGAGGACCAGCCGCTCGGACGCCATCGGCAGCGGCAACTCTCCCGTAAAGAACTCCCGCGTCAGATTGATGAATGCGGGAGCGGTGCCGACGATCCGGTCCAGTCCGATGGTGACGAACGCATTCGACAGCAGCTCGGACGTCGCGCGAGAGGCGTCGTCGATGACAGCCCGGTTCTCCTGGCTGTTCCGGAACAGGACTTCGTAGGCATAGACCTGCTGCTGGCGATCGAAGATCGGCTGTCGTGCCACGTAAACGTCGCGCATCTCAACCTCGGCGCCGGTCGACCGCCACGAAAGAGAATCCGGCTGACGTCAGCAGGAGAGAACCGCTGGCTGACCTCACTGGCCCAACGTGTTCCGGACGCCGCCGTTGGAAGAATGCCGTCGGACCGTCGCAATTCTCCCGCTCGCGCCGCTTCCACGCCGGTCCGCGGCAACGGTGAAACCGTCGACGGATCGGTCTGCTCGACACGAGATGAGGCCCTAATGCGAATCAGACGAGCCCGCAGCCTTCACTCTCTTCCGCACCGGAGACCACCAGGAACTTCTCGCCCCTCACGGTCTTCATCCGGCATAAGAAGTCGTTCAGGGTCGGCGCAAGTTAGGATCGTCTGATGCGACTATCAAGATGACTTTTTCTCGCATTGGAACGTTTGTTAGGACGCGCCGGCTGAAGCCGCCCCTTCAGATCATACGGGCGATCGGAGGCTGCCGCGGATCTGATCAAAAAGTGCCGCAATGGCGCGCAGAGAGCCAGTCTAAAATTGCGCCTTCCCGGTGAGAATTCCATCTTGGCTCGTAGTGGTCGGGGTGCGGCGATCGTCGGCTCGAACTGCGTCCCTGCCGGCGTAGCGCGTTAGCTCAAACCCAATGTGCCACGGCCGCTTGGGGTCAAGGGGGTCTCACCCCCTTGCCGCCGGAGGCGCTTCCATGAGGAACCGTGGTAAGCAACGGACGTCCCCTTTGTGGAACCGGCGTCGAGGGCTCCACGCCTGCTCTGGACTCCCCACGGGTTGGTGAGGGGGCATCCGGCACGTGGTCCGCGCTTGGACACGTGCTCCTTCAGACATCTCTCGACGGTCAGGCCTCGGGCGGGCAAAGGGCCCCAAAAAACGATACAGGCCCCTCTGCACTCCGCACCAGGGCGAGCCCCTGGACCCCGGTTGAGCCAGCGATGTTGAACCGCACGTCGTCGTACACGAATTCCACCCAATAGCCCCCTCGCGATATCATCCGATTGCTCGCGCGTCGCAAGGTCCCGGAGAAGCAAATGACCGCGCCGTCATGGACCCGCAGAGAGTTTATCGCCTCGCTCACCGGCGGCTCGCTCGCCCTCCTGTCGACTCCCTGGGCCTGGGGCGAAGGAAGCCGCGATCCGCTCGCCTCCCCGCAGCCCGATGAAGGCGTCGCCCAATACGTGCAGCGCGTCACCGGGCGGTTCGACGACACCCTCTACAAGCGAATCCTCGGCTCCGCCAACGAGTTCAAGGAGGGAGACGCGATCGTCGGAGTCGCCGCCGCCGATGACAACGAGCGGTCCCACGCACGCCAGATCCTCCTCCAGACGAAGCTCGGAGAGATCGACGCCCATCCCCCCCTCATCGACGATCTCTACCGGCATCTCCAGTCGAGCCTCGACCCCGCCGTGCAGACGCGGCTGAGCGGCTGGACCTTCGCGGAGCTCAAGACCTTTCTCCTCACCCAGGACGAGCCGGCGATCCACATGGTCCTGCCGGGCCTGTCGAGCGACGTCATCGGCTGCCTCGTCAAGCTTCTGACGAACGCCGAGCTGACCACCCTCGGAGCCCGCGTCTTCCATCCGCTCCCCGGCTCGCAGATCGGCGCGAAGGGATACCTCGGCGCACGGATCCAGCCCAATTCACCAACCGACAACGTTGACGACATCCGCTGGCAGGTCCTGTGCGGGTTCTCGTACGCAGTCGGAGACGTGGTCCTGGGAAACAACCCCGTCTCCAGCGACCCTAGATCGGTCGCCGCGATCGAGCGGACGCTGCGGGAGGTCCTGGAAGTCTTCGAGCTGACGGACGCCCTGCCGCACTGCGTCCTGGCGCATATCGACGTCCAGGCCGAGGTCGAGCGAACCGAGCCGGGATCGACCGCACTCTGGTTCCAGAGCATCGCTGGAAGCGACACCGCCAACGCAACCTTCGATCTCACGCTCGAGAAGATGCTCCGGTACGCCGAGAGCCGGACGGGACCGTACGGGCTGTACTTCGAGACTGGCCAGGGGGCGGACTTCACGAACGGCCACGGCCACGGCTTCGACATGGTGCTGCACGAGTCGCGGAAGTACGGCTTCGCGCGGCTCCTCTCGCAGAAGGTAGCGGCGGCCCGTGCCCGGGCGGGGCACCCCGGACGCCCGTGGGTCCACCTCAACGACGTGGCGGGGTTCATCGGCCCCGAGGTCTTCCGGACCCGCGAGCAGCTCGTCCGCTGCTGCCTCGAAGACATCGTTATGGGGAAGCTGCACGGCCTGTGCATCGGTCTCGACGTCTGCTCGACGCTCCACATGAGCGTCTCGCTCGACGATCTCGACTGGTGCCTTGAGCAGCTCGTCCCGGCCCAGCCCGCCTACCTCATGGCGCTGCCGACCAAGATCGACCCGATGCTCGGCTACCTGACGACCGGCTACCAGGACCACGTCCGGCTGCGGGAGAAGTTCGGCTGCAAGGTCAATGACCGGATGTGGCGGTTCTTCCAGGAGCTCGGCGTGATCGACGAGTCGGGCCGCCCGACGGAGCACTTCGGCGATCCGCTGTGGGTCTACCTCCAGTATTGCCGGCGGAAACACGACGACCGCCCGGACGACGCGATCCTCGCCGAAGGCCGGGCCGGCATGGCCGCCGTCCGGGGGCGGGGCCTGTTCCTCGCGGAAGGGTGGGGAGAGCGGCCGTCGGACCTCGCGCCGCGTCTTCGCCAGGAGATCCGCCGGATCTACGACGACTCGAAGGAGAGCATCTGGGCCGAATTCGACGACCGCTTCACCCCGTCGATTCCGGCCGCCACGCTCCTGGCGACGCGGTCAGCCGATCGCCGCGACTACATCCTGCATCCCGAAACCGGGGAGACGCTGAGCGAGCCCGCGGCGATGTCGCTCGCCGCGCTCAAGGAACGACACGCCGGACGCTATGACGTCCAAGTCGTGATCTCAGACGGCCTCAACGCCTTGGCGATTATGGACCGTCAGCAGCTGCAGCCATTCCTCGAGACGCTCCGCTCCAGCCTGTTGCGGGAGAATTTCCGCGTGGCCCCCGAGCATCTCGTCGTCCGCTCCGGACGGGTGAGGGCGGGGTACCGGATCGGGGAAGCCCTCTTCGCCGGTCTCGACGGCCGCCGGGCCCTGATCCACGTCATCGGCGAGCGCCCCGGCAGCGGACATCGGACGTTCTCGGTCTATCTCACGGCTCCCGAGGGTGCGACGTGGGGAGCCACGGGAACCACAGGCCGCGTCGACCACCATCTCACGCGCGTCGTCGCGGGAATCGCCAACACGGCCCTCGTCCCGGACAAGGGGGCAGACGAAGTGACCCGCCTCCTGAAGGAACTCTGGACGGCGTGACGGAGCGTATTCGTTAAACACAAAGACACCGAGAGGTCACCAAGAGCACAAAGTCTGGCGTTGCGGTGTTATGCCTTGGTGAACTTTGTGCCTTCTTTGTGCCTTTGTGTTTAACTCTTCCGCGATGACTTCGGACGGGGCTAGTCGGTGACGCGCCGCGGAGGCGTCGAATCAGGCATTCGCCCCAGGTGTCGCAGGGCGATCTCCAGAGCGGTCCCGGCCGTCGACGGCCGGTCGATGAGGTGGTGCAGCACGTCCTTGAGCCCCTGCTCGAGGAGGAAGGCGTCGCACAGGAGGTCGAAGTCTGTCTGGCTCTGGTCCAGGAACTTGCGGCCGGCGACCGCCTCGCGGTATCCGTCGGCAAAGGTCTGCTTCACCATGCCGCTCCAGAAGTCCCGCCACTGCGCGAGCAGGTCATAATCCTCTGGACGCACGACTCCGACCGCCTGCCCCCGG
This sequence comes from Planctomyces sp. SH-PL14, assembly GCF_001610835.1. NCBI lineage: Bacteria > Pseudomonadati > Planctomycetota > Planctomycetia > Planctomycetales > Planctomycetaceae > Planctomyces > Planctomyces sp. SH-PL14. The sequence continues at coordinate 8,212,107 of NZ_CP011270.1, read as the reverse complement.
CGACTGCTGATGCCGTTGAGGGCGGAGATCGAGACGTACTCGAACGAGTGCAGCATCCCCGCGACATCGCGGATTGGCGACCGCTTGATCCGCCGCTCCCCGACCGAACGCCCGCCACTCTCGAAATCAGTCAGCACGAGCTCCCGTCCCGAGCGGACGAAGTGCCCCAGGTGGCAGTCTCCGTGGATACGGACCCGCCACGCCGGAATCGGCCGCTCCGCGAGCTGGTGGAAGTGACGGTCAATCGCCGGCTCGCAGTTGGAAAGTGCCTGGGCCATCGCGCGGAACTCGTCCGGCAGTGTGTCCAGCCGCGCCCGGAGCTCGTGCAGGGTCCGCACGGCGAGATTCCGCAGCGACTGATAGAGGGACCGCTGATACTGGGTCCCGTACGGCTCCGGAGCAAAGTTCGGGTCGTCGACACCCGACGTGGTCTCGATGTGCAGGTCGGCGAGGCGGCGGCCCAGCGAGCGGGCGGTCTCGAGATAGGAGCCGACCGTCGCCAGGACATCCGGAGCCAGTGCGTGTGGAGCCGAGTCCGCCGCTCCGATGTCGGAATAGGGGTCCGCATCCGTCCGCCCGGGAGCGGAGGGAGACACGGGAAGCGGGGCAGGGGAGACGTACTCCGGACGCACCGGCAGAGGAGCCGAGGCGCGGAGCGCCTCCGGAAGCGCAAGGACCCGGTCGAAGAAGCTGCTCAGCTCGTCGAGCGTCAGCTGCCAGGCGGTCCCCTCATTGATCACGAACGATGTGACCGAAGCCAGGATCATCGGTTCATCCCGCCGCCGCCGGTACTCGATCGCTCCCAGCCACTGCGGGGCGTAGGCAAAGCTCCGCGACTCGGTCAGCCAGCGTCCGAGCTCGAGCTCCGGCCGCGGGGTGACTTCGACCCGCTGGAACTCCGTCAGGACGATCTGCTCGCCCAGGAGGACGGAGCTCGACGAGCCTCCCGGGGCCAGCGGCCGGACGGGGAGGTTCGCCACATCGTCCGCGGCCAGGGCATGCGACCGGTTGGGAACGCCGGTCACGATCCCGTTGTCATGTCCGCGAAGCTGCCGCCCCTCACGGACGACGTCCAGGAGGGCTCGCTCGAACGACGGAATCGAGCGGCCGTCGACGAGGAGTCCGGCGGCCCGCCCGACCACGCGGGCCAGCACGCGGGGCGGCGCGTCGGCGGACATCCCGAGTCCCGCTGCCACCATCTCCTCGTCGATAAGCAACAGCGGAATCCAAGTCCGCTCCGCTCGAGCGCCGACAATGTCGAGCTCGCAGATCAGCAGGTACGCCATCTTCGAGTCGTAGGCGAGCGGCACGCAGTCCGAGATCCGGAGATTGCGGAGAGGCCGTCCGTCGCCGCCGCTCAGGCGGGATCGCCGCAGGTCGCCAAGGAGGATCGGCTCGAGCTGGTCGAGCGACGGATCGGTCGGAAGCTGCTCCCAGGGTCGGGAGAGGAAGATCGCCGGGAGATCCTCCGCGGGCGCTTCGCCGGCTCCCCCCGTTCCCGTTCCGGAGGGGACCATCTGCGGCGCGAGAGAAAACCAGTAGAACGAGTGCGGGCCAAGCATCAGGAAGTACGGCGACTTCCCGACAGGCGGAAACCGCGTCCCGCCGAACAGCTCGACCGGGGCCGCCCCTTCATAAGCAGAGAGGTCGAGCTCCGCGTACTGGACGAAGCGGGAGAGGTTGGCGACGACGAGGATCGTCTCGTCCTCCGTGATCCGCAGGAAGGCCAGGATGTGACGGTTGACGGGGCGGAGGAACTCCATCCTTCCGCGGCTGAAGGCCCGGTGCTGGCGGCGGATCCCGATCAGCCGCTTCATCCACCACAGGAGCGAGTTGAGGTTGTTCTGCTGCGCCTCGACGTTGATCGCCTCGTAGTGGTACTCGGGGTCGATGATGATCGGCAGGTAGAGCTTCTGCGGGTTCGCTCGCGAGAATCCGGCGTTCCGGTCGGCGCTCCACTGCATCGGCGTCCGGACCCCGTTGCGGTCCCCGAGGTAGATGTTGTCACCCATCCCGATCTCGTCGCCGTAGTACAGAACCGGCGTGCCGGGGAGCGAGAACAGGAGACCGTTCATGAGCTCGATCCGGCGACGGTTGTTCCCCAGGAGGGGCGCAAGGCGGCGGCGGATGCCGAGGTTGATCCGGGCCCGCGGGTCGGTCGCATAGGCCTGATACATGTAGTCCCGCTCTTCGTCGGTCACCATTTCGAGCGTCAGCTCGTCGTGGTTCCGGAGGAACATCGCCCACTGGCAGTTCTCCGGGATCGTCGGAGTCTGCTCCATGATGTCGATGATCGGGAGGCGGTCCTCGGTGTGCATCGCCATGAAGAGGCGGGGCATGACGGGGAAATGGAACGCCATGTGGCACTCGTCGCCGTCGCCGAAGTAGGCGATCGAATCCTCAGGCCACTGGTTCGCCTCGGCGAGGAGCATGCGGTCGGGCCACTTCTCGTCGACGTGCGCGCGGAACGCCTTCAGGAAGGCGTGAGTCTCCGGGAGGTTCTCGCAGTTCGTCCCTTCCCGCTCGTAGAGGTACGGGATGGCGTCGAGCCGCACGCCGTCCACGCCCATGCCGAGCCAGAAGTCGGCGATCGGGAAGAGGGCGTCCCAGACCGCCCGGTTGTCGAAATTGAGGTCCGGCTGGTGGGAGTAGAAGCGATGCCAGTAATGCGACTGGGCGACCTTGTCCCACGTCCAGTTCGATGTTTCGAAGTCCTTGAAGATGATCCGCGCGTCGGCGTACTTGTCGGCGGCATCGCTCCAGACGTAGAAGTCCCGCTCGACCGACCCCGGCGGGGCCCGCCGCGCCCGCTGGAACCAGGGATGCTGGTCCGAGGTGTGGTTGATGACCAGTTCGGTGATCACCCGCAGGCCGCGAGCGTGGGCCGCCTCCAGGAACTCCTGGAAGGCTTCGAGCGTCCCGTAATCGCGGTTGATGCTTGTGTAGTCCGCGATGTCATACCCGTCGTCGCGGAGCGGAGACGGATAGAACGGGAGGACCCAGATCGCCGTGACCCCCAGATCCTGGAGGTAGTCGAGCTTCTGCGAGAGACCGCGGAAGTCTCCGGTCCCTTCGCCCAGGCTGTCATGGAAGGCCCGGACGTGCAGTTCGTAGATGACCGCGTCCTTGTACCACAGCGGTTCGCGCTTCAGCATCGCTCTCTCCTCGACACAGGAGGCCCGTCACACTCGTATCGCCGCTTCTTCTCCGCATCTGTGTTCGTCAGTGTCTATCCGTGGCTAAAGAACTCTTTCGGGCCACACATGAACACAGATAAACACGGATCAGTGAGGCTTCTCCAATTGCGGTTTCGCAAGGGGGCGTTGCTCACGGCGCGGCTCAGCGGGAGCTTCGCCTCCCGCGAGCCGGGATGCCGGCACTGCTCTCTCAGGGCTGGTTGATCGTCGTTCCGCCGCGGGTTTCGGACGGCGGGAGATCGATCTGCAAAATCGGGACCTTGTCGATGACTTCGCTCGCCACGTAGGTCGCGGGCTCGCGTTTCTCTTCCTGTTCCTGCGGCGGCGGAACCAGCCGCAGCACCGCCAGGGACCGTCCTCCCAGGATGTACTTCGTGCCGCTTGGAAGCGGCTCGTCCCCTTCGGGAAGCTTGTTCGTGTCGAGGAGGGTCTTCCAGCCGCACGCGCCGGTGACGGCGGGGAGCGTGAAATCGAGGCGGTCGTAGTAGGCGTTGAGCAGCACCAGGAGGCTCTCGCCCCGGATCGGCTCGCCGTGGGCGTCGATCTCGCCGATCATCTCGCCGTCGAGATAGAGGCCGAGGCACTGCACGAAGCCGGCGTTCCAGGCCTCGTCCGTCATCGACTGGCCGTCGGGCGAATACCACGCGATGTCGCGGTGTTCCTGGCCGCGGATCGAACGACCCTGGAAGAACTTCTGACGCTGAAAGACTGGGTTGATCTTCCGCAGGGCGATGACGCTCTGCGTGAACGCCAGGAGTTCCTTCTGCGAGTCCGTCAGGCTCCAGTCGATCCAGGTCAGCTCGGAGTCGTGGCAGTAGGCGTTGTTGTTGCCGCTCTGCGTGTTGCCGATCTCATCGCCGGCCAGCAGCATCGGCACCCCCTGGGAAAGCAGAAGGGTCGCCAGCATGTTCCGCTTCTGCCGCTCGCGAAGGACCTTGATCGCGGCGTCGTCGGTTGCCCCTTCCGCGCCGCAGTTCCAGCTCATGTTGTTGTCGGAGCCGTCGCGGTTGTTCTCGCCGTTGGCGTCGTTGTGCTTGCCGTTGTAACTCACCAGGTCATTGAGCGTGAAACCGTCGTGACAGGTGATGAAGTTGATGCTGGAGTAGGGCCGGCGGCTGCTCCATTCGTAGAGGTCCGCGGACCCGCACAGCCGCGTCGCGAACTCGCTCGCCGTTCCCCCTTCGCCCTTCCAGAACTTGCGGACGTTGTCGCGGTACTTCCCGTTCCATTCCGACCAGAGGGAGGGAAAGTTGCCGACCTGGTAGCCGCCGTCTCCCAGGTCCCACGGCTCGGCGATGAGCTTGACCTGCGAGAGGATCGGGTCCTGGTGGATGATGTCGAAGAACGCCCCCAGGCGGTCGACTTCATAGAGCTCGCGGGCCAGCGTGCTGGCGAGGTCGAAGCGGAACCCGTCGACATGCATCTCCGTGACCCAGTAACGGAGACTGTCCATGATGAACTGCAGGACCCGCGGCTGCCGCATCAGGAAGGTGTTGCCGCAGCCCGTAAAGTCCATGTAGTACCGGGCGTCCGGCGCAGTCCGGTAGTACGAGGCGTTGTCGATCCCCCGCCAGGAGAGGGTCGGCCCCATCTGGTTCCCCTCGCAGGTGTGGTTGTAGACCACGTCGAGGATCACCTCGAACCCGGCGGTGTGGAGCGTGCGGACCATCGACTTGAATTCGCGGATCGTCTCGTCGGACGTCCCGGTCGAGGAGTACCGCGTATCCGGAGCGAAGAACGCCAGCGTGTTGTAGCCCCAGTAGTTCGTCAGCTCCTTCTCCACCAGATGCCGGTCGTCGAGGCGGTGGAAGACCGGGAGGAACTCGACCGCGGTCACGCCGAGCGATTTGAGGTACTGGATCGCCGCCTCGGAGGCGAAACCGGCATACGTCCCGCGGATCTCTTCCGGAACGTGCGGATTGAGTTTGCTGAAGCCTTTGACGTGGGCCTCGTAGATGATCGTTTCGTGCCATGGGGTCCGCGGCGGGCGGTCGTCCCCCCAGGTGAAGGCGGTGTCGATGACGCGGCCGAGCGGCGCAAAAGGGGCGCTGTCCCGCTCGTCCATCGAGAGGTCCGCCTTCGGGTCGTCGAACTTGTAGCCGAACAGCTCGTCGGCCCAGCGGACGTCGCGGCCGATCGCCTTGGCGTAGGGGTCGAGGAGGACCTTGTTCGAGTTGAACCGGTGCCCGTTCGCGGGATCGAAGGGGCCGTGCATCCGATAGCCGTAGAGCTGCCCCGGCCGGACATCCGGCAGGTAACAGTGCCACACCATGTCCTTCCGCTCGGTGAGCCGGATCCGACGATACTCCGCGGTGGCGTCCGCGGAGTCAAAGAGGCACAGATCGACCGCCTCGGCGTTTTCCGAGAAGATCGCAAAGTTGACGCCGTTACCGTCCCAGGTCGCTCCCAGGGGATAAGGCCGCCCGCGCCAGACTCGCATCGTCGACTCCACTTGTGGACTCCTGGACGCCGTTGCACTGACAGAGGCCTGGTCGGAAGTCCCGACCGCGACGGATGACATCGGCGTGTTCTGCTCGTTTCCCGCGTCCATATCCTACTACCCTCTCTCTCGTTTTCCCTGGACGCGCGCTCCTTCGTGCGTCCGTCGCCTGGACATCTTCAGACGGACTCTGCCGGTCCTGGACAAAGCAGTGCGAGTGGAAAGTCAGCGAACGCCTGCTCCAGCCGCACCTCTCCGGTCGAGGCGTCAACCGCCCCGCCGGTGAACACATTGACGAAATCTCCCGTCCCGACATCCGGCAGCGGGATCCGCGTGTCGCTCCAGAGCGAGGCCACCGGGCTCTCCGAAGACTTGCCGTGCGCATGCACCAGCCGCGGAGCGACGACGATCACGTCGAATTCCTTGGAGCCCGGTCGCCTCCAGCCGAAGGCGCAGACGTGTCCGGCCCGGTCTCCTTCGGCCGGGAGCGGCACGTACTCGGCGTCCAGGAACGCATCCGACTGCCGGACCTGGAGGGCCGCGTGAGTCACATAGAGTTTCAGCAGCGGATTCTCCGGGGCGGCGGCCAGTTCCCGCGCGAAGTCGCCACGATCGGCCGGAGAGGTAATCCGCGAGCGCAACTCGCCGAGGAGTTTCCGCCGGAGGTCATAGTCGACAGGACGCCGGTTGTCGGGATCGACGAGGCTGAAGTCCCACAGCTCCTGCCCCTGGTAGAGGTCCGGGATCCCCGGCGAGAGAGTCTTCAGGAGGACCTGCGACGCCGAGTTCCAGAGTCCCGCCGGGGCGATCGATCGGACAAACCGTTCGACGTCGGCGAGAAACCGTCCCGACCGATCCGCCAGGACTTCCGTGACGAACTGCCGGACCGCGTCGTCGTAGGCGGGGTTCGGACTGATCCAGCTCGTCCGCAGCTTCGCTTCGTGGGTCGCCTTCTCCATGTACTGAATCAGGCGGGCGGTCAGCTCTTTGAGCTGCTCTTCGTCCGGCGCGACGAGCGGCCAGATCCCGACGAGCGTCTGATAGAACAGCCACTCGTCGTTGCGGCTCGGGGCCGGGAGCCCGTCGACCTCGCGGCGGTACCGACGATTAAGGCGGGTCCACCGCTGGAGGGCCGAGCGCCACTCGCCCGGCGCCTCGCTCAGGACGCTGAGCCGCGCGCGGACGTCTTCGGTCCGCTTCGTGTCATGCGTCGTCGTCGCCAGCAGGGCTCCGGGCCATTTGGCCTGCCGGGCGACGTTCTGATCGTGGAAGGACTGGATCGACGTGACGGCATGGATCGGCTCCCCGCCGACCTCTTCCAGGGAGAGCAGCGGGACGTACCGGTAGAAGGCGGTGTCTTCGACCCCCTTGGCCATGACGGGGCTCGTCACCTGCTGGAAGCGGCCGACGAACAAGTCCCGCTCGCGGCGTCCGTCTTCGTTCAGGTCGAGCGGCTGCTCCAGCAGGAGGACATCGCGAACGAAATCGAAGACCGACGACTCGAGTGCGGGGTTCCGGCGTTTTGCCATCGCCGCCGCCCGCTGAACGATCTTGCGGTCGATCTCCGAGACGTATCCATCGTGGATGTACGTCCGGTACACCGAGAAGCAGGCGATGATTTCGCGAAGCGCGGCGCGGAGGGCCTGGAGCGTGTAGTCCCGCGAGCGGCGATGCCGATGGGACAGCCGGTCGAGCCGATGCGCCAGGAGCTGGACCTCGCTCTGCATGGCGCTGCTGAGGATCAGACGCTTGCTGAGGTAGACGGTCTCGTGGAAATCCTCCTTGAGATCGACGAACCGCTCGTAGTGCCGATGCAGCGTCCGCAAGCCACGGGGGTCGACGAACAGACCGTTGATCTGATTGAGATAGTCGTAGCCGCTGGTCCCCGCCACGGGCCATTCCGGCGGAAGGTCCTCGGACGGTCCGAGGATCTTCTCGACGGTGACATAGAGCGGAAGCGCGCCGTCGCGAACGCTCGGATCGGTCGGGCCCGCCGGGGGGGCTGCGACATCGATCTCCGGGGAATCCAGAAACGCGGCAGCGGGTGGAACAGGCGATCCGGAATTCGCAGGGGAATCGGCGGCCTTGTTCTCCTGACGGTCCTGGAGAAACAAGGACTGCGGAGCGGGGCCAGCCAATCGCTCGTGCAGGCGGGCCAGATAGTCCGGCCGGACTTCCTCCCACGATTCTTCATCGGAAAGGCGATCGTCGAACACGCGCTTTCCAAGCCGCTCGAGAAACGCCCACTGTAGACGCCACAGGTAAGTGGTCGGGGCAAGGAGCCCGTCGATGTGGTCGATGCGAAATCCATCTACCTCGCCGGCAACGGCGGCCTTCAGGACGACGTCGTGCGTCGCCTCGAAGACATCGACGCTCTCGGTGCAGACCGCCGCCAGTTCCGTGACGTCAAAGAACCGCCGGTAGTTCATCTCATCCGAACCGGCCTTCCAATAGACCAGCGCGTACGCCTGCGACAGCAGCAGCCGGTCCAGGGCGTCAAAGCTCGGCGGATCGCCGGCCCGGCCGTTGATGCGGGCCACCGCGCTCTGCACATGTTCGGCGACGCGCGATGAGTCACTGGCCAATCGCTGCAGCCGGTTCGAGATCACGACACTTTCGCGGTATCGCTCCGCGACCTTCTCCGGCGCAGTCGCGTGCCTTGGAGGAAGGTGCTGGATCGCGGTCAGGATCGACTGAAGCTCGATAACGTCGGCCGCCTCGGGGCCGGCCGTCGCCGCGAACTCATCGAGGCCGCTTCGCAGGATCTCATCCGAGGTCCGCGGATCGATCGGAAGCCGGGCCTCGTAGACCCGGACGAAGAACCGCCCCTCGTCGAACTCGATCGGAAGTTGCCCCGCCTCGAGGACCTTCCCATAAAAGTCGCCCAGAACCGGCAGCAGGACCTTCCCCGCCAACTCCCGCTTGACCGGTTCCCAGTCGATGTCGAAGTAGTGCGAGAACCGCGACGCCGGACCGTGCGTCAGGACATCGAGCCACCAGCCGTTGGCGTCTCCCGCGACGCACATGTGGTTCGGAACGATATCGAGCAGACAGCCCAGGCCGTTCTCCCGGAGCCTGGCGACGAACGCGCTGTAGTCGGCCTCAGCCCCGAGTTCCGTGTTGCGATGGGAATGGTCCGTCACATCGTAACCGTGCGCGCTCCCCGAACGGCTCTGCAGCTGGGGCGAGGAGTACACGTGACTGACGCCAAGGTCCGCCAGATAGTCGACGATGGCGGCGGCGGGGGAGTAACCGAACTCCTTCCGCATCTGCAGCCGATAGGTGGCGGACCATGTCCGCCGCTCCTGAAGCCGTCCCAGGACCTCGTCCACCAGGGGGGTCGCCCGGGAGCGTTCGCCCAACGTTTCGTCCGAGGAGGCGGCGGCAGCAGGTTCCCCATCGCGGCGCATCGGCAGCACCTCCTTCTCGAGGTCAGGAGCGGAGACAAGCCCGATCACGGCGTCCCCCCTTCGGTCTTGATCCAGCACCGCAGCACTTCCGCGACACTCCAGGCCTGGGCGCAACAACCGCGAGCCAGGAACGGCGATTCGGCGTCGAACACTTCGCTGATCGAGCCAATGCAGGCTTCGCCGAGATGGGTGGAGAAGCCCTCCAGCACCTGCCGCGCTCCGCGGCGGTCGTCCGGGTACGCCTTAAGAGCGGCATCGACATAGGGGCCGATCAACCAGCCCCAGACAGTCCCCTGATGATAGGCGGCATCGCGGGTCCGCAGGTCGCCATGATAGTTCGGCTTGTACTCCGGATCGTCGGGTGCGAGGGACCGCAGACCGACGGGAGTGAGCAGCTTCCGGCGCGCGGTGTCGACCACCGGCTTCCAACGCTTCTCGTCGAGGACCGGATTCGGCAGCGCAATCGCGAAGAGCTGATTCGGGCGGCAGGCGGGGTCGTCCCCCGTCTCGCCGTCGATGACATCCCACAGGCAGCCGGTCTTCTCGTTCCAGAACCGGCGGTTGAAGGAGTCCCGGATCTGGTCCCCTTCGTCACGGAACGGCTCGGCGGCCGCCATCCCCCGATCCTCGCGGACCCAGCGCTCCAGCAGCCGGACCGCGTTGTACCAGAGGGCGTTGATCTCGACCGCTTTGCCGCGGCGGGGAGTCACGACCCAGTCCCCCATCTTGGCGTCCATCCAGGTGAGCTGGTATCCGACCTCCCCCTGCCGCAACAGACCGTCGGCGGGGTCGACACCGATCTTGAACCGCGTCCCGCGGACGTGGTGGTCGTAGATGTCGACGAGCTGCGGCAGGATCTGCTTTCGCGTCGCGACGTCGCCCGTGACCGTCACGTAGCGGTCAAGGGCATGGAAGAACCACAGCGTCGCATCGGCGGTATGGTACAGCCCCTCCTTCTGTCCCTCGGGGAACATGTTGGGGATCAGGCCGTCGCGGATGTAGTGGGCGAAGGTCCGGAGAATGTACCCCGCCTCGGCATGCCGGCCGGTCGACAGGGTCAGCCCTTCGAGGCTGATCATCGTGTCGCGGCCCCAGTCGGTGAACCAGTGGTATCCGGCGATGACGGTGCGACGTTCGTCCCCTGAGGCCTTGGCGACCGCCAGGTCCTGAACACGGCCGACGGGGCGAATCAGGAACTGATCCGCGGCGAGGACCAGTTCGGGGCCCAGGCCAGTTTGTGCGGGGACCGGAGCGGTATGGATGAGCCGGTCGCGACGTTTCAGTTCGGCCTGCAGCGCCTCGGCTGGAGGAATCGCCAGGATATGGTCCCACGACTCGGTCGAGGCCGTCACGACGGCGTCGTGATTCACGGAGAGGTCAAAGCGGAAGTAGCCGGGACTCCACAGGTCGCCGACCGAGTCGTACCCGCGGCTCTCCTCGATCCGGTAGAGCATCTCGCGGAGGAACCGCCGCTCGATTGTGAACGCGGGCCGCTCGCCGATCGTGGTCAGGCGGAGCGTCGGGAGGTCGTCCCCGGCGAACAGCTCGAACCGGTCGTCGATCGCCCGCAGCTCGAAGCGGGGGGGAATCGGCGCGCTGACGTATGCGTCGTGGGAACGAAAGTGGACGCTCGGCATCAGTTTGAGCCGGACGGTCCCTTTCCCTTCGACGAGGCGGTAGACGATGTGCGAGGTGTTCTCGTGATGCGGCATGAAGAGCCGCTTCTCCAGGACGAACTCGCCGACGCGATAACGCCAGACCGGCAGCCCCATCTCCAGTCGGAATTCGTCCAGGTACTGCGCGCCGTGCAGTTGCAGCTGCGGGACCCGTTCTTCGCCACTGAGCAGGACCGTCTCTCCGCTCGGGAGCCGCAACTGTTCCGAGAGATGATTGAGCATCATCATCCGGCCGAGCGGGGCCGGGTGGGCGGCGATCAGCAGGCCGTGGTAGCGGCGCGTTGCGACTCCGGCGACGGTCCCCGAGGCGTAGCCCCCGAGTCCGTTGGTGACGAGCCACTCCCGCGTCACGAGCGGTTCGCTCTCGTCCATCGAACCGGGCTTCCAAGGCATCTTCCGTGTGACATCCATCACGATTTCTCCTTCGCAACCGCCGCCAGAAACACCGCCGCGTTCCCCGGAAGGAACCAATGCCGGTCTTTCTGGAGGGGGGGAATTCCGAGGCCGCCGTAGCGTGGGTCCTCGCTGCACCACCGCACTTCCCAATCGCAACCGGCCGGTTCGGCCAGCAGCGGCTCCGGCGCGGGGGAGAGGTGCGTGTCGCGCCCCAGGTTCACCAACAGCATCCGGTCGTAGCCATCGTCGCCGAAGAAGCGGATCAGGAAGCTGTGGGGGCCGAGAACCGCTCCGTCGAGATTTGACGACTGCTTGGCGATGACCTTGTCCTCTTTCCGAAGCCGGATCAGGTCGCGGTGCAGCGCCACCGCCTCGACGTGGCGTTCGCGCTCCTTCCAGTCGAGCCGCGATTGTTCAAATGTCAGCCGAGCGGCCGGATTGGGAATCCGCTTCTGCATCTCTGGCGACGCGAGACTCGGAAACTGCGCCATGAACTCTTTCCGGCCTTTCGCAACGAGCTGCGCCAGGTCCGGGCGGTGCTCCGCGAAGTAAAAGAACGGCGCGGACGAGGCAAATTCCTGTCCCTGGAACAGCATCGGCGTCCCGGGGCTGAGGAGGAACAGGGCGGTCAGGGCCCGATACTGGCCAGGGTTCGCCATCTGGTGGACCCGCTGCCCCTTCCCGGAATTGGCGATCTGGTCATGGTTCTCGAGGAACGTCACGAACGCCGGAGGCTCGGTCGTGAGGCTCGACGTCCCCCGGCGGTTCTTCTGCCAGAGGTACCACTGCCCCTGATAGAGATATCCCCATTTGATTGCCGAGATGAACTCCTGCGGCGTCCCCTTGTAGTCGGAGTAGTAGGCCTCGGAGTGTCCGGTCAGGGCGACGACCGCCGTGTGGTGGAAGTCGTCGTTCCACAGGGCGTCGAGGCCATAGCCCCCATCTTCGGGACCCTGGACGTGGCAGATCTTCTGCTCCTCGTTCTCTGCCACAACGATGATCGCCCGCTCTCCAGCCGCCGTCCGCGCCGCGGCGGTCAGTTCTGTCAGGATGTGCGAGCTTGAGCTGTCGTAGATGTTCTGCGTCGCGTCGAGCCGCAGGCCGTCGAGATGGAACTCGTCAATCCAGTAGGCCGCGTTCGTGGTGACGAACTCCCGGACCGCGGCGCTGTTGTGGTCGTCGTAGTTGACCGCCTCCCCCCAGTCGGTCTTGTGACGGTCCGTGAAGTAATCCTTGCTGAAGGCGTGGATGTAGTTCCCGTCGGGCCCGAAGTGGTTGTAGACCACATCGAGGATCACACCGAGCCCGAGCGAATGGGCTCGATCGACGAACGCTCGAAAGTCGTCCGGCGTTCCATAGAGCCGCGTCGGGGCGAAGAAGTTGACCCCGTCGTAACCCCAGCCGAACTCCCCCGCGAAGTCCGCCACCGGCATGACCTCAACGCAGGTGATGCCGACCTCTTGAAGATCCGTCAACCGCTCCGCCGCAGAGGACCAGGTCCCCTCGGGGGTGAAGGTCCCGATATGCAGCTCCATGAGGACCTGCCCCGCGAGGCGGCATCCGCGCCAATCGGAGTCCGTCCATCGGAATGCGGAGGGATCAACGACCTGCGACGGACCATGCGGACCGGAAGGCTGAAACCGCGACGCCGGGTCGGGATAGAGAAACGAATCGTCGTCTAGACGGAAGCGGTAAAGCGCGCCGCCGTGGATTTCTTCGGCCAGTCCGCTGAAGTACCCATTCCCTTCGGAGGCGAGGTCCACCGTCCGTGATTCCGGCATTTCGATGACGACCGCCGCGCGGCGGCGTTGCGGGGCCCAGACGCGGAAGGAAACCCCTCCGGCCATCGGCTCCGCTCCGATCGGATACCGGCGTCCAGATCCGTGGCGCATGTAAGGCTGCACTCGCGAGTGAAAAACCGAGTTGAAAATCTTTGTGCGTGCAGACTTAGGGAGCAAATGACGCGCCGTGCGGGATGACTGGGACCGAAGCCGACGCCCTTGGGAAGCAAATCCAGAGCCCCTGCAAGAAGTTCTGCTCCCTCATCCTGGCCGGAGCCATTCCCAGGGTTTGTCTCCGAGCCCGCACGATGGTCGCGCGGAGACCAGCCCCGCCAGAGAAGAGAGAACCGCGAGCGATTCACGTTAAGCCCGCTGCCCGGGTGGAACAAGTTCGAAAGGATGTCACGTAGGATGTCGCGGCACCCGACGTATCAATACTGATAGATCGCCAGAATGCCCCCGATGAGCCGGCTGGTCCGGAGCGTCTCTTCCGCCGAGTCGAGCCGCTCCGCGGAGAAGACCCCGGCCACCGTCCAGTGCTCCGTCAGCGCGAGCTCGAGGCGCGAACTGCCCCGGAGGATCGTCTGGTTCCTCGACGGGGGAGACGGGGCGGCGTAGTAATCGCGATAGCCGCCTCCCCCTTCGAGCGTCAGAGTCAGGATGTCCGTCAGCGGGAAGACCGCGGCGCCGTACACGAAGGCCGCGTCGAAGGCGAAGTCGCTTCCTTCCAGGTCCGCCCTCTGGCCGTCGACCCCGAGCGTCGCCGAGCGGATCTCGCGGCGGTCCAGCCACCACGTGTGCGCGATCCCCACCGCCTGCGTCACGCCATCCTGAGACGTGATCGACGGATTCCCACCGTCGCTCTTGAGGTTCGTCGAGTCGACCGAGTAGTACGCCACGGTGGTGTCGAGGTTGTCCCACACGGAGGTCAGCGACGCGGCCACGGCGTGTCGCCGTCCGAACGTCGAGCCGGCGAACTGGTCGAGCGTGTAGGCATACTGGAGCCGAGGCACGAGCGTGGCCCCATCGACCGGGAGCGACCGCTCGACGAACAGCCCGCCGAGATAGCTCTGGAGGTTGAGGTCGCTGAACTCCCCGTTGTTGATCGTGAAGTACCCCGTCCCCAGCGGGCCGGCCCGCCAGTCGTCCGTGTTGACGATCCGGTACTCCGCGCTCGGATTGAAGACGACCTGCGGACTCCCCGCGCCGTCCGCGACGAAGTTCCGGTTCGTCGGCGAAAGGGCGACGTTCGTGTTGTAGAGCACCCCGGTCTCGATCCGCATCGACAGGGGATCGCGGGGCTCGATCGCGCGGAGGGCGTCAACCTCCAGGTCGTTCGTCAGCTCCGAGCCGTCGAACCGCTTGATCTCGTAACTCGCCAGAACGAACGACTCATCCTCCGTCGGAACCGGAAGAGTCTCGAGCAGCCGCCGGGCTTCGGCTGCGTACTCGCTCTCCGGGACGAGGGAGGTGACGCGGGCCAGGTGATTGGCCGCGCTCTGCGCCTCCCCCTCCTTCTCGAGCAGGCGTCCGAGGTCGTAGTGCGCGGCCGCGTTCGTCGGTTCGAGGGTGAGGGCTCGCTCCAGGGCTTCGCGGGCCGATTCCGGATCTCCCCGCTCGGCGAGCGACTTCCCCAGCATCCGCCACGCCTGAGCGTCATCCGGCCGCTCGATCACCCTTCGCCGCAGGTAGTCGAGGATCTCGTCGCGACCGGCGGGAGCCGGGCTCCGCGATGCCAGCGGCAGGCCGGAGGAAGACTGGGCGAACACGGGTTCCGCCACCCAGATCAGGCTGACGACCGCGAGAGTCCAGACGAATCGAACTCGACCAGTCAGTGGCGATACCAACGTTTCCCCTCCGAGAGGATGGAAACCGGACCCTACCGGCAGTTCGGAGGACGGGTCAATTTGGCTTTTCGCGTCACCTTTCCGCAGGCCGCATCATTTGGCCGTATCGCCCTGAAAGCCGTTCACCAGCAGACGGTGCCGCTTTCGCCGCGGCAACGGCAACCGCCGTTGACAGAAGCGGGGGTTCCGGAAAACGCTCGCCGCCGATCGGTTCGCGGTTCCATTGTCCGGCGGGCCACCCTCGCGCCCGGTTCGTCCCCTGCGGACGGCAAAGCACGAGGTCGCCGCGTTCCGCGCCCGGAACAGAACACCCTGTTCCATCACCTTCCGGAGGAAGTCATGAAGCGAATGGAATGGACTCGATGGACAGGGAGCGCGGCCGCTCTGCTGCTCTCCGCCGCCGTGGCGCAGGCCCAGCCGGGCGGAACGGCGGGCGGCCTCCTTCGCGGGGCTGGCGGGGGAGGCGGTGGCGGTGGTGCAGCGGGAGCGGGAGGTGCAGGAGGAGCCGCTGGCGGAGTCGGAGGGGCGGGATCCATGGGGGCCGCTGCGCGGCTCAACGCCACCTCGACCGTCCGCGGGATGAACCCGGCTCAGGCGGTTCGCGGGACGACAGGAAACGGGGTCAGCGCCCGCGGGGGCGCCAACGTCGGTCTCTCGACCGCAGGCTCGCGGGCGTCCGCGACGGGGCAGGCCCGCGCCAATGCCCGGACGGGGCTCTTCACACAGGGAACGGCAGGAACGACCGAAACGGAGGCTGGAGCGGGGGAAGAGGCGGGGGTGAACCTACGCGCCAACGCCAGCCGCGGGAACGTCATGTTCACCGGTCGCGACCGCGCGGTTCATCAGGCTGAGCTCAATTTGAATCATCGCCTGGCGCAGATCGACCGCATGCGGGACAGAGCCCTGGCGTCCGGCGATGCCAAACTGCTGGCCCAGGCAGACCATCTCGAAGCGACCGCCCGTGCCCAGTACGAGCACCGCGCCGAGGTCCTCGGTCGCGACCGTCCCGGGGAAGCGGGCGAAGTTCCGACTTCGCCTTCGGATCCGGCTTCGCCCATGGAGCCGGCTCCGACGGCTCCCGAGACCGGGGCTGAGGTGACGCAGGCGAGCGATGTTGAGCTGCAGACCCTGTCGGATCCCGCCATCGCCCCCGTCGAGATCGACGGTCGTGCGCGGGGGCGGATCCGCGGCACCGTCCAGACGGAGCGCCGGCTCGATCCGTCGGTGCGCCGCATCCGCCAGGTGGGAGCCGATGCCGAAACCCGGGCCAACGGGACGTTCGACCGTTCCGTGCGGACGGCCGACGAGGTCCGATTCCGGACGCAGACCGACGTCGAAGAGGCGGCTGACACGACGTTCCGGGCCGGGGCCGAGGTCCAGGCCGATTCCGAGATCCAGACCCGCCGCGCCGGTCGCGCGATGGAGGCAGGGCTCGAAGAGGCCGCTGCCGCCGGAACGGAAGTCCGCCGGAACGGGCATTCCCTGCAGACGGGGCTCGACAACACGGCCCGCTCGGAGTTCACGTCGCCATTCGAGGCCCCTCCGCTCCGCGCTCGTCAGCGAACGGAAGCCAACGCCTCCGCCGAGGCGCGGGCCGAACTCCCTGTCCGCACTGGACCTCCCGCAGTGAAGGCGGAAGGAAAGGGCGGTTTCTTTTCAAGAATGACGTTTGCGCCGGGACGCACGAAGCCCGCCCCGGCCCCTGCGGCTCCCTCGGACTCGCCCGGGAGCAACTGAACCGGTGAGAGTTTCCGCTCTGCTGTTCACGCCGGCCCCGCGACGGACTCGTTCGCGGGGCCGGTTCGTTTTCCGCCCGTGTGGGTCACGTTGCTGACGATTCGGACCGCGGCCCCTCCGTCGCGCTCTCGTCCGTCGGGCTATCGGGGGGCGCGACGGTCGTTGCCTCCGTTTCGGGAACGATCATTCCGAGGATCGTGGCCGCGACGACGACTGCCGCCTCGACCGCGATCAGAACGAGGCCGTACCGGCCGAGCCAGCGTTTGAGCGGATGGTTCTGATCGCCGACTCCCGCCGCCGCCCACGCGGTCGCCGTGACGCAGAAGAGCGCCGCGGCGAGTCCGGCGAGCCGGAACCAAACTGAGACGGGGGAACGCTGCACAACAATGCTCGGTTGCTGGGACGCTTGGGTTTGGAGGCCCGTCGAGCCCCGCCATCCTCAGTCTTTCGTGTCCTCCGCGAAAGTTGAAGGGCGCGGCATCGCTTATCCCGCGTCCTTGCCGGCACAGCTCGGCTCGCTCAAACCCAACGTGCGACGGCCGCTGGGGTCAAGTGGGTCTCACCCCCTTGCCGCCGGAGGCATTTTCGATGAGGAACCGTGGTACACAACGGATGTCCCTTTTGTGGCACCAGCGTTGAGGACTCCCTCACAATACACCGTTGGCTTTGCAATCCCCGCGGGTTGGTGAAGGGGCATACGACACGGTGTCCGCGCTTGGACAGGATCTCCTTCCGACAGTTTCCGACGAGCCAGGCCTCCGGCGGGCAAGAGGGCGTTGCCCCCTTGCATCCCCCACCAGGGTCCCTCTGGACCCCCGATGTGGCCAATCGTTCGCCTGCCGCTCTCCCCATATTGAGAGCACCTTGATTTCATTCACCCCTTGATCAAGAATCCAATCCACCCGGGCTCCCGGGACGATGACACCCATCCAACACCCCCACCGTTGAGAGTCATGTCGATCGCCCGCGCTGAACAACTGAAGAAGGACCTCACCGACCGGTTCGTCGTCGTGGCCGACGGAGTCCCCGAACTCCGACGCTTCTCCGGACTCACCGGAACCGTCCGGACCGTCAACATGAACTGCCGGGCCCTCGTCGAATTCGACGGAGCCGTCGACATCAGCTGGTACGACATCGACCCCTCCTTCCTCCGCGTCGTCGACGCCCCGCTGAAGAAGGAAAAACCAGCCGCCGCAGCCGCTCCCGCCGCCCCGGCCAAAGCCGCGGCCCCCGCCAAAGCGGCCGGCAAGAGCCCGCTGGAACTCGCCCGCGCCCAGGGAGCCCCCAAGCCCGCCGGAGCCGACGCCGGCGAAGGGAAGAAACTCTCCCCCCTCGAGCTCGCCCGCCAGCAGGGCGCCCCGAAGGCCGCCGCGGCACCGGCCGCCGACGCCGGGAAGAAGCTCTCCCCAATGGAACTGATCCGGCAGCAGGGAGCCCAGAAAGCCGCCCCGCCTGCGGAAGCCGCTCCTGCGGCCGAAGCCCCCGTCGCGGAAGCGGCTCCGGCTCCTCCGGCCGAGGCCCCCGCCGCTCCGAAGGCGGACAAGCCGAAGTCCCCGGCCGAGATCATGGCGGCGATCCGCGCGAACAAGAAGGCTTGAAGACGAGCGCCGCCGCCCCGAGTCATCTCCGCTCCCTGGAGAGCGCATGCCCCTGACCGCTGCCGAAGTCCCCGCGCTGATCGCCGGATCGCTGCTCCTCGCCTTCGGAGGCGGAACGATCTGGCGACAGGTGCAGACCCGCCGCGAGCAGATCCGCGAAGAGTCGATCCCGCTCGAAGACCTCGACTTCGCCCGTCGTCAGTTCCGCCGCCGCGTCCAGACCTCCGCACTCATCTGCTTCATCGGGATCCTGATCATCATCGGCGATCTCGTCATCCCCTGGGGACGGGACGGCAAGGGGAACCGCGTCGCCGCCACCTTCTGGTTCGCGGTCTACTGGTCCGGCGTCCTGCTCCTCACCTTCTGGGTCATCCTGCTCGCCATCGGCGATTTCCTCTCCATCCGCGTCAACACGCAATCGAAGATGTCGCGGCTCCGCGCCGCTCAGCGCTCGCTCATGAAAGAAGCCGAGCGGCTCCGCGACGAACAAAAGTGACGGCACGCTGGGATCGCCGCTGGCTGATGGGTTAGACTCCCGACCGGGCAGGGGGGAACGTCCCCGCCCGCTTGAGATTACGCTCTTCTCATCCCGTTAGCGGAATGGTCCTCATGCAGCTCCGTTCGTTCCTCTGGTCACTGGCCGTGACCGTCTCCCTCGGTCGGTTGGGCATCGCCGACGATGTCCGCCGCGCTGATGCCGTCGTCGCACAGGCTCCGCTGCCGAACGCGGGCGACGCCCCCGCCCAGAAGAGGACCGTGAACCAGCCGGTCCTGGTCAACGACGTCCCGGCGACCGAAGGCTTCACGCCGATCTTCGACGGCAAGACCCTCGAGGGCTGGCGCGGAGAGATGGACTACTGGCGCGTCGAAGACGGCATCATCGTCGGCGAAGCCAAGGGGAAGCCGCTCGACCACAACACGTTCCTCGTGTGGGACCAGGGGGAGGTCGACGACTTCGAGATTCGCCTCATGTTCCGCCTCACCGGGACCGACGAGAAGGCGGCTAACAGCGGCCTCCAGTTCCGCAGCCAGCAGCTTCCGGACGGCCATGTCGTCGGCTACCAGGCGGACATCGACCTGGCCGGCAACTGGGTCGGAGCGCTCTACGACGAGCACGGCCGGGCGGTCCTCGCCAAGCGGGGCCAGAAGACCGAGATCGCCCAGGACGGCAAGCGGACCGAAAGCAGCCTCGGCAGCGCCGAGGCCCTCCTCGCTAAGATCAAGAAGGGGGACTGGAACGAGTACACGATCATCGCCCGCGGCAACCACATCACCCTCAAGGTCAACAACGAGGTGACCGCCGAGGTGATCGACGCCCAGAAGGACCCCGGCGGCGACACGAACAAGCAGGGTGAACGGAAGGGGCTCTTCGCCCTCCAGCTTCACTCCGGCCCGCCGCAGAAGGTTGAGTTCAAGGACATCCGCCTCAAGCGGCTGCCGCTGGCCGAAGGGAAGAAGGTTGTCTTCGTCGCCGGACGTCCCAGCCACGCCCCGCGGGAGCACGAGCACAACGCCGGCTGCCGCCTGCTTGCCAAGAGCCTGGAAGCGGCGGCCGAAGCGGCCGGCACGCCGATCGTCACGACCGTCTACTCGAACGGCTTTCCGAAGGACATGACGGCGTTCGACAACGCCGACACCGTCGTCTCCTACTGCGATGGCGGCGGGGGACACTACCTCGTCCCGGTCATCAAGGACTTCGACAAGGTGATGAGCCGCGGCGTCGGCCTCGTCTGCATCCACTACGCCGTCGAAATCCCGGCGGGTGAAGCGGGGAACGCCCTCCTCAAGTGGATCGGCGGTTACTTCGAAGCGAACTGGTCGGTCAACCCGCACTGGCTCGGCAAGTTCGAGAAGCTTCCGGACCATCCGGTGACGCGGGGCGTGAAGCCGTTCGAGATCAACGACGAGTGGTACTACCACATGCGGTTCCGCCCCAACATGGAAGGGGTGACGCCGATCCTGACCGCCCTCCCGCCGCGCGAGACGCTCAGCCGTCCCGATGGCCCGCACAGCGGCAACCCGGCGGTCCGGGAAGCGGTCCTCGAGAAGAAGGAGCCGCAGCACATGGCCTGGGCCGCCGAACGGGCGGATGGCAAGGGACGCGGCTTCGGCTTCACCGGGGCCCACTTCCATCGCAACTGGCAGAACGACGACTTCCGCAAGCTCGTCCTGAATGCGATCGCCTGGACCGCTCATGCCGAGGTCCCGAAGGAAGGCTTCGTCAGCCCGACTCCGACCGCCGACCAGCTGGAGCAGAACCTCGATCCCAAGGGACAGCCGAAGAAGGCAGCGGCAGCTCCCGCCGCCGCGCCGGCCCAGGCCGCCGGCAAGCCGGGGACGAAGGCGGCCGGATCGACCGGAATCGTCTCGACGAAGTCCGAAGGGCACTCCGCCACACTCGACGCCGACATCACCGGAGCGAAGCAGCTCTATCTCGTCGTCACCGACGGCGGTGACGGCTTCGGCTGCGACTGGGCCGACTGGGCCGAGCCGCGGCTGGTCGGGCCGGAGGGGGAGAAGAAGCTGACCGACCTCAAGTGGCGCTCCGGAACGAGCGACTTCGGCCAGCCGACTGCGGGACAGAACTGCAACGGCGGACCGCTGACCATCGACGGCAAGACCGTCGAATACGGCATCGGCACGCACGCCAACTCGGTGGTCGCCTTCGACCTGCCGGACGGCCACAAGTTCACCCGCTTCAAGGCCCGCTGCGGCATCGACGATGGCGGCAGCCGGCAGGGCTGCGGATCGACCGTCCAGTTCCACGTCTTCACCGAGGCGCCGCCGGCGGGATTCGCCGCGGCCAAAACGGGGGGCGGGGACCGCGAACCGACCCTCGCCGTCGCGCAGCTCGACGTCGCCGAAGGGCTCGACGCCACGTTGTTCGCCGCCGAACCGACGCTGCTGAGCCCGAGTGACATCGACGTCGACCACAAAGGACGGGTCTGGGTCTGCGAAGTCGTGAACTATCGCCACCGCAGCGGCGAGCGTCCGGAAGGGGACCGAATCCTCGTCCTCGAAGACACGAACGAGGACGGCGTGAGCGACAAGACGCACGTCTTCTATCAAGGGCGCGAAGTCGACACGGCCCACGGGATCTGTGTCCTGGGAAACCGGGTCATCGTCTCCGTCGGCGACAAGGTCTGGAACTTCTATGACGACAACGGCGACCTCAAGGCGGACCGCAAGGAGCTGATGTTCTCCGGAATCGCCGGGACGCAGCACGACCACGGCATCCACGCCTTCGTCTTCGGGCCCGACGGCAAGCTCTATTTCAACTTCGGCAACGCGGGCCGGCAGATCCGCGATAAGGACGGCAAGCCGATCGTCGACAAGATGGGAAACGAGATCAACGACTCCCGCAAGCCGTACCAGGAAGGGATGGTCTTCCGCTGCGACCTCGACGGCTCGAATCTGGAAACGCTGGGCTGGAACTTCCGCAACAACTGGGAAGTGGCGGTCGACTCGTTCGGGTCGCTCTGGCAGTCGGACAACGATGACGACGGCAACCGCGGTGTGCGGATCAACTTCGTCATGGAGTACGGGAACTACGGCTTCAAGGACGAGATGACGGGAGCGAGCTGGCAGACGCCCCGGACCAACATCGAGACGGAGATTCCGCTCCGGCACTGGCACCTCAACGACCCCGGCGTCATGCCGAACCTGCTGCAGACGGGAGGGGGAGCCCCCACCGGCATCTGCATCTACGAAGGGACGCTCCTTCCGAAGACGTTCCAGAACCAGATCATCCATTGCGACGCCGGGCCGAACGTCGTCCGGGCCTATCCCGCCAAGCCGGCCGGAGCCGGCTACACCGCCGAGATGGTCAATATCCTGTTCGGCGCTCGGGACAACTGGTTCCGGCCGTCGGATGCCTGCGTCGCGCCGGACGGCTCGCTGATCGTTTCCGACTGGTATGACCCGGGGGTCGGCGGACACCGCATGGGAGACGCCGACAAGGGACGGATCTTCCGTGTCGCTCCGCCCAAGGCGCCCTACAAGAGTCCGAAGTACGACTTCACGACCGCCGACGGAGCGGTCGAAGCCCTCAAGAGCCCGAACATGGAAGCCCGCTACCTGGCGTGGCAGGCCCTTCACAAGATGGGCGCGGACGCCGTACCGGCACTGACCCGGCTGGCCGCCAGCGACAATCCCCGGTTCGCCGCGCGGGCCCTCTGGCTCCTCGGCAAGCAGAATGACACGTCCAAGCGGGCCGCCATCGTCATCCAGGCTCTCCGCTCCGCCGACTCCGACCTGCGGATCGTCGGCATCCGTCTCGCCCGCCAGCTTCTCGCCGAAGGGACGGAACTCTCCGAGATCCACGACGCGGTCAACATCCACGACCCGTCGCCCGCCGTTCGCCGCGAACTCCTGGTCGGCCTCCGCGAGCTCAAGCTCGAGTCGCACCCGGAACTGCCGGGAGCCTGGGCCGAGCTTGCCTCGCAGTACGACGGCAAGGACCGCTGGTATCTGGAAGCCCTCGGGATCGCCGCCGACGGCCGCTGGGATTCGCTCCTCGACGCGTGGCTCAAAAAGATCGGCAACGACTGGAACACGCCGGCCGGCCGTGACATCGTCTGGCGCTCCCGCGCGACAAAGACGCCCGGCCTTCTGCTCCAGATCATTTCGGACGCCTCGACGGGGACGGCGGACCTGCCGCGGTACTTCCGGGCCTTCGACTTCCTCACCGGTGGAGACAAGGACCAGTCGATTGTCGAGCTCGCCTTCTCCGGAGTTCCCGGGGACGACGCGAAGAAGACCCTCGTCTCGGCCGAGGCGATCAGCCGTCTCCAGGGCTTCGACCTCAAGGCCAAGCCCGAATACAAGGCCGCCCTCGAACGGGTCCTGGAAGCGAAGAAGGGGACTGTCGAATACGTGAAGCTCGTCGACAAGTTCGACCTCAAGGACCACGACATCGCCCTCCTGAAGCTCGCGCAGGAGCATCCCGAGGAGCAGGTCGGGGTCGAAGCCGTCCGCTCGCTCCTGAATCGCGGACAGCAGAAGTCGCTCGTCGCCGCCGCCCACGCGAAAGACCAGCAACTCGCCAAGTCGGTCGTAACGGCGATCGGCCTTGCCGCCGACGGCCGGGCCCGCAAGCTCCTCTCGGATCTCATGAACGACGATGCCGCCGGACTCGACGTCCGCCGCGCCGCGGCGCGGGGGCTCGGCAACATCCGCCAGGGGGCGGAGGACCTGCTGAAGCTGGCCGAAGAGAAGAAGTACGATCCCTCGCTCAAGGACGCCCTGGCGAGCGCGCTCTCGGGGGCCCAGTGGAACGACGTCCGCCAGAAGGCGGCGGCGATCTTTCCGGCTCCCCCGAGCAAGAACAACGAGCCCGTGCCACCGCTCGACCAGCTCGTGAAGCGCAACGGCACCGTGGCGGAAGGGCGGGTCGTCTTCAACACGACCGGAACCTGCAACAAGTGTCACATCGTCAACGGCATCGGCCGGGAGATCGGACCGAACCTCTCGGAGATCGGCAAGAAGCTCAGCAAGCAGGCCCTCTTCGAGTCGATCCTCTATCCGAGCGCCGGGATCAGCCACAACTACGAGTCCTACACGGTCGTGACGACCGGCGGGGAGGTCCTGACGGGCCTCATCGTCAGCGACACCGCGGAGGGGATCACGCTCAAGGACTCGAACGGTCTGACCCGCATGCTGAAGCAGAGCGAGATCGAAGAGAAGAAGAAGCAGCAGGTCTCGCTGATGCCGGCCGACCTGCAGAAGCTGATGACGATCGGGGAACTCGTCGATGTCGTCGAGTACCTGCAGACGCTGAAGGTCGCGGAAACGAAGTAGGTCGAGTCATGCAGACGCGGGGGCGATGCCGGAGCCCTCGCGTCTCGCCGGCTTTCTTCGAATTTCCAAGACGTCAGGAAGAGCCCGTCCGAATCCAGCCCCGCGGATTTCGCATCCGAAGGCCGGTTTCGCCGTGCGAATCGGGGTGTATACACTGGTCTTTGCGGTGGATACGATCACTCCTGCTCGCTGACGGGCTATGCCATCCATGTCCGGATCTGTGCCATGATGACGCAGTTGATTCCGCTCGAAGGGGGAAGCCCCATCGCCGTGGATAAGCCGATTATTTTCTTCGGTCGCCATCCCGACTGCGACGTGGTCCTGACGCACAGCCGCAAGGTCTCCCGGAAGCACTGCTGCCTGGCGGTGATCGACGAGCACTTCGTGATCCGCGACCTGGGGAGCATGAACGGGCTGCGGCACAACGGCGAGCCGGTCAAGAAAGAGGCCAAGCTCAAGATCGGGGATGAGTTCCACGTCGGCGACGTGGGGTTCCGGATCCAGGTGGCGACGGAGATGCCCCGCCGCTCCTCTTCGCCGCCGACCGTACAGACTGCTCCTGCGCCGACGGCCGCTTCGGCGCCGCGTCCGGGCGGCCGTCCGACGAGCCCGCCCAAGATGGAGCCGCGGTATCTGAGCCAGGACATGCCGGTGGCGATTCCTGAGGAGGGGGCGGAGTTCTCGGTGGAGGAGACGCAGGCGAAGCGTCGTTCCGGTCCGACCGCGCCGTTGCCGAAGGCTCCCGCTCCCGTTCCGCCGCCGGCTCCGAAGGCGAAACCCAAGCCGAAGTCGCCCACGGATTCGGACAGTGTGATCCGGCTGGGTGACTCGGACATTATCGATCTGTAGTGGGGTTGCGCGTACCGCGTCCTTGCCGGCACGGCTTGATAGCTCAAACCCAACGTGCGACGGCAGCCGGGGTCAAGGGGGCCCCCCTTGCCGCCGGAGGCATTCCGGTGAGGAACCGTGGTACACAACGGGCGTCCGCTTTGTGGTACCGGCGTTGAGGACTCGCCGCTCGCTCTGGAATCTCCGCGGCTTGGTGAGGGGGCATCCGGCACGTCGTCCACGCTTGGACACGCTCTCCTTCAGAAGACTCTCGACGGCCAGGCCTCCGGCGGGCAAGAGGGGCGTCGCCCCCCTTGCATCCCCCCACCAGGGTCCCCCTGGACCCGGTGAAGCTTCATCGCGCTCTACGATTTCCCCTGGCTTCGATAGACTGTGCTGAACAGTCATTCTTCTCCTCACCCGGCATCCGCCTTCATGCCCGACTCCCTCGCCGCCGTCGATCAATTCCTTGGCCAGAACGTCAACCACTTCGTCGACGACCTCAAGGAACTCCTCCGGATCCCAAGCATCAGCGCGGACTCCAAATACCGGGGCGACGTCCGCAAGGCGGCTGAATGGGTCCACGCCCAACTCCAGTCCGCAGGCCTCTCCGCCGAACTCGTCGAGACACCCGGACACCCGATCGTCTACGCCGAGTGGCTCAAAAAGCCCGGCGCACCGACCGTCATGGTCTACGGCCACTACGACGTCCAACCCCCCGATCCCCTCAACGAATGGGTCACCCCCCCCTTCGAACCGACCGTCCGCGAAGGCAAGATCTACGCCCGCGGCGCGACGGATGACAAAGGGCAGATGCTGACCCACATCCAGTCGGTCAAGGCTTGGCTCCAGGCCGCCGGCTCGCTCCCGGTCAACGTGAAGTTCGTCATCGAAGGCGAAGAAGAGGTCGGCAGCAACAACCTCGAGAACTTCCTCGAAGCCCGAAAGGCCCAGCTCAAGTGCGACGTGGCGGTCATCAGCGACACCAGCCAGTACGCCCCCGGCATCCCCGCCGTCACCTACGGCCTGCGCGGGATCATCGCCGCCCAGGTCACCCTCCACGGCCCCAAACAGGACCTCCACAGCGGCGTCTTCGGCGGCTCGATCGCCAACCCGGTCAACGCCCTCGCGCGGATCGTCGGAGCCCTGCATGACGACAGCGGACGGGTCCAGATCCCCGGCTTCTACGACGACGTCCAGGACCTGACCGCCGAGGAGCGAAAGGAGTGGTCCAACCTCCCCTTCAGCGAACCGGACTACCTCGCGCAGCTCGGCACCTCCGCCCCCTGGGGCGAAGCCGGCTACTCGACCCTCGAGCGCCGCTGGGCCCGCCCCACGTGCGACGTCAACGGGATCTACGGCGGCTACCAGGGCGAAGGCCCCAAGACGATCATCCCCGCCCGGGCGACCGCAAAAATCACCTGCCGGCTCGTCCCCGGCCAGTCGGCCGAGAAGATCGTCGCCGGCCTCAAGGCGTTCGTCACCGCCCACTGCCGGCCCGGCCTGCGGATCGAGTTCCAGGAGTACCACGGCGCTCCGGCGACGGTGTGCGACCTCAACAGCCCCTACATGCAGGCGGCCCGCGAGGCGATCTCCGCCGGCTTCGATCGCCCGCCGGTCATGATCCGCGAAGGCGGAACGATCCCGGTCGTCGGGACCTTCAAGAAGGTCCTCGGAGTCGACACGCTGCTCCTCGGCTGGGGCCAGAACACCGACAACCTGCACGGCCCAAACGAGCATTTTTCCCTCGACGACTACCAGCGGGGAATCCGCTCGAGCGCCCACCTGTGGGCGACACTCGGAGGACGCTAAGGGCTTGCGGCCAGCATTTTCTTTAGCCAGGAGCTGATTGCCGGGGGCAGGGGAGGCCCCGCGCGTCGTCCGGAACGCCCGCGCGGAAAAAATGCCCGGAATTCTTTGAACCTGCTCGCCGGCCGGGCGACTCAATCTGTGTCGGACGCAAGCCGGCCCCGAATCGACAGGGCGGGCGAGCCGCGTTCCGGGAACGTGTTGGAGCCGGCCGCACCATGTCCCTTCCCCGTCTCGACCCGATGCAGGAGCTGCTCCTGGTCGGCCAGGCGCGGGGAGGCGACACGGCGGCCTTCTCGGTCCTCGTGAGGGCCTATGAACGAAGGCTCCTCTTCTTCCTGAGACGCTTCGCACCCGACACCGCCAGGGCCCTCGATCTCCTCCAGGAGGTTTGGCTCGACGCGTTCCGGAAGCTGCCAACGCTGCGAACACCTGAGGCGTTCCGCGTCTGGCTGTACCGGATCGCGCACGACCGGGGGGTGACCCAGGTCCGCCGGGACCGCCGCGAGGACGAAGCTCTCGCGGAAACGGAGCCGGCCGGAGACGTGCTCGACAACCACGAGTTCGAGCGGGCGGAGATCGCCCACCTCGTCCGCGAGGCGCTCGACGAATTGCCTCCCGGGCAGCGGACCGTCCTCACGCTCCGCTTTCTGGAAGAGATGAACCTTGAAGACCTGTCCGGGGTGCTCGGCGTCCCGGTCGGAACCGTGAAGTCCCGCCTGCATCACGCGAAGCTCGCGCTGCGGGAGAGACTGAAGGAGCGAGGCCATGACGACATCTGATCCCCGCCGCACTTTTCTGGAATCCCTTCTGCGGGACGACCCCGCGGAATCCCATGACCAGTTTCAGGAGTACCGCATCATGCTCGAGAACAAACTTCAGAAGGCGGAACGCTCGTTCCGGACCCGCCGCCGCTTCACGATCGGCCTGTGGGTCGGCATCGCCTCGCTGGTGCTGCTCGGCTTCCTCGTGGCGGCCATCGGCGGTCCCACGCTGCGGCCGGTCGGCATGTCCTTTGTCCTGATCGCCTACGGCCTCGGCTACCTGGGTCTCCTGCGGCTCGTCATGTACGTCTTCGTCGACCGGTACCGCGTCGAACGGGTCCGCGACGAAGCCCGCGACGCAGCACTGCTCGACCTCTCCCGCCGGGTCGAAGCGTTGACGAGTGCCCTGCTGGCGAAGCCGAAGTCGGCGTCCTGAGACGGCCCCGACCGCACGGGCCAGGAGCCAAGTCTCCTGAACCCCAAGGGGCGAACGCCGAGGGCCGACCTTGGAGATCCCGCCTCGCGGGCCAACTCTCCAAGCTTTCGAGGAACAGCTCTCCCCTCCTCGAAAGCTCGAACACCGCGCCCGCCCGAACGGACTATGCCACCTCAGTCCCATCGTGCGACGGCCACCCGGTCCAGCGGGACGCTGGCTATTCGACTTCGTGGACGCTGATCTGGTTGTGGCGGCTGGCTCCCTTGCCGGTCCATGACAGGAAGACGATCCGGTCGCCGCGTTTGAGCATTCCGGTTTCGACCGCGTTCTTGACGACGAAGTCCCGCAGGCTCAGGAGGTCGTTCGTCGGGGCATCGGGGACGGGAATCACGCCGCGGTAGAGGCACAGCCGCCGCAGCAGGGCCGGGAACGGGCTGACGCCGATGGCGGGAATCCGGCTGCGGTGCTGCGAAACGGCGAGGGCCGCGCGGCCCGACGTCGTGGCGACGACGATCAGCTTGGCGTCGAGGTCTTCGGCCAGCCGGACGGTCCCCTGGGCGGTCGCTTCCGTGACGCGGGTGATTCCCGCGATGCGGCCGACAGCCTTGGGGGCCCGGTCGAACTCGCGGGCCAGCGGCTCCGTCGCCAGGGCGATGCGGGTCATCATCTGGACCGATTCGACCGGGTATTCGCCGACCGCCGTCTCGCCGGAGAGCATGCAGGCGTCGGCCCCGTCCAGGATCGCGTTGGCGACGTCGGTCGCTTCGGCCCGGGTCGGGAGCCGCGAGTGGTGCATGCTGTCGAGCATCTGCGTGGCGATGATGACCGGCTTGTGCAGGGCCCGGCAGACCTTGACGATCCGCTTCTGGATGACCGCCATCTCGGCGATGTCGACTTCGACCCCCAGGTCGCCGCGGGCCACCATGACGGCGTCCGCCACGGCGATGATCCCTTCCAGGTTCGAGAGCGCCTCGGGCTTCTCGATCTTGGCGACGATCTGGACCTCCGAGGCGGCCTGGTGAACGAGCTGACGGAGTTCGAGAACGTCTTCCGCGCGGCGGACGAAGCTCAGGCTGAGGAAGTCGACTTCGGCGCCGGCCGCCCACTCGGCGGTCGCCCGGTCCCGGTCGCTCAGCGACGCGACCGAGAGCTTGACGCCGGGGAGGTTGACCCCCTGCTTGTCCCGGACCGTCCCTCCCTGGAGGACGGTGCACTCGACTTCGTTGGCCTCGATACGGGCCACCTGGAGGGCGACGACGCCGTCCGCGAGCATGACCCGGTCGCCAACGTGGAGTTCTTCAATGAGCGTCGGATAAGTGCAGACGAGCTCGGCCGGGTTCGTGGTGACTTCACCCCGGACAAATCGGACGGTGTCCCCCTGGTTGCAGGTCAGAGCTCCGCCGGGGAGGAAGCCCAGGCGCATCTTCGGGCCGCCGAGGTCGACCAAAACGCCGACCGGCTGTCCCGCCTTCTTTTCGGCCTCGCGGACGAGCGCGAGATAGTTCGCGTGCCCCTCGCGGTCGCCGTGGGCCGTGTTGATCCGGAAGACGTCGACCCCTTCTCGGATCAGGGCCGCCAGCTTGTCTACGGTGGCGCTGGCGGGGCCGACCGTGGCAACAATCTTGGTTTGACTCGTACGGCTCCAGGGGGAGGAGGCGGTGGCGGCGGACGCTGGGGACATGGCGATCAATTCTCGGCAATGCGGCAGAATGCAACGTGCGCGAACCATAGCCTTCCCGGGCCGATCTCGCACGCCGAAATCCCCCAGTTGTTTGCCCGTTCGGTTGCGGAATTCCAGTGCCGTTCGTCCAGATCTGACAGGCTTTTAACCTGACTGTGCAGTGTTTCCAGCTTCCGCTACAGTCGACCCTTGCGGCTCGAATCCCGCCCCCCGATCGGGTGGTTTTCGAGACCATCCGCCCCTCAAATCACCGGGACGAGTCCGTCCCATCCAATCGACGCGGCGCAGCGGAACCGCTCCGCCGGCCAGAGCACCATTGCAGGGAAGAGGATCATGACGATGGACCCGTACGCGTTCTGTCCATGCGGCAGCGGCAAGAAGGTGAAGTTCTGCTGCCAGCCGATCATGGCGGACATGGAGAAGGTCGAGAAGTTCCAGGAGAACAACCAGCCGCGGATGGCGCTGCAGCTCCTCGAAAAGCTCGCCAAGGCGCATCCGCAGAATCCGTGGGTCGTCACCCGGCAGGGGATCAACCTGATCAACGATGGCCGCGCCGCCGACGCCAAGACGACACTCGTCGCGTTCCTGCGCAACCGGCCCGACCATGCGCTGGCGAACGCGCTCTACGCCACCGCCGCCGCCTCGGTCGACGGCCTCCCCGCCGCCAAGAAGGCGGTCCACCGCGCCTTCAAGTTCTCGATCGCCGGCGAGCCGCACCTGTGCGCCATCCTGGCGGGCTCGATGGCGGACCACTACTTCGAGCAGGGAAGCGTCATGGCGGCGCGGCAGTACCTCGCCATGGCCCTGCGGCTGGGAGTCGGCGAGGCCCGCCAGCAGGCACTCGTGGAGCTGCTCGAGCTCGACAGCGACCCCCTCATTCCGTACCCGCTCCGCAGCGGTCAGACGATCCCCAGCTACGCCGGCACCGAGGCCAACCGCGAGGCGGTCGCCAAGGCGCAGCGGCTCTCGTCGGTGGGCTGTTACGAGGAGGCGGCCCAGATCCTCACCGACGCGACCGCCGGGGATCCCGGAAGCGCCGACCTGTGGCACCTGATCGCCATCCTCCGGGCCTGGGACGGCCATGACGCCGCATCCGCCGAGGCATTCCGCAAGGCGGCCGAGCTCTACGGGGACGAATCGTTCGCCGCGGAGTGCGCGACGATCGCCGAGCTGCTCTCGCGGTTCCAGTCCGACCGCTCGTCCGCCGTCCGGCAGTCGCTGTACCGGGTCGAATCGGTCGGCCGCCTGCTGAGCCAGCTGGACGGAGTGCCGGAGCTCGACCGGGTTCGCACCCAGGCGCCGCAGGAAGGGGTCGCGGCCGCCTACATGGTCCTCGACCGTCCGATGCCGGGAGCGACCGAAACGGCTCCGGGGCTCGACGACATCCCGCGGATCGTCGGCCGCATCTACATCTACGACAAGCTCGATCTCGGGACCGACGACGACGCGCCGGAGTTTCCCGGAGCGGTCGTTTCCGGCATTGAAGGGGACAACCTCGGACGGGCGAAGCAGCTCTTCGAGAAGGCGGCCGACGGTCTCGCCAGCTCGATCGCCCCCCCATCGGAGACGCCGGACGTCGACGTCGTGGCCCGGGTCCCGCTCGACGATGCAGCGCTGTTCGTCGATCTCCGCTGGCCGCCGACGCTCGCGGCCCGGTCCAGCCGCGAGCTCCAGAAGCAGTACCTCCACCGGCTGATTTTTGAACAGTGGATGGACGCCCCGCGGGCGAGCCTTCAGGGGAAGACGCCCCGGCAGGCGGCGGGCGTTTCCGAGCTTCGGGTCCCGCTGGCCGCCGCCGTGTTCTACCTCGACGCCATGTGCGACCTCCGCGGCGTCGTGCTGCCGTTCGACCAGGTTCGCTCGGAGCTGGGCCTTGGCCCGATGCCGACGCTGGAGCTCAAGGACACCGCTCAGCTGAACTCGCTGAGCGCCCTGCAGCTGCAGCGGATCGATCTCAAGCCGCTTACCAACGAGCAGCTCGACCTGATCATGCAGCGGTTCGTAACGCTGCGGCACTCGCGGCTGTCGATCAAGGTTCTCGACGAGGCCCTCCAGGGCCGGAGCGGCTACTACGCCGAACCGCGGGACCGTTCGACGGCAGTCGCCCGCCTGTCCGACATCCTCCGCGTCGCCGGCGACCTCCCCGGCTCGCTTCACTGGAACCGGGTCGGTTTCGATGAGAGCCAGTCGGGACCGAACGCGGTCGTGGACGGGGTGCAGTGGAAGATCCGCGAGGTGATCATCCGCGGCAACGACCGGGAGGATCCGGAGCTGAACCGTCTCCTCCTCGAGTTGTGGAATCACTATGGTCCGAAGCTCCCGCGGCTGCGCGAGCTGCTGGAGAGCATGGTGGCGGAGGCGGGGATGGACGCTCCGTGGAAGACTGCGATCGTCACCGCCGGCTCGATCGGCTCGGGCGAGGGGCTGTGGTCACCGGAAGCGGCCGCGACGGCGAACACCGGATCGAAGCTCTGGATCCCCGAATAGTCTCTCGCGAAGTTCAGCGATTTCCTGACGGCGTCTGCGGCTTATGCTGCAGACGCCGTCTTTTTTTGCGGACACCGTCCTTGCCGCCGCAGCTCCGCTCCCTCAAACCCAACGTGCGACGGCAGACGGGGGTCAAGGGGGTCCTACCCCCTTGCCGCCGGAGGCGCTTCCCTGAGGAACCGTGGGACACAACGGATGTCCCCTTTGTGGTACCAGCGATGAGGACTCCCTCAAATCACACCGCTGGCATTCCAATCCCCGCGGGTTGGTGACGGGGCATACGGCACGTTTTCCGCGTTTGGACATGTGCTCCTTCAGACATCTTTCGACGGCCAGGCCTCCGGCGGGCAAAGGGGCGTCGCCCCTCTGCACTCCCCACCAGGGTCCCCCTGGACCCGGCTGGGCCTTCCGCGTTCACCGCAGATCAAGGAGCCGCGAGAGCCGCATAACTCCCGGCCAGCGGAACCTCAAGCACATGCGTCACATACTCGGTCACCGGCGGCACCACACCGGCCGCCGACCGCTCCCCAGGCTTCGGCCGCGGCTTTGGAGGACGGAACCCGATCTTGACCTCCACCGCATGCGGCAACCGCCCCTGAGCGGCGGTATCCCACTCGGTCACCCAGGCCGCGCCGTCGTAATACCGGAATTCAAGGACCACCACCTCCGCTGCAATGAGCTGCGCCGCCGCCGCCATCGCCTGATCATCCGACTCGATGTCGGCATGCTCGATCGCCAATCGATCCCCTTCGAGTCGCGCGAGCCCCACCGGGTACCCATCACTCTCCCGCATGTCCTGGCCGCGGGTCACGCTCTCGCCAACCGCACCCGCCATTCCCCCCCCGCCACGACTGGCCAGGAAGTAGCTGACCGACAGAAGATCGCTCGTCCGGCTGGCGAGCGACGTCGCCCCCGACGCGGCGGAGTAACTCAGCCCCCGCTCCGGACGGGAGACATGCATCACGAGCGTGTTGGCATTGCCGATCAGTCCCAGACTGCTGTTGCCCGACGTCAAAGTCGGAGCCACCGTTCCGCCCGTCGCCGTCTCCTCCTCCGTCGGCTCGGTGGTCGTCGCGGTTCCGGCCTGCTGGGTCGTCCCGGTCGTGGCAGTCGTCCCCGACGCCCCCTTGGCTCCGACCGTCCCCTTCGTTGTCGTCGTTCCGGAAGTCGCGGACTGCGCGCCGGAGGCTCCGCTGGTCCCCGAGTTGGTGCTGCCCGACTCCGTACTGGAGGACGTGCCGCTGCTGGCCGCCGCCTCCTCGCCGCTGTCCGCAGCGGCCTCTTCGGGGGGGCGGTAAACGACCGACTTCAGATCCCGCGCGATCTGGGAGAGGATCGCGCGGGCGATCTGCCCCTGGTCGATCGGCCGCGCGGCGGTGACCATGATCCGCGAGTAAAGCAGGAACGCCCCGTAGACCGCGGCCATCAGGATCAGACTGATCGCCAGAGCCGCGATCACCTCGATCAGGGTGAACGCCGCCGAACCGCGGAAGGATCGTGAGCGACGCCTCATGGAACGAGGTCCTGCAGGATCGAGGACGAAGAGGACTCCGTGCCGCTGTTGAGGAACACGTCGGGATTCCTCACGGAACGGACCAGGGCGAACGTCATCGTCGGCTTGCCGGCCGAGTTCAGATGCGAGACCTGCATCTCGAGGCGGATGAGGTCGGGGTGAAGCGTGTCGGTCGCGGTGATCAGGTTCCACTGCCACTGGCTGTTGTCTTCAAAGGTGCCGGAGGCGCTCTGCATCGGCAGGACGCCGACGACGACCGAGTTCATCTGGCTCTCGGCCCGCAGAACCGCCTCGCTCTCCCACTGAACCTCGGTGGCGACTCGCATCCCCTGCGAGGCGATCTGCGAGATGGCCGCCAGGGCCCCCATGAAGATCGCAAGCGAGATCACGACCTCCAGCAGCGTCAGGCCGCGATGGTGAAGGGCAGAGGAACGGCGTGCTCTTGAACGGGAAGGCCGGTTCATGGTTCGCGAGTCACCTCCCCGACATAGACGACTCCCGTCAACCCGCGGACCGAGACGTTCATCGCGAGCTTCGTTTTGGTGGCCACGTTGATCGAGCGATCGTCAGCCGTCCCGTCGGGAAAGAAGCGGATCGCGGAGGACCACTGGACATCGCTCAGTCCGCCGCCGTCTCCTTCGAGCAGGGCGAGAACGTCCTGCGGAATGCGCTCGACGGCAGGAGCCTCCGGAACGCCGAGCTTGGCCGCCAGCGATGTCGCGACGAGAAACTGGCAGGTCTCATCGAGCTGGCCGAAGAGCGAGCGGACGGTCTTCTTCACAGCAGCCGGCTGACCGAGCTGCGACGCCTGGGCCGGCGCGGTCCCCTGCAGGTCTTCCGGCGTGGGCTTCTCGAGCGGGACGACGATGTACCGCCGTCCCCCCGGCTCATACCGGAACTGGTAGACGAGCCCCGACTCGATTGCCAGGGCCCGCGTGGACGCCGCGATCTTCCGCAGTTCCTTGACGGAATCCCGCAGCCGGGTCTCGGCCATGTAGCGGACGAAGGAGGGCCAGCCAAGCGCCGCCAGCACCACCAGAACGGACAAGACCAGCACGAGTTCCAGAATGGTGAACCCGCGCTGGTCTGTTCTCTGCGTTCGGAGCGACGAGCGGCGCATCGAAGAGTCCCGCCATCGGAGAGGACGGGCACCCCTCAGGAAGGTGACCGCTCACCGAGGATTACTGCCAGTTCTTGATGTCGTCCGCGGCACCGTTGTCGTTCTTCTTGTTGGGACCGTTCGACCAGATCGCCGGCTTGTCGATCTTGTGCTTCGTCGTCGTGTACTCGTAGTTGTACGCCTGGAGCCACGGATCCTGCGGAAGCTTTTCCAGGTACGGCGTGGGAGTCATGCCGTTCTTCTCCGGCGGAGTCACCAGGAGGTTGATCCCCTCGGCCCCGGTCGGATACTCGGCGTCGTGGTCGACCGCATATCGCTTGGCGGCGTTCTCGATGTTCATGATGTCCGCCGCCGCGGCCTTGATCATGGCCTGCTTCTGAGTGCCGAGCAGGTTCGGCGCGACCATCGCGGCGATAACGCCGAGGATGGCGAGAACAATGAGCAGTTCGAGCAGGGTAAAGCCGGCCCGACGGGCCTGGCGCAGGGTGGTGGTCCGCTGCATGTGTGCGTCCTTATCAAATTCCAACTGAGCCGGGCGGATGGGGCCGCGGACCGGACGGATCTTCGCAGAGTTCTGAACCGGTCGACAGCCCCTTTTTCCCTGGCAACAGACTTCCGGTTCAACACGCGAGTATTTCATTGTAACCCCGCGCGGACAACAGCGGACTCCTGAATTCCCGCTGAAACCAAAACGCAGCCGAGCAACGACTTCCGACCGAGGCGGATCGCCGGGCCGGCTGCGGTTTTGACCGTCACCCTGAATGGAACGTGAACGCAGTCGGCCGCGGAGATCCACCCGCCGCGCCGAGGCTCGAAAAGGGCCTCAAACCCACTTCGGCTCCCACCCCTTGCGGTAGGGCTTTGTCAGGAGCGAGTTCGCCTTGGAGTTGTCCTTCACCAGGCCCTCCGCGGCGTCCCAGGTGAGAGCCTCTCCGGCCAGGCGCGACGCAACGATTCCGAGAAGGACCGTTTCGGTCAGTGGCCCCGAGTAGTCGAAGTTTGACGTCGCCTTCCCGTCGCCAAGGCACGCGTGCGCCCAGTCGGTGTAGTGGTTCCGATGCTCCTCCATCTCGATCTTCGTGTCCTTCACCTTTTCGCCCAGGAGCTGCGGCGGGGCGACGTGCGGGATGAGCAGCGTGCCCTTATCGCCGAGCAGGGCCGAGCCGGATCCCGGGAGCTTGGTCTCCTTGGGGAGGCCGAGCTTTTCGTGCGTCGGCATCTTCCCTTCGCCGTCGTACCAGGTCACCGGGAGGCTCGGCCCGGCGGTCAGTTCGTTGCCGGGGAACTGGTAGGAGACCGTGCAGGATTTCATCCAGACTTCGCTGTTCATCGGCGTCGACTCGGCCACGATCGTCTTGGGGGCAGAGAGCTTCAGCGCCGAAAAGACCGGGTCGAGAATGTGGCAGCCGAAGTCGCCGAGCTGGCCGCTGCTGAAGTCCTGCCAGGCCCGCCAGTTGAACGGTGCGTAGATCTTGTCCTTGTACGGCCGCTCCGGAGCGACACCCAGCCAGGCGTCCCAGTCGAGCGAACCCGGCACCGGGTCGCTCCCCGTGGGGCGGTCGTCAACGAGCATCCAGCCGAGCTTCCCGCTCTGCCAGGAGTGGACCTCGCGGACCTTGCCGATCGCGCCGCTGTGAACCAGCTTCACGGCGGTCCGGTAGACCGCGTGCGAGCGGATCTGGTTCCCCATCTGGGTGACGACCTTGAACTTCGCCGCCGCTTCCCGCATCTGGCGGGCTTCGTTGACCGTGTGCGTCAGCGGCTTCTGGCAGTAGACATGCTTGCCAAGGACCATCGCCGGGAGGGCGATCGGGGCGTGCATGTGATCGGGCGTGGAGACGATTACGGCGTCGAAGCTGCCGGCATCATCGAGGACTTTCCGCCAGTCCTTGTACTGCTTCGCCTTCGGGAACTTCTCGACGGCCCAGCCGAAGTGCTCCTTGTTCTGTTCGACGTTGCAGAGTCCGACCACCTCGACGCGGTCGCTCTTGGCGGTCTCTTCGAGGTCGCTCCGCCCCTTCCCCCCGGTGCCGATCGAGACGACGCGGAGCTTTCCGTTGGCATCCGCCCCGCGGGAACGGGTGGGAAGAGCGCCGACCGCCACGGCGGCACCGGCGGCACCGGCGGCGGCAAGGAACGTACGGCGGGAGGAACGGAAGGCCATGGGAAAACCTCTCTCACGAATACAGGCAACGGACGTCGTGACGCGTGGCGGACCGGAACGCTGCCGCCGCGCGGGGATGGCGTGTCCCGCGGCTTGTGGAACAAAGTCCGGGCCGCGGCATACATCAATCGCATCCGATGGGAATTTATCCCCGTACGAAGCGGATCGCGAGCCAGCAGAGGAGAGGAAACCCGACAAAGATCAGAACGATCGCCCAGAGATTGGCGCGGAGATTGTCGGGCCAGCGTGCCATGAGAAAAGCCCTGCGGAGCGGTGGCCGGGCCATCCGAGGATGCACGGCCGCCGCCACCGGACGGTTCAGGAAATCAGCAGTAGGAGTCGAACACGCGGACCTGCCGCCAGTTCGGCTTGTTCTCGTCGATGAACTTCAGGTGGTCCGGAGCGGTCTGGTAGACGTCGTGGGCGGCCTTGTCGGTGAAGGCGACGTGGAGGGCCACGTGATACATCCGGTCGTTCACCGGGCGGGCAAACTCGCTCCCCACCTTGCCGGCGGCGAAGAACTC
Source organism: Planctomyces sp. SH-PL14 (assembly GCF_001610835.1). NCBI lineage: Bacteria > Pseudomonadati > Planctomycetota > Planctomycetia > Planctomycetales > Planctomycetaceae > Planctomyces > Planctomyces sp. SH-PL14. The sequence continues at coordinate 8,174,900 of NZ_CP011270.1, read as the reverse complement.
GACTCCGGGGTGGTTCTTGAGGTACTTGTGACAGGCGGCGACCAGTTCGTCGATGCGAGCGGGCGCAGCGTCTTCGAGCGTGAAAAAGACGTCGTGAACGAGCATGGGTGGAGTGGGTTGGTGACCGTGGGGGCGGGGGAAGAATCCAAAGTCTAAGTGACGGGGCACGATTGTTGGAGCGGGCGGCGGACGAATTTGGCTGGTCGAGTTGGGGCGCCGGGTTGGCCTGGCTCAAACACCGTCCTTGCCGGCGCAGCTCCCATAGCTCAAACCCAATGTGCTACGGCAGCCTGGGGTCAAGGGGGCCACGCCCCCTTGCCGCCGGAGGCATTTTCGATGAGGAACCGTGGAACACAACGGATGCCCCTTTGTGGGCCCCGCATTGAGGACTCCCTCAATCCCCACCGCTCGCTTTGCAATCCCGCGGGTTGGTGAGGGGGCATATGGCACGTTGTCCGCGCTTGGATACGCACTCCTTCCGATGGTGTCCGACGAGACGGCCTCCGGCGGGCAAAGGGCCAAAGAAACAACACAGGCCCCTCTGCACTCCCCACCAGGGGTTACCCCCTGGACCCCGTCGACCAATGACGCCGGATTTCGCAAAGGACATCCGGCGGCCGGGCACGACGTTTGAACAAGCGTAAACTGCGATACAGACCTGACCTCGAACCGTACGCCCCCCGCCCGAAAAGACCTTGGTCTCGACTGCTCCCTAACAGTTCCGTAACCTTTTCCGCCTTGGTACGGAGCGCGATCCGGGCCCAGGACAGATTCGTATCCCGCAGACGTCCAATCCGATTCGAGAATTCTTATGGATCTGTCGACCGAGTCCAACCGGCCGCAACCACGATCACTGTCGACGATCCAGGACAGGGAACTCTCCGACACGCAGATCGTCGACAACCTCCCCTCCACGGTCGTCAACAAGATCCTGGAAAAGCTTCCAGCCAATCTGACGCTCCGCGCGGAATTCGCGACGACGATCTTCGCCGGACTGATCGGAGGGATCTGCTTCTCGCTGTTCAACATGCAGCCCGCCAGCGCCACCGGGGCCATGCTGCAGGAGGCGATCCACTTCGTCCATACGTCCGACCCCGGCGAATCCGCCTTCGACCTGGGACACCGGCAGGAGCAGTTGCTGACGCTGTTCCGCTTCACCGTCATGCTCTGCGCCCTGGGCGCCGGCACCGGCTGGGGCCGCATGGGGCGCATCGCGCTCTGGGATTATCCCAGCGCCCGGCTTCGGCTGCTCGGCCGCTCCATCGTGCCGCTCATGTCCGCCCTGGCCCTCGTCGTCCTGACCTGGGCCCTCCACACCAACGACCGGCACCTCGACAACCTGCAGCGGACCTACATCTGCTCGATGTTCGCATTTGCGACCGGACTGCTGTGGGGGATCATGCCGGCGGACAACATGACCACGGCCCGCTCATTCCTCGTGAAGCGGGCCGCCCTGGGGGACCTGTGGGCGGTGCGGCAGATCGTCCTGTTCCTGTTCTGCGTCGGCTTCGCGGGGAGCCTCTACCAGTTCATCAACATCTCTCACCCCAGCATGCACATCATCGGGTCGCTGGTGGTCCTCTTCGGCCTGATGGACACGAGCTATCTCGCTTCAAGCGTGTTCCTGGAAAGCCCGCTTCCCCCGGAATCCGAAAAGGCGCTCAAGCCGTGGGCCCCGGCGATCTCGACAACGCTGGCGATCCTGTTCGGCATCATCGCCGTCACGTACGGTCGGACTCTCGCCTCCAACCATCCCCCTTCGGCCCGTGCGAACATGTCGGCCCCGGCGACGCACGAGACCGCGATCCCTTAACTGACTACGGCCGAAGAGCGAAACACCAAGACACGAAGGCCCACAAAGTTCACGAAGACGCCACTGCGCGTTCAGACCTTGGTGCTCTTTGTGCCACCTTGGTGTCCTGGTGTTTAACGATCCCGTCCTGACGCGACGAAGCATGCGCCACCGCAAGGGGCGCATGAAAAAAGCCGGCCGAACTTCTGCAGTTCGACCGGCCACGATTCACGACGGAAATCAGGCGAGGCAGTCCGGATCGGTTTCCGGAACCGCGTCGCTGTCCGGATCGAACCAGGCGTCCTTGAAGACGATCCGCTTCCGGTTCTCCATGGCCATGTTGGCGGTCATGGCCATGATGGCGTCCGCCATGGCGACGACGCCGTTGCAGCGGAGGCCCCCTTCGCTCGGCGGGAGCGGCTTTCCGTCCGGCCAGTAGTTGGGACCCTGGTTCCGGATGGCGAAGCAGAAGTGCTCCATCTCCTCGGTGTAGCCGCGGCTGATGTTGGCGGACCAGTCGCTTCCGCCCGAGGCTCCCCCCTTCTTGGCGCCGGACGAGGTCTCGTAAGCTTCGAGGACCGTTCCGCCGCCGGCGTTGTTGGCGACGACCCAGATCCGCTGATCGGCTCCGCCCCCTTCGCTGCCGCGTCCTTCTTCCTTGTAGAGGAGGGCTTCCTTCTCGGTGCGGACGAGGAGCGTGCCGCGGCTCCCCAGCACCGTCTCGCCGTAGGGCTCGAACTTGTTGGTGCTGATCGAGGAGTAGGTGACGATCGCGATGTCTTCCTTCTGCTCCTTGTGGTGAGCGCCCGGGAACTCGAAGGTCACGTAGATGTGGTCGAAGATCTCGCGATCATCCTTCCACTTGTCTTCGGGGCCGACGCCGGGGACACCGTAGAAGTTCTTGCCGCCGTAGCCCTGGACGGCGAGCGGATGGACCTTCCCGAGGAAGATGCTGCAGGCGTCCATCTGGTGGCTGCCGAGTTCGGCCATCAGGCCGCCGCCGGTCGTGTTGTAGAGCCGCCAATTGATGAGTTCTTCCGGATCGCGGTAGCCGAAGTCGGTCAGCTTGACCTTCTCGAGCTCGGCCATGTCCTCCTTCGGGATCCCCTTGCGCCACTGGTCGCTGCCGGGGAAGCTGTTGTTCCGGTGCCACTGGGCGCGGATGAACTTGATGTCCCCCAGCATGCCACTCTTGATGAGGCTGGCGGAGTTGTCGTAGAGGACGCTGTAGTGCCGCTGGTGGCCGACCGCCAGGAGGAGGTTCTTGGCCTTGGCGAGCCGGATCATTTCCTTGCACTGGGTGATCGTGCGGGCCATCAGCTTTTCGGTCAGCACGTGGAGGCCGGCTTCGAGGCACTCCTTGGCGATCGGCGCGTGCTGGCTGAGCGGGACGGCGATGACGACCGCCTCCAGCTTGAGCTCATCCTTGGCGGCGAGGAGTTCCTTGTGGTTGGCGAACCGCTTGATGCCGGCGGCGACGTCCGCGCCGAGCTTGCGGTTGAGGCCGATGCGGGCCTCGTTATCGCTTCCGGTGAAGGCGCGGTCGCGGTTGGTCGGCCGGAGGTCGGCGATCGCGACGATCTGCATGTACTTCGGCGGGTGCTGAGTGATGAGGACGTTTCCTTCGTCCCCTGTCCCGATCACGGCGGTCCGGACCGGTTCCCCTTTGAGTTCGCCGTAGCCGAAGTAGAGGGCGCCGAGTCCGACTCCGCCGGCGGCCGCTCCCTTGAGGAATTCGCGACGCGAGAGGGAAACCGCGCTGGAGAAGTTCTCTTTGCCGATCTTTTCCTGTTCAGGAGTCAGAACCATTGCCTCGCCTTGCCATCGCATTTTCAGGGACACCCGGACCGCGCAGAGTCGCGGCCGCGTCCCGTATTATGGCAGTCTGCAGCGGCAATTGCATCCAGAATCGCCACTGGATTTGCGGGCTGTGGATTCAAACCGCGTCCTTGCCGGACGGATTCCCATAGCTCAGACCCAATGTGCTACGGCAGTTGGGGTCAAGGGGGTCTCACCCCCTTGCCGCCGGAGGCGCTTCCATGAGGAACCGTGAGACACAATGGATGTCCCCTTTGTGGAACCAGTGTTGAGGACTCCCTCCCACCACACCGCTGGCTCTGCAATCCTCGCGAGTTGGTGAGGGGGCATCCGGCACGTTGCCCGCGTTTGGATACTTACTCCTTCAGACATCTCTCGACGAGAGGGCCTCCGGCGGGCAAAGGGGCCTTGCCCCTCTGCACTCCCCACCAGGGGTACCCCCTGGACCCCGGTAAAGTCGCGGCCGAGACATTGGCGCAGCAGTTCCAGCCGCCAAAATTCACCACCCAGCCACCCCATTCCACACCGAGGCTCCGATGCCCCGCCACCCGTCTCGACACGTCACCCGCCTCCTCCTCGCCTCCCTCCTGGCCGGATGCTCCAACTCATCGCCACCCATCGCAGACAAGCCGGCCGTAGAACAGCCCGCCGCCCCCAAGACACCGTCCACCCCGACCGCATCCGCTCCTGCCGCGTCTGAAACGCCGCCACTCGAAGAAGGCTTCCATCGCCTGGCCCTGGCCGACTGCGAGATCTTTCCAGCCGACGCCGCGAACTGGAAGGAAGAGGGAGTCCTCCTCGTGACGACCGGAAAACCCAAGAGCTACCTCAAAACGAAAACCCCCTTCGGCGACTTCACGCTCCGCTACGACTACCGCTTCCCATCCCCTCCCAAGGATCCGGCCAAAGCCCCCCTCGCCAACACCGGCGTCCTCCTGTTCATCACCGGCGAGGACGCCATCTGGCCCAAGGCCCTCGAGGTCCAGGGGAAACACGCGGAGATCGGCTCCATCCGTCCGAACGGCGGAGCAGCCGAAGTCGCCGTCCACGAAGTCGATGGCATCCGCCAGTCCGCAACACACGCCGTCGGGGAGTGGAACGCGATCGAAGTCGTCGCCCGCGGCGGAGCCCTGACGGTCGGGATCAACGGGCAGAAACTGCTGGAGAGCGAAGCCGGCGAGCTGAAGTCCGGACACATCGGGTTCCAGGCCGAAGGCCACGCCGTCGAGTTCCGGAACGTCCGGATCCAGACCGCCCCAGCCCCCACCACCGCTCCCGCTGAGCAGTAGCCGTTCGCGCCCCGCCGGAACGGAACAGATTGCCAGAAACCCCCGTCCGCTCTCATCGCGCCGCTCGACGGACGTTCTGGACGCCACGGCGGCGGACTCCGACAAGGCTGGTCCCCTCCGGCGCGACATGCCGATGGCTTGAAAACGCTCTCCTGCCGGATGCGCAGCGTCGTGGCAGGCTGCGCTTCCAGGTCCGGATTCCCTGAACGCAACGGATTGCAGCCGTCCATGTCTGAATCCCCCAGCCCGTTCTCACGACGTTTCTCTGCGGGTCCCTGGGTCCTGGTTTCGGTCGCGTTCCTGATCCCGCTGGCGTGGTCCGCGCTGACCCGGCTCCGCGTCGATCACGCGCCGACCGCAGCCCTTAAAGCGTCCGCCCCGGAAGTGGAACAGCTCCGGGCGGTCCACGAGCAGTTTCCCGCCTCCGAAGGACTCCTGGTCGGCTGCGACAACGCCACCCTGCAGGATCCCCGGTTGCCGCTGGTCAAAGAACGCCTCCTCGGAACGATGGGAGAAGACGGCATCCGCCGGGGCGGATCGCCGTACATCGCCTCCATCGACACCGTCCAAGACCGGATGGCGGCACTGATCGAATCCGGCGTCTCCCCCCAGCAAGCCTATGACCGGCTCATCGGCAGCTTGGTCGGGACCGGACGGCTGCGGGTCACGCTCACGCCCCAAGGACGCGAGAACGTCGAACGCACCGAGAAGCAGATCGTGGCCGCGGTCGAACAACACGTCGGCCAGAAAGTCCGCGTCGTTCCACCGACAACGCCGTTCTTCGCCGAGGAGGACGACGCGCGGTTCGCCGACATCGAAGTCACCGTCCCGAAAGGGACCCCGGCGTGGACCGCCGACGGCGTCGACCTGGAACTCGCCTGGGACGGAATGCACTCCCAGACCGGCCTCGAAACGATACGGACCGTTCTCCTGGGAGTGACGGGCTACGCCACGATGGATGAGCCGGCGGGGGCTCGGCTCTTGGCCGAAGCGGGGTTCCTGAGCGGATCCGCGACCGCGATGGAGATCCACCTGTCGGAAGCGGGCCGGCTGGCCCCTCAGGCCGCTCTGTCGGACATCCGCACCGCAACCGCCGCCTGTGCGATCACTCCCGAACACCTCGTCCTGAGCGGCGACGTGGCCTCCACGGTCAACCAGAATCTTGCCTTCGCCGGCCAGTGGACGACCCCGTTCGGCTCTGCATGGGTAGTCGCCGCCATGCTGATCGCCGCCGCCGGGATCGCTCTGTCGGCCCTCCTGCGGTCGCCCGTTCGGGGGCTGGCCAGCGTCGGTCTTACGACGTTGGTGGCGGTTGTCGCCGTCGCGATTGCGACGATCGCCGGCCTGACCTTCAACGCCACCTCGCTGCTGCTCCTCCTGCCGGTCCTCTTCGCCGCTCTTCCGTTGACGACAGGAGTGTTCACGCCGGGGAATTCCACTCGGCGGGGCGCCCTCCTCGCCGCCGTGGTCCTGGCGATCAGCCTGCTGCCGCTGCTGGCGGCCGCGACACTCGCCGTTCGCGGGTTCGCCGTCGCGATGGCGGCGTCCATGGCGCTGATCGCGCTGGCCGGACTGTCGATCCATTTCGAAACCGCCCCGACACGCCCCCGCGCAGAGAGCGAAGGCCCGGTCGCGGCCGTCAGCCGCTGGCTCGCCGGTCCGGGCCGCCGGGTCGGAGTCGCGCTCATGGTTCTGGCCGTCGGGTGTGCCGTCGGAGTGGGTCAGTTGCGGACCCAGCGGTTCGATGCCGCGCCGCTGCTCACGAAGGCTCCGCTCGATGACGCCCAGTCCCGATGGAACGACGTCGTCGGTGGTGCGCAGGACTTCGACATCGTCGTCCGCTTCTCCCCCGAAACGACGGCGGCGACAAAGTTCCTGGAGCGGATGGAACTCGTCCGATCGCTCCAGGGGGACCTTCGGGCCATTCCGGATGTCCGCAGCGTCTCCGGCCTCACGGATCTGTACCCCGCTCACACGCTACCGTCCGAGAACGCGTCGCCGCGGGAACGCTCTGCCTTCCACCGGGTCTCGCGGGGAGTCGAGGAACAGTGCACGGCGGAAACTCACACGCTGGCGCGAATGTTCCTCGCTGCCGGATCCCCCAGCGACCCGAAGCGGACCGAAGCCTGGCGGATTCGCGTCTCGACCGACGCGGCCGCCTCGACCGAGGACTTGGCGCAGCGTCTGAATCACGCCGTCCAGACCCGGACGCGGTTTGAACCGGGTGTGACCCATACGCTCGCCGGCGCAGCACTGATCGAAAACGCCGCCGAGGGACTGCTGCTTCGGGGACTGCTGATGGTGTCGATCGTCAGCGTAGCCCTGTCGGTCCTGGGAATGATTATCCTCACGGGAACGGCCGCCACGGCACCGCTCGTCGCGATCCCCTGTGTGCTGACCGCCACCGCTTCCCTCGGGGCGATCGCGTTCAGCGGCCGGCCGCTCGATCTGACGACCGCCGTGGCCGGACTTTCGGCGATCCTGTTCTGCCTGCAGGCGGCCAGCCGCTGCGTGCTGGGGTATCTCAGCGACCTGCGGGCCGGAGTCTCGCGGCAAGAGGCGACCACTCACGTCGTCCGGTCGCTTCTGGGAGAGCAGGTACCGAACCTGTTCGCCCTCACGCTTCCGGCGATCTTCCTCGGCGACTACGTCCCGCAGTGGCTTGCCGAGTTCTCGGAAGCAGCGCTCGCCATCGGGTTCTCCGGAACCATCCTGCTCGCGACGGGTCTGCCGGTCCTGCTGGCGAGCTCGCTGGCCGCCGACCTCCTTCGCGTCGGTCAGCCGGCTCCTGCACCGCAGCCGGAACTCGTTGAAGAACCGCTCCGCCGCTCCGCGTGAACTGATTCGATTCTGGCCAAACAACCGGGTCCAGGGGCACCCTGGTGGGGGATGCAAGGGGGCAACGCCCCTTTGCCCGCCGGAGGCCTGGCCGTCGAGAGATATCTGAAGGAGGGGGTCTCCAAACGCGGACACCGTGCCGTATGCCCCCTCCCCCCCCCGGGGATTGCAAAGCGAGCAGTGAGTCCTCAACGCCGGTACCACAAAGCGGACGTCCGTTGTTCACCACGGTTCCTCGTGGAAGTGCCTCCGGCGGCAAGGGGTTGCCCCCTTGACCCCGGCTGCCGTAGCACGTTGGGTTTGAGCTATGGGAGTCGTGCCGGCAAGGACGCCGTTCGAGTCCATGAGAACCGCGTCTAAAACCCAAAGAGCCGCCGGGCGTTCGCGGTCGTCAGCTGAGCAACCTCGTCAATCGTGCGACCGCGGGCTTCGGCCAGGACTCGTGCGGTCTGCTTCACGAAGGACGGTTCGTTCCGCTTCCCGCGGTGGGGCAGGGGAGCGAGATAAGGACAGTCGGTCTCGACCAGAATCCGGTCATCCGGCACCCCCGCCGCCAGGGCCCGCAGCTCCTCGTTCTTCTTGTAGGTCAGCATCCCGGAGAACGAGAGCGACATCCCCCAGCCAAGCGTCTCCTCGGCCGCCTGCTTCGATCCGCAGAATGAGTGCATCAGCCCGGGAATCGGGCCGCCGCCCATCTCGTCGCGGAGGATGTCGAGGACTTCGTTCTCGGCCTCGCGGCAGTGAATGATGAACGGCTTGCCCGTCTCGCGCGTCAGAGCCAGATGCCGGCGAAAGTAGTCGACCTGGGTGTCGATCAGCGTATGGTCCCAGTACCGGTCCAGCCCCGTCTCGCCGACCGCCACGACCTTCGGATGCCGCGCCAGCTCGCAGATCGCCGGCCAGTCATCCTGATGCGCCTGGGAGGCGTAGTTGGGATGAATGCCGACGGCGGCGTAGACCATGTCGAACCGCTCCGCCAGCGCGATCGCGGCCCGTGACGACTCCAGCGTGATCCCGATCGTCAGGATCCGGACCAGCCCCGCCTCCCGCGCGCGATCGAGCGTCTGCGGCAGGTCCTGGGCAAACGCCTGCTCATCGAGGTGGGCGTGCGTGTCAATCAATTCCATTCGTTCATTCCAAAACAAAATCGACGTGTGACGGCGGCCATCGTTCGACCGCTCCCCTTACGAGGAGGTTCTGTCGCGGTAGGCCAGTCTCCATCCCGGCTCCGTGACCGGTGGCTGGTCGGAAGCCGCGGTCAGCGGACCATAGAGCTCCGGACGCCGGGCCCGCAGGTACCGCCGGCCGGAAGACAGAGCGAGCTTCTCCCGCGTGCAGAGGCCGATGCACAGATCGTCGCCGAGCGCGTGACACTCCGTCTGCACTTCGCCGAACGGGTCAAGGATCATCGCATTTCCGTTCCGCACCTGACCATGCTCCATCCCGATCGGGTTCGTGAACACGGCATAGATGCCGTTTTCCCACGCCCGCGCGGGGAGCCACCGCATGAGCCACCCCCGTCCCTTGGGACCGTTCAGTTCCATCCGTAGTGGGACCGGATCGGTCGCGCGCCGCTCCCAGAGCGCCGGATCGACGACGCCCCGGCCGGGCATCACCGAGGGGAGGCAGCCGGTCACGTGCGGCATGAAGATGACCTCCGCCCCCAGCAGAGCGGTGCAGCGGACGTCCTCCGGGAGATTGTTGTCGTAGCAGATCAGAATTCCGCACTTCCAGCCGTCGATGTCGAAGACCGTGAAGGCGCTTCCCGGCGTCAGGTGCGGATTGACGAACGTGTGCAGCTTGCGGTGCCGGGCGACCAGGCCGTTCCCGTCGACGCAGACGTAGGAATTGAAAACCTCGTCCCCCTCGCGCTCGAACAGGCCGGCCAGGACCACAATGTTGTGCCGGCCCGCGATCCGGATCAGCTCCCGCGTCGCCGAACCGTCCGGAATCTCCTCGGCGAGGTCGAGCATCTGCTGCTTGTCGAACGTCTGCACGAAGGAGTAGCCGGAGATCGAGCACTCATGAAACGAGACGACCCGCGCCCCCTCCCGCGCCGCCCGGCCCGCCAGCGCTTCGATCCGCTCCAGGTTGAACCCCTTGTCGCCATCGCGGGGTTCAAACTGGACCGCGGCGATCCGGATCGACGGAGTCTCGGGGGGAGTCATCGGCATGAGGGTTGGCTTTCTCCCGGCATCGTGCTCGCAACTGCTTCGCGTTTGTCCCGGCCCTCTTGGGCAATCGGACGGGAAGGGCGGGGACAGGGGCAATTCGAAGTCGCCACCGGTTCTGTTACTGTAGTGGCCTGAGATCGGAAGTCGTAATGCAGGTGCGGAGTTGGCAGAGTCAGATTCGGCGCTCGACGTCCTGGCAGTCGGGGCTCATCCGGATGATGTGGAAGTCGCGATCGGCGGGACGCTGGCCCGCATGGCCAAAGCGGGCTACCGCGTCGGGATCGTCGACCTGACCGACGGCGAGCCGACCCCCCTCTCCTCCGGCCCCGAGCAACGGACCGAAGAGGCGATGGAAGCAGCTCGCATCCTGGGGGTCCACACCCGCGAGATCCTGACGCTCCCGAACCGCCGCCTCTTCGACAGTTACGAAGCCCGGGTCGAGCTGGCCAAGGTCATCCGCCGCCATAAGCCGCGGCTGGTGATGGGGATTGCCGGCAAGACTCCAATGGCCTCGCCCGACCACTGGCAGGCGATGCAGATCACGGACGCGGCGGTCTTCTACGCCCGACTGACGAAATGGGACCACGAGTTCGGCGGCCTGCCGGTCCACACGGTCCCCCGGCAGGTGTGGTATCCGCTCGGCTTTGACCAGCGACATCTGATGGACACAGCCGGCGCGTTTGTGGCCGACATCACCGAGACGCTTGAGGCGAAGCTCGATGCGATCCGGGCCTACAAATCCCAGTTTGGCCTCGACAAAACCCGCGTGCTGCGGGTGATCGAGGCACAGGCCCTGACGCTGGGGGGGATCTGCGGGACGCTGGCGGGAGAGATGCTGATCTCCCCGAAGCCCCTGCTCTCAAGCGATGTGCTGAAGACGCTGCACGTGGTGAGCTGACGCTGTTCAGGCGGCCTTGTTGACGAACCGGACGGCGAATTCCCATCCCGCCGGACTACGGAGGGCGTCGACGGTCATTTCCCGCCAGGGTTGCCCGGCGGCGCGGGCAGTCCGTTCGATGCGGGTCGTGATGTGAAAGACGTCGCCGGGGATGTCGATGAACCCGTCGGGATCATCGGGAGGGCTCAGAAGGTGGCTGGTCCCCACGCTTCCTTCCTCGTAGTGCATGACGACCTGGAGCCGGGCCTGGTTCCAGTCGTCCGGGATCGCCGCTTCGAGCTCCGCCTTGAGGGAGCTCAGATCCGTTGAACCGACATTGTGAGAAGGGGTCGTCATGCGGGCCATCCGTGGTGTACGAGTCGGCCCACTTTGGCAGGATTTTGCGGGCCGAGGCAATACCGCTTTTTGAAGCAAAAGGGACCGGCGGCATCCGCCGATGACTGGCGTACAGATCTCTACGAGCGTCGACCATCCGGGGTCCAGGGGTTCACCCCTGGTGGGGGATGCAAGGGGGCAACGCCCTCTTGCCCGCCGGAGGCCTGGCCGTCGAGAGATGTCTGAAGGAGTGAGTGTCCAAACGCGGACAACGTCCCGGATGCCCCCTCACCAACCCGCGGGGATTGAGCAGCGAGCGGTGAGTCCTCAACGCCAGTATCACAAAACGGACGTCTGTTGTGTCCCACGGTTCCTCATGGAAGCGCCTCCGGCGGCAAGGGGGGCTGTGTTGTTTCTTGGCCCCTTGACCCCGGCTGCCGTGGAACATTGGATTTGAGCTAACGAATCGTGCCGGCAAGAATGCGGTTCGAGATAAACCGCTACTCGGCCCGCTCCTGCTCAATCTCGGACAACCACAGCCGGATTTCGTTGGCGTAGTCGCTGGAGAGGTTGGCCCGGACCAGCTCCCGCTCGAACGCCGCCGCCCCTTCGGGAGACTGATCCGCATCCTCCGCTGAACAGAAGCGGTCGGCCGGATTCGGCGCGATCAGCCGCCGGATGAGATTGAGCAGCCGCTCGTTCCGGGCGACTTCCGCCGGCAGGAACTCTCGGAGCCGCTGGGGAAGCCGCCGCTTCGCCTCAATGAGATCAGGCCCCATCAGGTCGACAAAGGGATACTGCCCGGACAGCATCTCGAACAGCATGTACCCCAGGCTGGCCAGGTCGGCCTGCGGAGTGTGCGGCGCCCCCTCGAGGACTTCGACGGCGGCGTACCGCGGGGTCCAGGTCGAGCGGAAGGCTGGCTGCCCGACGAGGAAGGCCGACCCGAAGTCGATCACCTTGCAGTTTCCCGTCCGCTTGATCATCAGGTTCGACGGCTTCAGGTCCGCATGCACGATTCCGGTCCGGTGCAGGGCGGCCACGCCCGACAGGCACTCCCGGAGAATCGCCGTGGCGACGCCGGGCTTCAGCCGGAGCTGCTCCGCGGACTTCGTGACGACGACGTCGTTCACGTGATCCCACCGATCCGGGCGCATCGTCGCCCGCACCAGGTCCAGGGTCCGCGGCTTCAGCAGTTCGCGGAGCCCGTAGCCGTCAACCCACTCCATCGTGAGAACGTGCAGGCCGTCGAGCTCAATGACGTTGTAGAGGTCGAGGAGATGGTCCTGCTGGATCCGGGCAAGCGTCGTCGCCACGCGGGCGAGACGCGCCATTTCGGAGTTGTAAGCAGTGACGCTCGAGTATCCGTCCGGCCGAAAGAACTTCAGGGCAAGACGGAACGTCGTTCCGAAGGCGCCGCGGCGGTCCGCGAGAAACACGACCCCCTGACCACCCGCTCCGAGTCGCCGGATGAGGCGGTAACGGATCTCCCACCGGACCTCGTTCGCCGAAGTCACCGCCTGGAACCGATCCATCAGTTCGCCGGCCGCGCCCCCCTCCTCCCCTTTGAGGATGGCCGCAGACTCGTCGAACGCCGCCGTCGGGTCGACGCTCGAAAGGTCGTTCTCCATTTTCATCCAGATTGTAAGCCGCCCGCAGATACCCGCCTGTTTGAAGGCTGGTTGCGAATGATACCTCTTCCGAAGGAGGGGAGGGAGACGAATTCCCCGGCGGTTTCGGTTCGCGCAATCTTTCGCCAGCCGAAAGATTGGCGGGAATTCCGGTAGAAACCCCGCGGGCCCGGGCCGGCAAAGTCGCCACAACTCTTTTGGACGGAAGGTTCTTGACCACGTTCCAGAGCGGGACTACCGTGGTCGATAGTCGTATTTGGCCTCATGCGCGTTTCTTTCGCGGAGCTCTCGTCCATGGCTTCCTCCCAGTGCCTCTGGAGTACGTCGGTCCTAGCGCTCCTGATCGGCGTGGCGCAGGGCGCTCCTCCGAAAGCCCAGGAAAAACCCGAGGCGATCGACATCAGCAAGCAGGTGCGGATCGAGTTCTCGGAGGGGCTCCGCTCTCCGGACGACACGACCCACGAAGTGTTCGTCACGCTGACCAATACATCGAAGACCAACCTGACCGGCCCGATCGCGGTCACCTTCGACTCCGGGAAGCAGACGGAGTTCGTCTTCGACTGGTATACCGACACGCTGAAGGACGGCCGGCAGTATTACGGCCTCGTCGACCTCAACGAAGCCCTGCCGCCGAACCAGACCTCCCGCCGCCGCAAGCTCTATCTCAAGACAGCCGAGAAGATTACGGACGCCGACCGCGCTCAGTTCGAGGTTCCGCTGCGGGTCGTCCGGCTCTCCGAGGAGCACGTCGAGTCGAAAACGCCGGTCGACGAACAGGTGGCGGGAAAGAAGTATGACCGGGCGGAATTCGACCGGGCCCTCTCCATTCAGGACCGCATCGCGGACGAGCTCATCCGCACGAAGGAAGGGATCGGATCGGTCGGGTTGGGTGAGAACGACCGCGGCGAACTCACGATCAAGATTTCCGCTCATCGTCGTGGAACCGCTCGAAACTTCCCAAGCAATTACGAGGGAGTTCCGGTCGAAGTCGCGGTCGCCGGTGAGTTCACGTTCATGAACGGTGGCCCATCGGGCACGGCCCTCGCCGCTCCCAGCCCCGCGGGCAAAACCGGAGTCAAGGCAGGCGGGGGAACCAAGACCCTGGCCGCCCCGACGGGGAGCGTGGGTCAGGCCCGGTCCCGCTATCCGATTCCGGTTCCGATCGGAGTCTCCACGACCAATGAGGAGGAGCCGTGCGCCAGCGGAACCCTTGGATGTCGCGTGGTGGATCGCGCCGGGGCGGTCTACGCCTTGAGCAATAACCACGTCTACGCCGGTGAGAACGCCGCAGTGATCGGTGACATCCTTTGCCAGCCCGGCACATTCGACGTGGTCAATTGCGACATAACAGCGACGACAAACATCGCGAATCTGACGCAATACGTCGCTTATCTGTTCGTGTTCAACACCACGGCCGATTCGCCGTACAACTACGTCGATGCCGCCATCGGAATCACCACGCCGCAGAACGTCGACTACCAGACCCCGACCGGTGCCTACGGGATCCCGTCCCGCGAGATTGTCCGGCAGCCACAGATCGGCGCGAGAATTCAGAAAATGGGCCGGACCACGTTCTTCACCCGCGGGCAGATTGACGCCCTCAACGTGAAGGCCGTGATTGACGGGCAGTTGGGCCCCACCTACTTCGATCGTTGCATCCAGGTGAATCGAGTGACCAGCGGCATATTCGGCGGGCCGGGCGACTCGGGATCGCTGGTCGTGTACCAGGATGGAAATCGTCCTGTGGGACTGCTCTTCGCCGGCAGCTCGATCCTGACACTGCTGAATCCGATCGACGTCGTGCTCCAGGCGTTTGAAGTCGGCATCGACGACGGATCTCTGGATAGCAATGGCCAACCGCTCCCGTTCTCCGGAAGCAAGTCCGGACGCATGGGGGTCGCCGTCGGTCCGCGGAACAAGGGAATCGCTCCGCGCCGATAGGCCCGCTGGCGCCGGACGGGGGCGATACTGAGCCGCAGGACCGACCCACTCCCGGGCCGGCCTCGGATGCCTCCGGCGACTCCACTCCCCTGGACGGTTCTTCATGGGAGCGCGATCCGCCCCCCCCCACCCGGCAGCGTCGACTGACGCTGGCCGGACTTCGGTCAGCGAGCTCCCTTCCGCCTCATCGAAGACAGTATGGCCGACTCTTACCGCGTCCACGTGACGAAGGATCATCTGGTCTTCAGCGCGGGACACTTCGTCACGATCACCACGCCGGACGTCTCGTTCTGCGAGCGGCTGCACGGGCACAACTGGCGGGTCTCGGCGGATGTCACGGGACCGCTGGACGTCAATCGCTACGTCTTTGACTTCGTCGCGCTCCGGGACACCCTCCAGCGGATCGTGGCGGACCTCGACCACCGGATGCTCCTTCCGACGCGCCACCCGCAGATTCCCCTGGCGGTGAGCGACCGCGAAGTCGAGGCCCGCTATGGAGACCGCCGCTGGGTCTTTCCCCTCGAAGAGTGCCGCCTGCTCCCCCTGGAGCAGACGACGGCCGAACTCCTGGCCGGATGGATTGGAGAGCGCCTGCTGGAGCAGATCGGTCCTCACGACTTGAGCGAAATCTGCATCGGGGTCGAGGAAAACTTCGGCCAATGGGCTTTCTGGAGCCGCAAGTTCGCCGCGCCGCAGTGAGTTCGCGCGCGGCTTCGGTTTTCCGAAGCGGCGGTGCGACCTCCGGCTCCACCGGCCGCGACGGGAATCGGCGGAACCCGCCGGTGATCCCCTCTCAACACCCGCTTTGGTGATCCGCTTAGGCAAGCTGTAAGGCGTTACCGGAAAGTCAGAAACCGGGGAACCGCCGACAGTCGAATCCTCTGCCAAGGACTGTCATCACGCCGCCCGAATGGTGCCCTGCCAGGCGCCGGCGATGCGCTGAGGACCCAGACACGGAGGGGAGACGCCGCGCTCTCGGCCCCCGCATCAGGAGATGGAACAATGAAGAAGTCGGTTTGGACGAAGTGGCTGTGCTCCATCACCGCCACGATGGGACTGGGTTCGCTGGCCGTCGCCGGCGAGTCCCGCGGATTCATCAACACGGACGCCGTCTTTGGTGACGGGATCCAGCTCGTCAGCAACGAGTGCACGACGGAAGCGTGCGATCCGAACGTTTGCATTCCCGATCCCTGCTGCCCGATCGAAACCTGCGACGCGGGCGGCTGCGGCTGCTTCGGCGGCGACGGATTCGACCTCGGCAACAAGCTGTTCGCGGAAGACTCGGGCTGGGACGTCGGCGGATGGGCCCAGTTCGGCTACCACAGCGCGAACGACGGCACGTTCAACACGTACCCCGGCAAGTTCCAGGCCCACCAGCTCAACCTGTACGTTGAGAAGAAGGCCGACGGAAGCGAAGGCCTGGGCTTCGGTGGTCGCGTCGACCTGATGTACGGCACGGACGCCTCCAACACCCAGTCGTTCGGCAACGCTCCGGGCCGCTTCGACTTCGACGCTTCCTGGAACCACGGCCAGTACGGCTGGGCGATGCCCCAGCTCTACGGTGAAGTCGCCTACAAGGACCTGTCGGTCAAGGTCGGTCACTTCTACACGCTGCTCGGCTACCAGGTCGTTCCGGCGACCGGGAACTTCTTCTACAGCATCCCCTACACCTTCAACTTCGGCGAAGCGTTCACCCACACCGGTGCCCTCGCGACCTACAAGGCCAGCGACAAGGTCACCTTCTACGGTGGATACACGCTGGGCTGGGATACGGGATTCGACCAGTACCTCGGCGGCAGCAGCTTCCTGGGCGGTGCGACGGTCGCCGTCACGGACAGCGTCACCGCGACCTACATCTGCACCGCGGGCGACCTGGGCTGGATCGGCGAAGGCTACAGCCACAGCCTCGTGATCGACTACAAGATCAACGAGAAGTGGGAATACGTCCTCCAGACGGACTACGACACGATGGACAAGTCCATCAACGCGCAGTTCAACGCTCCGTTCGGCGGGTATGACGCGGTCGGCATCAACCAGTACCTCTTCTACACCGTCAACGACAAGTGGAAGCTCGGTGGCCGCCTCGAATGGTGGAAGTGCAACGGCGAGTCCATCAATGAAATGGCCCTCGGCGTGAACTACAAGCCGATCAAGAACCTGACGATCCGTCCGGAAGTCCGGTACAACTGGGTTCCGGGATCGGTCGCTCCGGGCGCGTTCTCGCAGGGTCCGCTGCCGGTCGGCACCAACGCCATCGGCAACGCCAGCAACAACACGACCGCGAACGACTACAACGACAACTTCATCTTCGGTATCGACGCGGTGCTGACCTTCTAGTCGTCGGCTCCTCTCCGTGCAGTCCAGACGCCGTGTCTTCCCCATGGAAGGCACGGCGTTCTCGTTTTGGTTGCCGGGACCTGGCGCGGCCCGTGACGGTGTGGCGATCTTCGGCAGCGGGCCCGGGAGGGAGCTGAAGCCAATCAGGCGGGATCGGGGGACGCCGGGGGATCGTACCGGTCGGCGTACTTCAGGAGATCCCGAAACGGCAAGGAGAACCCCGGCAGGAGCGGCGTCTCGTAGGTTCCGTCTTCCGGAACGACCGCCGCGACGACGTCCCCCCGGCAGACGACCATCATCCGCCGGAAGCGGTCGAGGATCCAGTACTCCGCAACGCCGAGCTGCCCGTACTCGTTGCGCTTCGTCTCGAACTCTCTCCGCCGGTCGACCGTCGTGATGGAGACGAACTCGACGACGATGGACGGGGGATCGAACTCGATCTGCGGCGTCCGCCCGAGCTCGGTCCAGATCACCCGATCCGGCCGCCGGAGCCCGGCGGGGGTGACGAGTTCCTGGTCGGCCAGCGTATCGTCGAGGATTCCTCCGAGCGGATGGCGATCCCGGTAGGCGCGGAGCAGGTACTCCAGCTCTCCGTTCGGTCCTCGCTCCGCCGGGGAGGTCGCCGGACAGAGGACGACGAGGTCGTTGAAGACCTCGTACCGGACGTCCTCGCCGTAGAGAGCGGCGTCCTGAAACTCGCTGACCGGCATCGTGATCCGGGCCGAGGCCGGGCGGGTCCTCTCGGAGGCCCTGACGTCGAACACAGTGCCGGTGGTCAGAGGTTCGCCCGCCATCCGAGTCTTTCCGACTGAATCCGCCGTATCTCAGGAACGGCCACGCGGCCCGCTCCCGCTGGAAAGAACCGCAGCCGGTCCCTCCTCAGCGTAACCCGACCGTCACCTTACCGAATGGGGGGACCGCGGCAAAGCATGGATCGGCGGCGATCCGGGAGGGGATGCATTCACCGTTCGGCGGGTCGCGCCCCGCCGACTACCGCGTCCAGGGGGACCCTGGTGGGGAGTGCGGAGGGGCCCGTGCTGTTTTCTTAGCCCTTTGCCCGCCGGAGGCCGCCTCGTCGGACACGGTCGGAAGGAGTGCGTGTCCGAGCGCGAACAACGTGCCGTATGCCCCTCACCAACCCGCGGGGATTGCGAAGCGAGCGGTGTGGTGTGGGGGAGTCCTCAACGCTGGTACCACAAAGGGAACGTCCGTTGTTTTCCACGGTTCCTCATGGAAGTGCCTCCGGCGGCAAGGGGGCGAGGCCCCCTTGCCCCCAATGGCCGTAGCACGTTGGGCTTGAGCTATGGGAGCCGTGCCGGCTGGGACGCGGTTCGCGACCGAGCTCCCTTCACCGACCACTCTTCGCCGAAGCCCACTCAGAGGGCGGAGATCGGCCCCGCGCAAGCCGCCGGCAAGCGCGCGTGAAATTTGAACGAATGTTGATTAGTCTGGCGCCGTGCGGAGCGCTGGCGCACGCCGCTCCGCGGAAAGACCAACAGGTCCCCGCCTCGCCAGGGGCGTGCCGTCCAACTATTGAGGAACAAGAATGGCCAGTTCACGTCGTCGTTTTTTGCAGACCACCGCCGCCATCGGGGCCGGCGTTTTTGTCGGAAAGAACCGGTCTTTCGGTGAGGACTCCAAGTCGCCGAACGAAAAGGTCCAGTACGCCTGCATCGGGATCGGGGGCAAGGGGGACAGCGACTCGAAGGACGCCGCCGCGCACGGCACGATCGTCGCCTTCTGCGACGTCGACAGCGACCGCCGCGAGGCCCGCATCAAGGTTCCGGGCTTCGAAGCCGCCCAGCGGTTCGCCGACTACCGCGAAATGCTCGACAAGCTCGGCGACAAGATCGACGCCGTGACGGTCTCGACGCCGGACCACCACCACGCCCCGGCCGCCGCCATGGCGATGAAGATGGGCAAGGCCTGCTTCTGCCAGAAGCCGCTGACCCACACCGTCTGGGAAGCCCGCAAGCTCGCCAAGATCGCCGAAGAGAAGAAGCTCGCCACGCAGATGGGGAACCAGGGGACCTCCGAGCCCGCTCTCCGGAAGGCGGCCGCCCTCCTCAAGAAGGACTTCATCGGGGCGATCAAGGAAGTCCACGTCATCACCAACCGTCCGGTCTGGGCCCAGGGCGGTCCCCGTCCGCCGAAGGCCGAAGTGCCGAAGAACCTCGACTGGGACCTGTGGCTCGGCCCCGCTCCCGAGCGGGACTACGGCCCGGGATACCATCCGTTCGCCTGGCGCGGCTGGTGGGACTTCGGGACCGGCGCCCTCGGCGACATGGCCTGCCACACCTTCAACCTGCCTTTCGCCGGCGTCGGCCTCGCCAACCCGACCTCGATCCAGGCCTGGACGACCGGTCACAACCGCGACAGCTACCCGCAGAAGTCGAAGATCCGCTTCGAGTTCAAGAAGGGGGACAACATCGTCCCGGTGTGGTGGTATGACGGCGGCAACAAGCCGGACTACCAGCCGATGCTCGGCGACTACAAGTTCAAGGGGAATAGCGGCGCGATCATCGTCGGCGAGAAGTACACGCTGTACAGCGCCGGCGACTACGGCGGAGAGTTCGTGGTCCTCGACAAGGGGAAGCCGGTCGACCTGCCGGACGTGGAGTGGGAAAAGTCCCCCGGCCACTTCACCGAGTTCCACGAGACGATCCTCGGCAAGCGGGCGAGCGCGATGTCGAACTTCGCCAACTACGCCGGCCCGCTGACCGAAACGATCCTCCTCGGCAACCTGGCGGTCTTCGCCGCCGCCGAAGGGGAGAGCCCGAAGATCGAGTGGAACGCCGAGAAGCTCGAAGCGGTCGGCCATCCCGAACTGCAGAAGATCGTCAACAAGGAGTACCGCGGCCAGTGGGGCGCTCCGCTCGCCTGATCGCCGACTGAGGTCGACAACCTGCTGACCCACGAAACTCCCGGGATGCCCGCCATCCCGGGAGTTTTTCGTTGCGCTGATGGCTGGAGCGGGGGACGACGTCCGCCAGCGGGAACGATGGATCCGCACCGATCCAACACGGCCGCGCAGGCGGATGGGATCGCGTGTTCGGAAAGAGCTGCGGGAGAACGGAGCCCCGTCGATTTACTCGGCCGCGAGCTTCATCAGATGGGCACCGTTGCGTTTGACCATAGTCACCTGATTGCCCCGTTCGTTGTAGGCAATCTGGTCCATGAAGGTCCGCATCAGCAACAGGCCGCGCCCGCAGGGACGCTCCAGGTTCTCGGGGTCCGTCGGATCGGGGAGCGTTCTCACGTCAAAGCCGGGACCCTCGTCCCGGATCACGTACTCGACCTGGTGGGGAGTGAGCTCGACGTCGACGTAGATCCGCCGCTCCCGGTAGGGGGCGGTGTCCATCCGCTGGCGGGCGAGTTCGTAGAAGGTCGAATGATCGATCTCCCGCAGCTTGGAGCTGACCTCCAGGTTGCCGTGGTACGCGGCGTTGAGGAGCGCTTCTTCCAGGGCGACGCCGATCCGCAGCCGCTCGCTCTCCGAGAAGAGGTTCATGTCCCGCAGCAGGGCCTGCAGGTGGGCCACCAGCGAGCTGAGAAGGGCGGGATCGTTGTTCATGACGAACGAACACCGCATCGATCGCAGGCAGCGGGCCAGCGACTGACGGTTCCGAACTTCGCCCGCCAGGAGCAGGACGCGGTCGATCGTGTCGGCAAGCAGCTCGCCGAGCTGCCGCTTGGGGACGTAGCTGTCAGCCCCCTCCTCGAGCGCCCGGACGGCGGTGAGCTCGCTCCCCTGGGCCGTCATGAGGATGACGGGAATGTGCGGCGCTTCGGACTTCACCAGCCGGACCAGCTCCAGACCGTTCATGGCCGGCATCTGGATATCGGTCAGGATGACGTCGGGACAGGACCGGCGAACGATCTCGATCGCCTCCTGGCCGTCGCACGCATATTCCGGACGCCACTCGGCGGTCCGTTCGAGCAATCCCCCCGCCAGCCGGCGGTCCACCGCCGAGTCGTCGACGACGAGTATTCTGATCATTCCCCGCTCCGCAGAAGACGTGAGCGCTCGCCTGCAGCTGCAGTTTAGCAGCTCTCCAGGCCCTCTCCAAGCGGGTTCCGGGGCGACTTCAAGCCCTGCGCATTCGCCGAATGGTTGTAGCTGAACCGGCGTAAGAGGCCTCCCTCAGACCACACCGCTGGCTTTGCAGACCCCGCGGGTTGGTGAGGGGACATTCGACACGATGTCCGCGTTTGGACACGGCGCGCTTCAGACAGTGTCCGACGGCCAGGCCTCCGGCGGGCAAGGGGGCCGAGAAAACAACACAGGCCCCCTTGCATCCCCCACCAGGGGCGAGCCCCTGGACCCCGGCTAAGAGGGGGCGCGAGTCGGAGCGGCATCAGGTGAACGGACTCGTTCCCGCCGAATTTCCAAGAATCCGGGGGTTATTCCGCGGCCGACTTCCCCGCCGCCCCCGCTTCGGCCGGCTTCAGGAGCCGGCTCCAATGGCGGAGCAGGATCGCGTTTCGCAGCGGCTGGGCGGGGTTCCCGATGGTCTTCAACGTCTCCAGGGCGCGGGGATCCTTCTCCATCACCAGGGTCTCCGCAATCAGCAGCAGGGCGGATTCGGCGCGGATCGCCTCCGTGTTGATGCGGATGTAGTCCACCAGCGTCTCCTGCGCCGACTGCAGGCTCCCCTCCTCGAACTGCGAAAGTCCGACCCAGAACGTGGCGAACTGGGCCGCGGCGTTGTTCTCCGGGCTCGGAATCAGGGAAGGGGCATTGCGGATCGACAGGTAGCCGCGGCGCGTCTCCTCCCGGTTCTCGAGCTGCCAGACGCGGATCAGCTTGAGGGGTCGGTTGCTCAGGGCCTCGACCTCCTGTTGCTGATTGCCAACCTTCTGCAGCTGAACGATGGTGGGGCCGTTGAACACTCGCTGCAGAGCAGCCCAGTACCGGCTCTTGGGGACGTCCGCGGCGGCCAGGAACCGCTCTTCCGGAACCGGCCAGACGGCGATCCGGCTCCCTTCGAAGGCTCCCCCCTGGAACTCCGCGACGCGGTCGCGATAGCCCTTCTGGTCTTTCCCGGGAGCGACGAGCGGCTCGGACAGCGTGACGCGGACAATCGGCTGAAGCTGGAACTGGAGGTTCGCCATCCGGGGCGACCACCAGCTGCTGTTCCCGACGAGCCAGACCTTGGCGGTCTTGAGCCGGTCGGACGTCCAGATGTACGGCAATCCTTCGGTGTCGAGCTGGCGGAACAGTTCGGGCCGATCGACGGCCTCCTTGTAGTCCGCCACCTTCGAAACCAGCCAGGCGTCGTCGGTTGCCAGGTCCGCCGGGACGGGAAGTCCGAGCCCGGTGTCGAACAGCAGGCACCCTTCCTCGGGAGACAGGACGCCGACGATCGGAAACGCCCCCTCCTTGTCCTCCTCGGTCGTCAGAATCACGGCGTCGATCGGGAGCTGCCGCAGGACTTCAACGAACAGCCAGGCCCGCTCAAGGGCCGTCCCTTCGCCGTAGACGAGACAGTCGAAAGGCGTGAAGGCGGGCGGGTCCGGGAACGCCGCCGGGCGGAGCTGCACCTGACGCATCAGATACTGGAACAGAACGCGGGCCCGCTCCGAATCCGGGGCCTTCTTCGGGGCGATCCGTTCGACGATCTGCTGGAGCAGAAGAGCCGATCGGATGTGCTGGGCATCGCGGCGCTGGAACCGATCCGACGTCGTGTCTTCCAGCCCCTTCTCGGACACCAGATTGGCAATTCCGTCGGTCGCAGTGCGGACGGCGTTCTTCCCCCCGCAGCGTTCCGCCCACTGGTTCAGGTCGCGGAGGATCGTGTCCTCGGACGAGGAAATCCCCAGGCGATCGGGGGCGAGTCCGCGATAGGCGTCGGCGAGGACGCGATCGCAGCGGGCGTCGTCCCACTCCGCTTTCGTTGCCGTCTTGGCCGTCCCGGGCCCGGTCCTGGCTCGCGGGGCGAAGAAGTAGATGCCGAGCAGCACCACGGCGGCGGCTCCCAGCCCCCACCAGAGCCGTCGAAGGGGGTTAACTTCCAGCGAATCCTGGGGCGGCGAGGGGGAAGGGGAGGAATTGGACATGAAAGGAAAGGAGATCGCGCGGCGGATCGAATCGGTAAGGAACTGAGAGGAGACGGACCGGCCGAAACCGGCTGCTGCCCCTCTCTCTCGGCCGTCCGGCCGAAAACAGCCATCATGACGGAGAGCCCGAAGGACGGCAAATCCGTAACACATTCCATGAAGCGGCCTTCATGATCTCGGGCACGGACATCCGGTTTCGTTCCCGACGCGGAATTGGCATAAAGACACGACCGCTCGCTACCCACTCCCGTCTCCTCTCTCCACAATGGGCCTTCGACCCTCCCGCCGATTTCCACTCCGGATTTCCCCCCTCCCCCCACCGTTGAGGAGCCGATCATGGCGGACCTTGGCCGCAGAGAGTTTCTTCTGACGACGCTCACCGCCGCGCTCGTTCCGGGCTTGAGCTTCGGGGAGGACAAGCCCGCCGCTCCGGCGGCAGCCGCCCAGGAAAAGTGGCGGTCGCTCTTTGACGGAAAGACCCTGAAGGACTGGAAGACGGCGGAGTTCGGCCACGGCGGGACTGCCAAGGTCGATAACGGGCTGCTCGTGATCGGCAAGGGTGAGCCGCTGAGCGGGATCGTCTGGAGCGGGGAGGCGATTCCGAAGATCAACTACGAGATGCGCCTCATGGCGCAGCGGGTGGAAGGGGACGACTTCTTCTGCGCCCTGACGTTCCCGGTCAAGAAGGATCCCTGCTCGCTCGTTCTGGGGGGCTGGGGCGGGGGAGTGGTCGGCCTGTCGAGCCTCAACGGTTACGACGCCTCGGAGAACGAGACGACCGGGTACTTCGAGTTCGAAAAGAAGAAGTGGTACGCCATCCGGCTGGTCGTGATTGACGGCCGGATCGCGGCGTGGGTCGACGACCATCGGATCGTGAACGTCGAAACGGAAGACAAGAAGATCAGCATCCGGATCGAAGTCGAGCCGTGCGTCCCGTTGGGGGTGGCGACGTTCCGCACCACGGGAGCGATCAAGGACTTCAAGGTCCGCGAGTTGTCGGCGGAGGAAGTCAAGACGATCAACAAGGAGCAGGCGGAGTAGGCCGCGGGCGGGACGACCGGCAATGCCGCAGCGTCTCAGAAACCCGGCGGAGCCAGGCTTTGCCATGTGCCGGCACTTCCGGTTCGAACGGGATGGTCCCGCGGCGAACCGGAGCGGGGTCGGCACCGGAGAGGGATTGTGTCGAGTCCGAAGATTCGTGCGGTGGTGTTTGATCTCGATGGCCTGATGATCAACACGGAGGATGTGTTCCACATGACCGGGACGGAGCTGCTCCGCCGCCGGAACAAGATCGCGACCAAGGAGCTGTTCGCCCTGATGATGGGGCGCCGGGCCAATGAGTCGTTCGCCGCCATGAAGCAGTTCATGGAGCTGGAGGAGACGATCGAGGCGCTGGCCACGGAGTCGTGGCAGATCTTCGACTCGTTCCTCGATGAGCACCTCGGCCTGATGCCGGGCCTCACCGACCTGCTCGACCACATCGAGCGGTCGGGGCTCCCCAAGGGGGTCGCGACGTCGTCGGACCGGGAGTACCTGGGACGGATGCTCGGCCGGTTCGGACTGTTTGACCGGTTCCAGATGACCCTCACGGCGGAAGACGTCACCCACGGGAAGCCGCACCCGGAGATTTATCTCACGGCGGCGGAGCGGATCGGTGTCGCGCCGCACGAGATGCTGGTCCTGGAGGACAGCGAGGCGGGGACCAACGCGGCGGCGGAGGCGGGAGCGCACATTATCTCGGTCCCGCACGCTCACAGTGAACATATGGATTTTTCGCGTGCCAAGGCGGTCGCCAGCAGCCTGGCGGACCCCAAGATCCTGTCCCTGATCGGCTCCGCGGCGACGAAGTAGCGCCGCGGTTTCGAGAGAGGAGGTCGTGCCGTGACGTCCGCACCCGCGCCTGCTCCCACGCTTGCGTCGAACCAGTGGGCCCTCAAAGAGTGGGCGATCGTCACGGAGGCCCTGCGACAGGGGACGCAGACGATCCTCCTCCGCAAGGGGGGGATCGCCGAAGGGCCGGGGGGCTTCCGGATTGAGCACTCGGAGTTCTGGCTTTATCCGACGCAGTTCCATCAGTCGGACGACCACATCCGGGTTGAGGTCGCGGAGCAGCTGCCGTCGGTTCCGGTCCCGCCGATGGGGCAGATTCCGCTCGATGTCTATGCGGTTGTGCGCGAAGTTGAGTATGCGGAGTCGGAGGAGGCGGTGCTGCGGCGGGTTCCGGAGCAGATCCTGTCGGAGCAGACGGTGCGGGACCGGTTTCACTATCGCAAGCCCGGGCTGTTTGTCGTGACGGTCGAGGTGTTCGTGCGGGCGAGTCCGCACTGGTTGGAGGAGCGGCCGCAGTATGCGGGGTGTCATAGTTGGGTGCCGCTGGAGACGGAGCTTGATACGGAGGGATTGGCTCCGGTTTCCCGTTCTGAAGCACCTCCGGCGGAGAACTGAAGCCAAACGGGTCCAGGGGCACCCTGGTGGGGAGTGCAGAGGGGCAACGCCCCTTTGCCCGCCGGAGGCTTGGCCGTCGAGGGATGTCTGAAGGAGGGCGTATCCAGACGCGGACACCGTACCGTATGCCCCCTCACCAACCCGCGGGGATTGCAAAGCGAGCGGTGAGTCCTCAACGCTGGTACCACAAAGGGGACGTCCGTTGCTTACCACGGTTCCTCACAGAAGCGCCTCCGGCGGCAAGGGGGCGTGGCCCCCTTGACCCCAGGCTGCCGTGGCACGTTGGGCTTGAGCTGACAGTGCTGTGCCGGCAAGTACGTCCTTCGAGCCAGCGGAATAGGCCGTTCCTCCCCGTTTGGAATCGCTTGCAAATTCTCGAACCGGCCCCCGCGCACGCGGTGGAAAATTCAAGAAGCCGTTGATATCACTCGGTCTCTGGTCAGACAGATACAGATATCTTTCGGGGAGAAGTTCAATGGCGTTCAACATCGGCGAAGCTCTGGTCGGCGAAGGCAATGAAGTCGCCCACATCGACCTCATCATCGGGGACAAGGACGGGCCCGCCGGCGTGGCGTTTGCCAACGCCCTCTCGAACCAGTCCCACGGCCACAGCAACCTGCTCGCCGTCCTCGAGCCGAACCTCGCCGTCAAGCCGGCCACGGTCATGATCACCAAGGTCACCATCAAGGGAGGCAAGCAGGCCGCCCAGATGTTCGGCCCCGCCCAGTACGCCGTCGCCAAGGCAGTCGCCGACAGCGTCGAAGCCGGCATCATTCCGAAGGACCAGGCCGAGAAGCTCGTCATCATCTGCGGCGTGTTCATCCACTGGATGGCCGAAGATGAAAAGAAGATCTTCCAGTACAACTACGAGGCGACCAAGCTCTCGATCGCCCGGGCCATGAAGAACGAACCGAGCGCTTCCGAAATGCTCGCCAAGAAGGCCGCCGCCAAGCACCCGTTCTACAACGCCTGATCGCGGCCGGACCGCCACCGCGGTCCCGTCAGAACCCATCGCGTCGTCACAACCCGGTCGTACCCACGGCCGGGTTGTTGCGTTCCCGACCTCTGCCCCGTCACTCTCTCCGCGGAGCCGCACGTGAAGACGATCCTGATCCAGCTCGACACGGACCCGCATCCGAGCACCTTCGACCGCGTCGTCGCCATCGACGCCGGGGCGGAGGAACTCTTCAGCTACGGCGGAGTGACGCCGGACAACGTCACCGGGCTCGTCCACGGGGCCATGTTCACCCGCGGCCCCGGCGACCTCAAGAACACGGCGATCTTCATCGGCGGGAGCCAGGTCGAAGCCGGCGAGGCGCTCCTCAAGAAGGTCACAAAGCTGTTCTTCGGCCCGATCCGGGTCTCGGTGATGATGGACTCGAACGGGTCCAACACGACCGCGGCGGCGGCTGTCCGCGCAGCGGCCCGGCACCTCGATCCAGGACACACGACGGCGGTGATCCTCGGCGGGACGGGCCCGGTCGGCCACCGCGCCGCCCAGATCCTGGCCAGCCTCGGCGCCACGGTCCATGTCAGCTCGCGGTCCAAGGACCGCGCGGAAGCGACCTGCGCCGCGATTCGTAAGGTGGTCCCGGAGGGTAAGGTCTCGCCCTGCGGTCTGGGGGACGAAGCGCTGGCGGCTCTGGAAGGGGCGCAGTTCGTCATCGCGGCAGGAGCGGCAGGCGTCGAATTCTTTGACGAAGCGACCTGGTCGCGATCGAAGGCCCTGCAGGTCGCGATCGACCTCAACGCCGTCGCGCCGGCGGGACTGGGGGGGATCGGGATCACCGACAAGGCGGTGTCGAAGGATGGGACGATCCGCTACGGAGCGATCGGGGTCGGTGGGACGAAGATGAAGATCCATCGGGCCGCGGTGCAGAAGCTGTTCGAGTCGAACGACGCGATCCTCGACACCGCCGCGATCTACGAGATCGCAAAGACTCTGTAGCCATCTCGCTCCGCGAGATGAGCCAGCACGCGGCGGCATCAAACCTGAACCCGCGTCGCCCGGCGAATCCCAACCGTGATTCTCAGTCCGCGCGACCACCCGCCGGACGCGCAAGCTGGATCTCCGAAATCACCGGGAAGTGATCCGAGCGGACCGCTGGGCCGACCCGGAAGTCCCGCACGGCGATCGTCTCGGAGACCAGAACGTGGTCGATGGGGATCGACAGGAGCGCGTTCCCCTGCGGCCACGTCGCTTTGAATCCATACCCCTGGCGACCATCTCGAAGCCGGGCGACGGAAAGCAGATCGCGGAATGCATACGACCACGGGGTCGCGTTGAAGTCCCCGCAGAGGACCACCGGCTCCGTCCGGCCGCGCAGCTCTCCGGCGGTCTCCGCCAGAAGCTCGTCCCTTAGCCGGGTGAATCGCGGCCCGGCCGGCGGGACGGGATGGGCTCCGGCGATCAGGAGCGGAGTTCCTTCGACATCGATCCGGGCCACCATGGTGGGGCAGCCGAACGACCGGGGCAGGAACCGCGCCTCTTCCAGCGGGCGGGTGCTGTAGAGAGCCGCCCCCCACGGGCTGTCGAGCTCCGACCGGCTGAACGCGAACGCAAACAGTCCGGAAGCCCGGACCGCGGCGTCGTACTTCGGCGTCAGCTCCGAGATGTAGAGAACATCCGGCTTCTCGCGGCGGAGCCATTCCAGCAGCGGAGCGGCGTCCATGTTGTCGACATGGACGTTTGCGGAGCAGATCTTCAGCCGCGGGCCGTCCGCCTGAACCGCCGCGGCTGGCCAGGAGAGGCTGGCGATCGCCAGGAGATTGACCGTCAGGGGAACGCTGACCGCCGCGGCGAGCCGCCCGCGGCGGAGACAGATCGCCGCCAGGAGCGCGACGCTCAAACCGAGGATCGCCTGAAACGGAAAGTGCGACAGTAGGTCGATGGGCCACCAGTACCGCCCGGCGATCCAGCCGATCGGTGGCAGAAACCCTGCCAGGACAATCAGCCGGCACCACCGGATGACGATCCGGACCAAGAGAGAAGTCCGCTCCGCCTCTGTCGCTGTCTGAACGGGCACTGTGGCGGGCGACTGGGTGGAGGGGTGAGGCTCAGTGGGGGCGGCAGACACGTTCGACTTCCGCCCGATAGGCCGCTTCCAGACGCTTGGTGATCGGTCCGGGGTGTCCCCCCGCGATCGGACGCTGGTCCACTTCGATGATCGGCAGGACCTCCGCGGTCGTGCCGGTGACGAACAGCTCGTCGATCTCCCAGAGATTGTTGCGGGTGAGTGCGTGTTCTTCGCACGGGATGCCGGCCGCTTCGGCGAGGTCGAGGACGAGGCCTCGCGTGATTCCGGGGAGGATGTTCGCTTCGAGCGGCGCGGTCAGCAGGTGGCCGCGGGCGATGCCGAAGACGCTGGTGTGCGAGCCTTCCGTGATGGTGCCGTCGTCCGCGACGAGGAGCGCCTCTTCGCAGCCCGCTTCATGGGCATCCTGGGCGGCGAGGCAGTTGGCGAGGAGGTTGGTGGACTTGATGTCGCACCGCTTCCAGCGCTGGTCCTCGACGAGGATGGCGGTGGCTCCCTTGCCGCGGAGCGAGGCGAGCGGGTCGCCTCCCAGGTCTTTGACCCAGATCAGTTCGTTGGGGGTCGGCGTCGGCTTGGGGAAGTGGTGCATCCGCGGGGCTTCGCCGCGGGTGACCTGGATGTAGATGAGGCCGTCAGTAACCCGGCTGTGCTGGAGGGTCTCGTGGACGCGGGTTTCGAGGCGGGCGCAGTCGATGGAGAGCCGGAGTTCTTTGAGGCTTTCGCGGAGGCGGTCCATGTGTTCCCGTTCGAGGAACGGGCGGCCGTGGTAGACGCGAAGGACCTCGTAGACGCTGTCGCCGAACAGGAAGCCGCGGTCGAGGACCGAGACGCGAACTTCGCTGAGCGGGAGTTCGGAACCATTCCAGTTGGCGAGCGGTTCTTGCATCACGGATGTGTGGTGTTGAGGGACGGGATAGGTGGTTTCAAGGATACGCGATCCGACGTACGGGAGGCGAGCCGGTCGAACAACGTGCTTGCCGGCGCGGCGTCCGACGCTCAAACCCAACGTGCCACGGCAGCTGGGGTCAAGGGGGCCTCGCCCCCTTGCCGCCGGAGGCATTCCTGTGAGGAACCGTGGTAAACGACGGATGCCCGCTTTGTGGTAGCAGCGGGTTGGTGAGGTGGCAGACGGCACGATGTCCGCGTTTGGATACTCCGTCCTTCAGATATCTCTCGACGGCCGGGCCTCCGGCGGGCAAAGGGGCGTTGCCCCTCTGCACTCCCCACCAGGGGGTACCCCCTGGACCCCGGTGGGAGAGGCGGCGTTTAAGCATTCCCGACGCCGCTTGTTGGTTTCCCGGGCGGCGTCCGTATCATGAATAAAACACACCCCACGAGGTCGACATGGCCCAGGCAATCGCCAACCCCGAAGAACTCCGGGCTTTCGCCCTCAAACTCAAACAATTCAACACCACCATCGCTGATCAGGCCCAGATCCTCGCCGGTCAACTCGAAGCCCTCAGCACCACCTGGCGAGACCAGGAAAACGCCAAGTTCGCCGAACAGTTCCGCGAACACCTCCGCCTGCTGGGCGCCTTCATCGAGGTCAACAACCAGCACATTCCCTACCTCGTCCGCAAAGCCGAGCGGCTGGAAGAATACCTCCAGCAGCGCTAGGCTACCGGCGATTCCGGGAATCGCCCCTCCAACCGAACGTCATCGGGCATGCGGGTTCTGGTCGACCACTTTGCGAGCGGAGACGCCCTCTTCTCCGGCGCCGTTCTTCTGCTCCTGGGGGTCTGGTACGGCCGCGCCGGACGGCCCCAACTCGCCACGATGCTGGTTCTCGCCAGCCTCATCGTCATCCTCCTCTCCTCCACGCCGCTCCCGCCCCTCCTCTACCTGAGCTGGGGGATGGCACTCGTCTACTGGTTCCGCCGCGGCACCAGCCAGCGCCCCACCATCCTGCTCGCGGCGGTCACCCTCGTCTGCGTCGGCAGCGAAGTGCAGACGCTTCTCCGCCGACTCCCCCGGCTCGCTCCAGATCACTCTGTCGCGATCCTCGGCGACTCCCTCACAGCTCAGTACGAGGGAGACAACGCCACCTGGACCGACGCCCTCGCCGGCGCGGGACGACACATCCTGAACCTGGCCACTCCCGGAGCTCGACTCGCCGACGGAATCGTCCAGGCGGCTGACATCCCTGACGACTGCCAGTCGGTGATCATCTTCCTGGGAGGCAACGACATCCTGGGGGGGACATCGTTCGAGGAGTTCGCGTCCCGTCTCGACCGACTCCTCGCCAAGGTCGCCCGCCGGGAACGAACGGTCTACGTCGTCGAACTCCCGCTCGTCCCGTTCGGCCATCTCTACGGCGGAGCCCAGAGACGGCTGGCCCAGCGACACGGAGCGGCCCTGATCAGCAAACGGATCGTCTCCCACACGATCTTCCGCGACGGTGCGACGACCGACGGACTGCATCTCTCCTCGGCCGGAGCCCGTCACCTCGGCGAGGCGATTGCGGCGAGAATCGGCCCCTGAACGGGGGGTGGCACGGGGCCTACGCCTCCAGGGCGGGAAGCGGTTTGAACGGGCCGTTCAGCAGCGACGCGCTGTCGGTCTTGAGCCACGACTGCAGCACCGTGGCGTACACCTGCCGGAAATCGGTGTGATGCTTGAGGTCCCCCTGGTCCAGATCGGTCAGGCTCGGATGCCGTCCCAGCAATCCGGGCTTCACCCCCGCCCCGACGAGAAAGACCGGCGCGGCCGCACCATGGTCGGTCCCCTCGCTGGCGTTCTCGGCCAGCCGGCGGCCGAACTCGCTGAAGACCATCGTCAGGACGCGCTCCTGGTTCCCCTGCGTCTTGAGGTCCCCCATGAACGCTTCGATCGCCTCGCCCAGCTGCCGCAGAAGCCCCGCATGCGCCGCGGCCTGCTGGGAGTGGGTGTCAAACCCGTCCAGCTCGACATAGTAGATCCGGGCCGGGAAGTTCGACGCGATGAGCTGTCCCGCCAGTTGCAGCTTCCGGGAGAGCTCCGCCTCCGGATACTTCGAGCCCGACGCCGGACGGGACGCGATCTGCTGGAGCCGCTCGCTGACATCGAGGGCCGACGACGTGCTGGTCTGGAGAAAGCCCAGCAGGTCGTCCTCGCCGGACCGCGGCGCGGAGGCGAGCTTCTGGACCGTCGCGAGGCCGCCTGACTCCTTCACGTCGAGCCGGAACTGATCGAGCGACTGCACCGAGGGAACGCGAACGTGATCGGCTGTGAGCGCGAAGGGCTGCTTTCCGCCGCCGATATGCATCGCCGACGTGTCGTCCCCGTGAGTCGCCTCCAGGTACTTCCCGAGCCAACCCTCGGTCCGGCGGTCGGTCTTCCTCTGGCAGGTGTGCCAGATGTCCATCGACTCGAAGTGCGACCGGTTCGGATCGGGATAACCGACCCCCTGAATGACCGAGACCTGCCGCGCCTCCAGCAGCCGGGCCAGAGGCTGGAGAGCGGGATGGAAACCGAGGTCGTTGCCGATCTTCAGAACGTCCTTGGCCGGGATCGCCAGCTTGGGGCGGTCGCGGTAGTAGATGTCCTCTTTGTACGGAACGACCGTGTTGAGCCCGTCGTTCCCGCCGGTGAGCTGGACCACCACCAGGATCCGCTCGTCGCTTCGGGCCGCGTCCGCCGCAGCCGCCGCGCGAACGAGAAGGTCCGGAGCCCAGGCGCCCAGCCCCACCAGCGATCCGTACTGAGCCGAGTTCCGCAGAAACTGCCGTCGATTGATGAACATCGCCTTGCCTCTCGAAAACCTGCCGTGGATTCCTGCCCGTGCGCCGTGACCGCACGTCTACGCCAGTTGAAACTCCGGAATCGTGCAGAGCAGGCACAGCGCCTCGCGCAGCCGGTGCTCCCGTGTTCCGCCGCTCTCGTCGATCCGGCTCACGACTGGCCGCAGCGTCTCTGTCGCGACCTCGCGGGCCAGCAGCAGGTCGCACCACCGGGCCACGATCTCCGCCGATGACTTCAGCTTCCATCCCCCCACGAGCTCTTCGAGCGTTCCCCCGGCGAAACGGGTCTTGTCGCTATGAACGAGTTGCCGCACGAGGTTCGCGCGGCCGAGGAGTGTCGAGGAGTTGATCCAGGTCCGGCCGCCGTCCCACCCTTTGACGTTCGGGGGATAGAACAGCTCCTGCCCCACGCGGGCAGTCCCTTCGGCGAGGGCCTGCAGGTTCGTCGTCGCCTCCAGGCCCCGGAGCAGACCGACCCCCAGCTCCACCGGCGACCGGACCTTCCGGGAGAGGGCGAGCGGCGAGAAGAAGAGGTTGCTGGCGAAGACCCAGCCCAGGAGCGTCCGGACGTCGAGATCGGACGCCCGGAACTCCTCGACGAGCGGCTGGATCAGGGCATCGGGCGGCACAACGTCGTCAAAGACGAAGAACCGCAGCAGCTTTCGGACGAGGAATTCCGGACAGGCAGGCTGCGACAGGACCACGTCGACTCCCTCGCCCCCTTCGCGGATCTTCCTGGCGCCCAGAACGGTCTTCTCCCCCTCGTCGTGCTGGTACTTGTTGAACTTGAACTTCCCCCGCTTGATCTCCCAGCCGGTGAAGCACCGCGCCAGCTCGCGGATGTCGGTCTCGCTGTATTCCCCTTCCCCCAGGCAGAAGAGCTCCATCACCTCGCGGGCGTAGTTCTCGTTCGGGTGCTGCTTGCGGTTCGTGGCCGAATCGAGGTAGATCAGCATCGCCGGATCGCGGGAGATCTCCTGCACGAACGGTCCGAACTTTCCGAGAGCGTGCCGGCGGAGCAGTTCGTTCTGCTCGAACATCAGCCGGGCATCGGTCACCTTGTCGGCGCTCGTGGCGAAGTGGCCGTGCCAGAAGAGGGTCATCTTCTCCAGCAAAACATCCGATGCGTTCCGCATCCGGTACAGCCACCACGCCTCCAGCGACTTGGCGTTCCCCCCCGCGAGTGCCGACTCTCCCAGGCTCTCCGCGTCGGCCGTCTCCGCGGCGGAAGCCGGTGAGGGATGCACAAGGCGATCCACCGTGCCCCGCGGCCCATCGGCGACGGCCCGGGTCAGATCCGGCTCCGAGCCTCCGAAGCCGGCCCGCCGGAAGAGGTGAGCCGCACGGCCGCGGGACCAGGGCTGGGCGTCATCGGGTACGTAGGCCTTCCAGGCCCAGTCCGGATCGACGGTCTCGATGTTGAGGGGCATGACACACCAAACCGGTTCAGCGGGGGGGATCGGCTCGGGCCAGCGGAGTCACTTCGACGAGGAGGCGGGAGCCGCGGCCGGGGGCTCGAGCATCTGGATCTGGAAACGAGCGCGGAGCTGTCCATCCCCCGCGCCGAGCTGGAGCCGGGCATCGCGGAAGAATGAGAGGATTTTGAGCAGGTCTCCGAGCTTGAGTTCCGCCTCCTCGCGCGTCGCCCCTTCCTTGAGCATGTTCTGCGACACGAGGTGCGAGAGGTTGTCGTTCAGGACCTCCCTCAGCACGCTCGCATTGAGCTCAACCAGCGTGTTGACCTCGCTGGCGGGGGCGTCGGCCGCCTTCGCCAGCTCCCGCGCCATGGTCCGGGTGCTGGCGAGGACGAACCGCTTTCCCTGGAAGCCGACCGACGGCGAGAAGTTGAACTGGATCCGGGCCTGCTGCGACTTCGCCTCGTCCTTCTCCGGCAGGTACGACGACGAGACGAGCTCGAGGGTGTTGTCCCGCTCGATGTCGAGCTCCAGTTGCGGCTGGCCGTTCATCGCTCCGACCACATTCAGGAAGCCGACGAAGCTCTGGAAGATCCGCTTGAACTCGCGCCGCGCCGTCTCGGGATCCTTCATCTCGAAGGCGATGGCGAAGGCCGGAAGCTTGATCGCCGGGACAGGGCCCGCTTCGCCAAACGTCTGCCGCATCGCCACGAACTGGAGCTGCGGGGCGAACGCGCCGAGGATGTCCTCGCCGAAGTCTTTGCCGGAGAACAGGGTCGTGAGCTGGCTGTCGGCCTGGGCAAGTTTCTCGTTCATGCCTTCATCGAAGAGGTCCCCGGCCCGCAGCCACATCTGCGAGAGGTCGCGGTAGCTCGAGAGGCCGAAGAGCAGGCCGTCGATCTGCGGCAGGGCGGGGGCCCGCCCGTTCCCTCCCGGGCCGAAGAAGAACTCCCGCGATTCGCTCACCTTGTCCGCTTCAAAGGGGAGAGCGATCTCGATCGACATCGTCTTCGCGTCGACGGTCAGGACTGTCGTCGAGAAGTTCGCCGTCTTGAGGACGTCCAGGATGCCCCCCACCAGCATCTCCCCACCGGGATCGTCCGCGCGGCCGGAGTAGAGCTTGGGAGCGACTCCCGCACCGCGGATCGTGGCGATGTTCGTGAAGGCCCAGACGGACGCCGTTGGAGGAACCTTTGCCTGAGCAACAGCGAAGGATTCGTTCTTCGCAATGCCCTCTGAGGTGCCGTCGATCAGGACGTCGAGGACCGACTTGCCGAGTTCCGGCTTGTTCCCGAGGACGAGCCACGGACCGATCGTGGCGAACCCGCCCCCCTTGGTCTTGTAGACGGTCTTTTCCCGGTAAGCGTCCTCCTCGAACGGCTCGGACTTCCCCTTGTTCTTCGCGTCGTCCCGCGCGAGCTTGAGGAGCGTGTCGCGGATGCGGTTGAGGGTCTTCTCATCCCGCGCCTTCACGAGCACCACGTCTCCGATCTCCGGTCCGTTCAGCGAGGCCCAGATGCCCCCCTCGGTCAGGGCCGTGAGGGCATCCTTCCAGGCCATCCCGAGCTGGAACTCGACGAAGCCGACCCCCAGCCGCAGACCGAGAAGGTCGGTCTTTTCCATCGCCTTGTCGTACGAATCGAGCTTGGTAATTTCCGCCAGCAGCGGATGGGTCGTGAGCGTGCGAATCACCTCCGCCGGCTTCGCGATTTCGACGAAGACGACGCTCGTCGCGGGGAGGATGTCCCGGCCGGTCCGGTCGTCGGCCGTGGCTCGGGCCGGGCTCCAGGCCAGTCCCAGCAGCAGAACGATGGAGCCCAGAGCTTGAAGGCGAAGCATGATGACGAGTCCGCGAGCCACGACGGGAAAACCTGCAGCAAATACCTGCCGGGCCTCGTGACGGTTTCAAGGGGATTCGATGTCGCCGGCCGTGGAGCGGGGGACAGGACCGGGCTATCTTCCAGACCGGCAGAGAATTGCGCTCACTGGCATGACCGTCGACTGGTGCGAGGAACTGGCATGGCGTCCCGATTCGGACTTGCGACCGCGTTTCTGGGAGTGTGGCTCGTGGCGGGCAACGGAAGCGCGGTCCCGGGGGCCGAGGCCGATCCGTGGATCGAGAAGGAGCTGCCGAGCCTGGTGAAGGTCTACCAGGAGCTGCACCAGCATCCGGAGCTGTCGTTTCAGGAGGAGAAGACGGCGGCCCGCCTCGCCTCCGAGCTGAAAGCGGCCGGCTTCGAAGTGACGACCGGGGTCGGCGGCCACGGAGTCGTGGCGGTCCTCAAGAACGGCGACGGACCGGTGGTTATGTTCCGCTCGGACCTGGATGGGTTGCCGGTCCACGAGGAGACGGGGCTGCCCTACGCGTCACAGGCGACCGGCAAGAATGACGACGGCACGACCGTCCCGACGATGCATGCCTGCGGGCATGATATCCACATCACGAACCTCGTCGGCCTGTCGCGGTATGCCGCCGCGCATCGCGACCGGTGGCAGGGGACGCTGGTGCTGATCGGCCAGCCGGCGGAGGAGCGGGTGGATGGCGCGGTCGCGATGCTGAAGGACGGGCTCTATACGCGGTTCCCGAAGCCGCAGTTCGCGGTGGCGCTCCACGTCGACTCCGAGCTGGAGGCGGGGAAGATCGGGTATCGGCCGGGGTATGCGTTCGCCAATTCCGACAGCTGCGACATCGTCATGAGGGGGCAGGGGGGGCACGGATCGCGGCCGGAGGTCTGTATCGATCCGATTCTCCAGGCGGCGCAGGTGGTTCAGGACCTGCAGTCGATCGTCAGTCGGGAGGTCTCGCCGTTTGACCAGGCGGTGGTGACGGTGGGGTCGATTCATGGAGGGACGAAGCACAACATCATTCCGAACAGCTGCCGGCTGCAGTTGACGATCCGCAGTTACACGCCGGAGATCCGGCAGAAGCTCCGGGACGCGATTGCCCGGAAGGCGAAGGCGGTCGCGGACGGACACCGGGCGCCGGCTCCGGAGGTGACGTTCGACGAGGGGACGGCGGCGGTTCACAACGATCCGGGGCTGGTGACCCGGGTGATGGACGCGTTTGCGATCGAGTTTGGGAAGGAGAATCTGGTGCCGGCGGAGCGGGTGATGGGGGCGGAGGATTTTGGGGAGTATGCGACCGGCGGGATTCCGATTTTCATGTTCCGGTTGGGGACCGTCGACGGGAAGCGGTTGGCGGGTTACCGAGAAGAGGGGGGGAAGCCTCCTTATCTGCATTCGTCGAAGTATTACCCGGATGCGGAGCCTTCGTTGCGGACGGGAGTGCGGGCGAGTGCGGCGGCGATTCGGGAGTTGATGCCGGTGCGGAAGTGATTGGCTGAGGCGGGAGGTCGAAGGCGGAAGACTGAAGGTAGAGGGGATGGTCGATCCTGGGGTTGATGCCCCGTGAGCGTGCCCGGCGGACGGGCATCCGGCGCGCAATCCGATTCCATTCGTCCACCGGGTCCAGGGCGGATGCCCTGGTAGGGAGTGCAGAGGGGCAAGGCCCCTTTGCCCGCCGGAGGCCTGGCCGTCGAGAGATGTCTGAAGGAGAGCGTGTCCAAACGCGGACATCGTGTCGTATGCCCCCTCATCAATCCGCGGGGATTCCAAAGCCAGCGGTGTCGATTGAGGGAGTCCTCATAGCCGGTTCCACAAAGGGGACATCTGTTGTGTCCCACGGTTCCGCGACGAAAATGCCTCCGGCGGCAAGGGGGCGTGGCCCCCTTGACCCCAGGCTGCCGTGGCACGTTGGGTTTGAGCTATGGAAGCTGCACCGGCAAGGACGCGGTTTGAGCCAGCCAATGCCGGGCAATCGCCCCGAGTTCCCCACCGTGCTCCCCCATCCAGACCTCGATCGCGGGATCGCGTGGAACCGCTTTCGGGAAACCGAACAACCGGCTCACGATACGCGTCGGGCTCAGGCCAGGTCCCCCAGCCGCCCCGTGCTGTCACCGAAGGAATCGACGTCGTCGATCCCCATCCGGTCCGCCAGTGAGAGGAACAGGTTCGTGGTCGGCGTCTCCCGGAGCCGGACGTGCCGCCCGGTCCGCACCGTCCCCGCGCCCCCGCCCGCGACAAGGATCGGCAGGTCTTCGTGACGGTGGCGGTTGCCGTCGCTGATGGCACAGCCGTAGACGAACAGCGACTGGTCGAGAAGCGAGTGCTCTCCTTCCCGCACATCCCGCAGACGGGAGAGGAAGGCCGCGAACTGCTCGATCTGGAACTGGTCGATCTGCTGCAGCTTGGCGACCTTGTCCGGGTCGTTCCGGTGGTGGGACATCTGGTGGTGTCCCTCGTTGAGGCCGATCGACTTGTAGACCCGGTTGCTCCCTTCGTTGGCGACCATGAAGGTCGCCACGCGGGTCGTGTCGGTCTGGAAGGCGAGGAGCAGCAGGTCGTACATCAGCCGGATATGCTCGACGAGATCCTCCGGAATCCCCTTCGGAGGAATGTACCCCTCCGGCGGAAGGATCGCCTTCGCCGCGTCCGCCCGCTCGATCCGCTGCTCAACCTCCCGGACGCTCGTCAGGTACTCGTCGAGCTTGCGGCGGTCGGACTGACCGAGGCTGGTGGTCAGCCGCTGCGTGTCCGCCGCCACGGAGTCGAGGATGCTCTTGCGGTAAAAGTCCCGCTCGGCGCGGGCCTTGGCGTCCGCCCCCTGGCCGAAGAGCCGGTCGAAGGCGCTGCGGGGATTGGTCTCCTTCCCCATCGGCGTCGACGCGCTCTTCCAGGAGACGCTGTTCGAGTACGCACAGCTGTAACCGGAGTCGCAGCTCCCCGCCTGCCGGCCCCCTTCGATCCCCAGTTCCAGCGACGGGAGCCGGGTCTCGTGGCCGATCCGCTCGGCGATGAACTGGTCGATCGACTGGCCGGCCCGGATGTCGCCGGAGGTCTTGCGGGGCTGGGCGCCCGTCAGGAACGCCGCGCAGGACCGGGCGTGGTCGCCGGCTCCGTCGCCGTTGGCGCGGGCCTTGTCATGGGCGAGTCCGCTCACGACGAGGAGCTGGTCCTTCACGGGAGCGAGCGGCGCGAGGGTCTTCGAGAGCTCGTAGCCGGTTCCCTCGGACGTCGGCGTCCAGTCCGGCATGATCGCGCCGTTCGGGAAGAAGACGAATCCCACCCGGAGCGGAGACGCGGCAGCCGCGGCTCTGGCGGCCTTCGGAAGCATCCCCTCCAGCCACGGCAGAGCCAGCAGGGCTCCGGCACCGCGGAGGAATGTTCGACGACGGAGGGGAAGGGGTCGAGTCATGCAGAGCTCTCGACAATCGGGAGGGCAGGGCGGGCGCGGGAACGACGGGACGCGCGAAGGAGGAGGGGGCGCGTCCCAGTCAATTCTATCGACCACGGGACGGCGTTGAGTATTCCGATGCGATCGTTTTTCCTGTCCTCGATCGGGACTTCAGCCAACTTTCAGGTAGAGATTCCCCGCGTTCACGGCGTTCGGGATGTGCCGATTTGGGCGACGGCATTTCAGGAAAGTCATTGCGGAATCCCCGCAACCTCGACAGTGGCTGGGCATTTTTTCCGGCGCGGGAGTGCGGCTGACCTAGCGTTCGGTTGGTCCGAACCTGTCCCGGAGTTTTTCATGCCGCAGCGAGTGCGGTTTATCCTGATCCTGGCCTGTCTCCAGGCCGGCTGCCTCCTGGGGGGATTGCTCATGTACGAGCGATTCCTCCTGGCGGTCCTCGTTCCCGCGACTCGCAAGGCCGCCGCGGCTCAGCACGTTCCGTCCACCCACCCCGCGCCCCCCGCCTCGGCGCATCCGGTCCACTCGGCTCCCGCCGCCCCACACGCGTCCGTCGGTCAGATGACCCCCGAAGGGGAGACGCTGCTGATGCGGCTCTTCACCTTCATCTGGGTCGGGGGACTGCAGACCGCCGTCGCGTGGCTGCTGCTCTCGCGGCTCTACAACGCCCAGGCGATCGAACGGAACAGCTCGCAGGAGGCGGCTCTCTCGCAGTCCCGCGAGCTGCTCCGCACGCGCGACGCCGTGATCTTCGGGCTGGCCAAGCTGGCCGAGTCCCGCGATCCGGAGACCGGCCACCACCTGGAACGGATCTCGATGTACGCCACCCGGCTCGCTGGCGCATGCCGCCGGCATCCGCGGTTCAAGGACCTGGTGAGCCCCTCCTTCGTTCAGACGATCGGCATCAGCTCCGCCCTCCACGACATCGGCAAGGTCGGGATCGAAGACGCCATCCTCCTCAAGCCGGGACGCCTCACCGAAGCCGAGTACGAGCGGATGCAGGTCCATCCGCGGATCGGCGGCGAGTGCATCGAACAGATCCAGTCCCGCCTCGGCGAGTCCGGCTTCCTCCGCATGGCCCGCGACATCGCCCTCTATCACCACGAGTGGTGGGACGGCACGGGCTATCCTCACGGACAGAAGGAAGACGAGATCCCGCTCGCCGCGCGGATCGTGGCGATCGCCGACGTGTACGACGCCCTCTCGTCCAAGCGGATCTACAAGGACGCTTACCCGCACGCCGTGTGCGCCGAAAAGATCGCCCGCGCGGCGGGAAGCCAGTTCGATCCGCTGCTCGTCGAGGTGTTCCTCGGCATTCAGGGGCAGTTCCAGGAGATCGCCGAACTGCTTCGCAGCGAAGAAACGGGGGACGTCGCCTCTCCCCGCCGGATCGCCGCGTACCGCCGGGAAGAGGCGGACGGCCCGGGGCTGAGTCCCGATCAGGAACGGATTCTTGTGGGCCTCATGGCACAGAACCGTCCGCCCCGCGAGGCGGTCGGCACGTAAGGCGTTCCACACCAGGACAGAAAGATCTCACCCAGGGCACTAAGGATTTTTCATCGTGATCGCAGTCCTTTTTGCTCTTGGCGCCCTGGCGTTTCGACGACTCCTCCGACGTTTCCCGACGTGACGAAAATCAAACGGCCCTTCCTCTCCGTTCAGCCCCCTCAGCGTGACACCGTGGACGAGTCGACCCTTTCCGCCGAAGCCTCGTCTCCCACGATGACCCGGTCACAGGAACGGACGCTCGAACTGCTGCTGATCCTGTCGACGCTCGGAATCGCAGGGCTTCTGCACAGCCTGAACGTCGGCAAGTTCACGGTCCTGAACCTGTTCTTCCTGCCGATCGTCATCGCCGGGTTCTTCCTCGGCCGCTACCGCGCCGGCGTGCTGGCGCTGCTGTCGGTCGTGATCGCGGGAGTGATTGTCTCCCAGGACATTCCGGCGTTCGGCGCCGCGATGCCGCCGGTCCTCGTCGCCATGGCGATGACGGTCTGGGCGGCGATCCTAGGCCTGACGTCGCTGCTCGTCGGGACGCTCAGCGACGACCGCGGGCGGAAGGCGGTCGAGGCCCATGAAGCCCATGTGGGGGTCGTGGAAGTTCTCTCCCGCTACCTGCAGACGATCAATCCGACGCTCGAAAGCCGGGCGCAGCGGGTTTCGCAGCTCAGCGAG
Organism: Planctomyces sp. SH-PL14; assembly: GCF_001610835.1. Lineage (NCBI taxonomy): Bacteria > Pseudomonadati > Planctomycetota > Planctomycetia > Planctomycetales > Planctomycetaceae > Planctomyces > Planctomyces sp. SH-PL14. The sequence goes on along the minus strand of NZ_CP011270.1, from coordinate 8,133,767 downwards.
CAGGTCGCCACGCGGATGCGTCTCTCCGCTCGCGAGATCGACAACATCCGCGTCGCGGCGCTCCTGATGGATATGGAGAATGTGGAGATCACGGCCCGGGTCATCCGACGGGCGGTGGGGGAGGTTGGCGTCGATGCGCTCGAGCAGCGGACGGTGGCTGGTCCGGATCTGGTGAAGTCGCTCGGGACCGTTCTGCAGGGAGCGATTCCGCTGCTCGCCCCGCAGGAGGGGATTGCGCCGATCCGTCAGGCGGATGCGCCGTCGGGTGCCAAGATCATCAGTGCGGTCCGGGCCTACCTGCGGATGATCGACGATCCGTGGGATGACGGGTCGCGGACGACGGCTGAGATCATGCGGGAGTTGAAGGACGACGATGAGGCGCAGCACCACCCGGCGGTCCTGAGCGCCTTGGCGGAGACGGTCAACCAGAAACAGCCGATCCGCCTGCGGCTGCGGACGGGGGAAAGCGGGATCTTGAAACGCTGCCAGGTGGTGGCGGAGGAAGCTCCGCGTCAGGCGCCATAGGCTGGCGGGGCGAGGCTTGGTCGCTGTCTTTAAACACTAAGGCACCAAGGAGGCACGAAGAACACCAAGGACTGACTGACGAGGGAGAACCTTGGTGACCTTGGTGCAATCTTTGTGTCTTGGTGTTTAACTCCTCGTGAGCACCGGCCCCCCTGCGGGTTCCAGACTGGCTGACTCAGGCGCTGATCACCGGCGCCGCCTCGGACGACCGGACCTCAACGAACTGCCCCTCCAGCCGCACAATGGCGTCGCGGGGATTCATGTTGAACAGCGCCTTGCCCCCCGTTCCCCATCGGCCCGCCTGATAGTGGAACACGGCGGTCGCATCGCGGATCGTCCCGACGGCAGCGACGTCCTCCATGTCGCCCCCCTCGATCGCTTCAAACGCAATCTCGGTGCTGACGAAGGCGGTCAGCAGCCTCGTCCGGACATCGCGGGCAAAGGTCACGTCCGGCTGCCAATCACAACGGAGCCACCGCAGCCCGCGCGGCTTTCCCAGCCCGGAGGCGAGATCAAAGAACTTCGCCTCGAGCATCTCCCGGTGGCGTCGGAAGTCGGCGATCCCCTGCCGGGCTTCGCGGGCGTCGCGCCCCTTCCACCAGACTACCGCGGCGGCGATCGCCGCCCCGGCCAGGAGAACGAAAAGGGGAATGGCAAACCCGAGAGGCATGGCGCAAGCCTGGGGAGGAGGCAGCCGGCAGTCGAAGGACTGAGACATTCTCCACGGCGACTCAACGGATCGCCAGTCCGCAGCCTCGAATCACCGGCCCCGGCGATACCCCACCACGCTCACTTCTGGTCGACGACTTGCGCGTCGACGATTGTGTACAGGAAGTCGAGTTCGCCGTTGATGACCCGCGCCTTGTACTTGAGCGTGCCAATCACATCGAACGGATGTCCTTGGATATAGTTCGTCGTCGCCCCTTCTTTCATGATCACGCCCAACTTGTCATAGACCTTCGGCCTCCGCCCGAAGCAGCAGATCTGGTTGTCGCGCACAAACAGGAAGGCTGGGAGATCGGTCTCGCGCGGCGGCGGGAACATCCACCCCTTGAGGCGAATCGTCTTACCGTCGAGTTCGCTGAGCCACTTCGGAAAGTGGTCCAGGACGTCGACCGGGACCGGTTCGGCATCGAGGACCTTGAGCAGGTCCAGGTCGTCGAAGCTGACGCGGACCGCCCCTTTCTCCATCGGCAACTGCCGCTCGGGAACGAGCAGTTTCATTTCCCGCGGTTCCAGCGGCGGGGGCTCCGGAATGACCGCCGGAGGGACGCTGCCCGCCTTCGGAACGACAACGGGGGTCTCGGCGGGGGAGGAGCTCGATGCAGCCGGCGGGGGAGTGGAGGGGGCGGGCGTGGCCCTGGGCAGCGGCGCTGCGCTGGCCTGAGACTGGTCGGTGACGGAAGCGGGCGGGGTCAACGGCGCCGGTTCCGCCGCGGCGGCTGCCGGCTCCATCGGCGAGGGGGCCTCGACGGGGGCCGAGGCAGGCTTGGGGGCACTCGTCGGATTGGTCGACGGGATGGGCGCAGTCCCTTCGGGCTTGGAGGCCACGACGGTGCCGTTGGATTCGGGGCTCATTCCGGCGGACTGGCCGCACCCGGCGAGTCCCATCGCCAGCAGTCCTCCGCCGATCAGGCAGGGCCAGGCGGGACCGGCTCCGTTCATCCGTCGTTCGTCTCCCATGTCACTCTCTCCGTGAATGCGAACCGGCAATCGCCTCGAATGGCCGAGTGAGCTCCAACCGCAGCCACGGCGGGAATTGTCGCAGGATTCCCTGCCGCCGTTAACCCGAGATCGGAACGCTCCCCGGTCCGGAGGTCGCGGGACGAGGGCCGTACCTCGCCGTCCGTGGCGGGAAAAATTGCCCGTCAAAAGCAACAGGCTCCGGACACGTTGGTGTCGGAGCCTGAGACGTTCGAACGGCGGGGCCAGACTGGCGGAAAATCCTCAGAAATCGGTCTGGGCCGCACTGTAGAACTCACCCTCGAGCAGGTAGAGCGGCTCACGATCTTGTCCGTTCCAGTTCCGGTTGAGGCGGAATGTCCCGGCCACGGAGACACGGTTCGGGTTGAAGGCGACGGTTTTGTCACCCGTCATCATCACGCCGATCATGTCCTCCGGCTTCGGCTTGCCGCCAAAGCAGCAGTCACCGCTGTCACGGCAAAGGAGCAGGTTCTTGATCCCATCGGCCTTGTTTTCCGGAAACACAAACCCCTTCAGGAAGACCTTCTTTCCATCGAGAGCGGCCACATCGGGATGAGGGCCGACCTGTCCCTTCTCAACGATAATCCCCTTCCGGGAAATATCGGACGCAAAGCTGATCCGCTCGTATCCCGGCGGAACTTCTGTCCGGTAGAGATAGATCTGCATGCCGATCCCGGCCGCCAGCGTTACGGCGCTGAGGACCAGCGAAAACCAGGCGGCTCCGAGTCCGCGGTATTCGCCGGCGGAGCGGTAGAGCTGAATCAGGGCGACTCCGGACACCGCGATGGAGAGCATCGCGATCGCCAGGAAGGGCCAGAACAGGAGGCCAAGCAGGGAAACCAGCGTCAGGATGACGGAAACAATCGCCAGCCCAAGCACGGGGCGATACGAAAACTCGCCACCTTCGTACGACTCGTAGGCCCGCGACTGCGGCGCCATCTCGAGAACCTGTGACATGCCCCCTCCTGCCTGAACAAATGTGCGCACGCTGAGCATGCGAATGATGCGGAAATTATACCCCGGAAAAGATCCGGTTCGCAAAAGGGAACCGGCAAAGTTCTCCGTTCTTTGACAAGGTGGACGCTGTGGGTCGACGTCCGGGCGAACGCTTTCCCGCCAATCCCTTCGGCAGTCGGATTGCATTCAAGTTTCTGATACGCCCACGATCCGCAGAGGTTTTCCGTAGAAATCCCGGCTCTCCGATCTTCTCGTCTCTTTCGCTCCTCCCGGTGCCGTCATGCCGACCGCAAATGCCTACCCGGATCTCCTTCGGGCCGCCTCGCAACTGAGGAACGTCGAGCTGCTGGAGGAACCAGTCCGAGCCCAGCCGGAATCGCAAAGGGCCTTCCTTGCCGCCAACGGCGACGTGCTGGCCACGATCAGGGACCACCTGCGCCGGCCCTGTTCCGTTCCGCTGGAGTTTGTGGACACGTTCTTTGAGCGGCACCTTGGGGACGTCCAACTCATCCGGACAATCACCCGAGCCCTCCAGGCCGACGCGGAACTGGCGATCTCCCGTGGCGAGACGACAGCGGCCCCCCGCACCGCGATCGAGCTGCTCCTCCTGAGCAACGGGGTCAGTCGCGGCGGCCTTGTGACCGATGCCCTGGTCGGAAACGGCATCGCGGGAACCGGGCTTCAAATCCTCCGCGAGGTCCGGGCCGACATCGATCACGACCTGCAGAACGAAGTTCTGGAGGCGCTGGGGAACTTTGATCGCGACCGCGAGCCGTTCCACGAGATCCGGACCCGCGACGACGAGTGGACCCGCCGCGTCGGCTGGCAGGACGAGCCGCTCGATACCGAGTCATTCCTGGAGTCGTTGGGAGCCTCCGGGCCGGATGTGCAGGAGACTCTGGACTTGATTCAGCAGGTCGCCTGTGCGGGCGACTCGAATCAGCCCGAAGCTCTGGAGACAGCAGGAGACCACCGAGTCCGAGCCCTGGCGCGGCTGCTTCAAACGGACATCGCATTGCGACAGTGTCGAGACGCGGACGGCAGTTTTCCCAGTGATCTCGCTGAGCTGGTACCGTCGTTCCTCCCCGCCGTTCCGATCGATCCGTTTTCCGACAAGCCTCTTCTCTACCGCCGGACCTCTTCCACCGAATTCCTGCTGTACAGCGCGGGGCCGAAGCGGTTCGATGGCGGCGGACGGCTCGGGACGTGGCTGGATGTCACGTGTGGTGACGCCGACCTGCTGCTCGACACTCAGCATGTCTGAGCGGCTGCCATCCAATTTCGAAAGTCGATCCACTCCACGGCAACTCCCGCCGGCAGGTAGCGGGGGACGGCGGAATCGCAAAGACCCGCTTCGACCGCTCGTTGCAGGTCCTTCGCCGACAAGGCCGTTCGCGGCGAACTTGTGCCCTCCGGCCACGGGGCGGACTTGAGGAACACCAGCCGCCGCGCGCGGCAGCGTCCCGCCAGCCAGGCCGCCAGGGAGTCGCTCGTCACCTCCCAGGATTCCTCGGGAACCGGCCCTTCGGCTGGGTTTTCGATCTCCCGGAGCATGTCCGGAACGACGACATCCGCCTCGCTCGACGACTGCCAGTCGACGCCAACCGCCATCCCGATTCGCGACAGCAGAATCCGGACAAGGCGAGCGTTCAGCTCCATAGCCGCAATCGCTAACTGATGAGCCGCCGAGTCCCCCAGCCGGTGCCGCGGATCCCAGTCGCGAACGAGATCGGCCGCCGCCCCCCCGCCGACGACCAGGACCGGACACTCCTCGTGCGCGGATTCGAAGCCAGCTTTGAGCCGTTCACCGAGGTCGGGGAGGTCGAGCAGACTTCCGCCGAGCTTGTAGACCGTCAGGGGACACGGCACGCTCTACGGCTCCTGCTTTTCCGGCGTCGTCGCCGCTTGCCGGAGCTGCTCGAGATGCAGCCGGGCGACCTGCCACATGTAGTGCGGTCCGTAGCCGGCATCCTCCGCCCAAGTGTTGGCGACGGCCCGCTTGAGGTGCCTGATCGCCGACTCTTTCCGCCCTTCGACCGCTTCGTTCAGGCCGATGTAAAGCTCGGCGTAGAACAGGCGCTTCTCCTCTTCTTCGTCGGAGATCTGGGCGTCGTCGATACGCTTCAGGATCGCCTCCGGTTCGATCGTCCCCGCGAACAGGCGGTAGACGTCCGGAAACGGCTCCCGGTCGTCCTTCTCGTACTTGAGCAGCCCTTCACGCGCCTTCTCCTGGCCGAGCCCCTTCCGCTGCGAGAGGTACCGCCAGATGCCGTTCTCCCGGTCGACCTGATCGTAGGAGTGATACCGCTCGAATTGCTCCCCGGCCGCCTTGAAGTCGCCGGCGTAGAAGTAGGCGATCCCCCGCCGCCAGTGCGACGTGTCGGTCTCCGGGTCGAGCTCGACCATTTTCGTGTAGTCCGCGACCGCTCCGGGAAAGTCCCCGAGGAAGAACCGGACGTCCCCGCGCTGGGAATAGAGCCGCAGACTTCCCGGCCGCGCCTCGATCTGCCGCGAGAGCTCCGCGGCCTGGGCTTTCCAGGTCGCCTTGGGATCTTCCTTGGCCTCACGGAAACGGTCCTGGGCCAGCGTGCGGACGAGGGAGCCCCCCAGGAGCAGAGTGAGGCACAGCGCCGGGAGGAGGAAACGAGTCATAACGCCGGGCTGGGAGCAGAGGGGAAGGGGAGCGTCGAGAGGGGGGCGACCTCTTATGGTCGCGTTGCAACGGAGGTCCTCGCGCCAGGACTCGCGGCACTCGGAAGAGGAGCCGGGGCGGTCCGGTCCTTCCAGCGCTCCAGCAGATGGGCGCGAGCCCGGTCGGCCCGCGTGACCGGCATCTGCGGGCGGGAGGCCGGCCCGATCAGGACGGGAGTGACGCCCGGAGCCGTCGGGGCTGCTTGTCCGGCAGCGGCCGGTCGTCCCTGGGAGAGCAGCGCAGCGTCCATGGCCTCGAAGTCGTGGATGAAGACGCGGGTCTCGGTGGCCGCTCCCTGGAACGACCGTCCGACGGAGGAGGCTCCGCGAAGCGGTCCTGCCGACCGGCTGCCGGACTGCCCGCTCAAAACCCCGCCGGAGAACGCCGCGCCGCGGTCCGGCACGGACACGACCGTGTCGACGCTGAAGCCGCTCACGACCGGCTGCTGGACCACCTGGGCGTTGGCCGCGGTGGAAACCGCGGTCATCAGGGCCGCGATAGCGATTGCTCGGAAGCTCATCTCCGTTTCCTCCCTCGCTGGGACCGGTTGGCCGGCGTCACTTCGCCACGGGAAAGCCATTTTTGACCAGTTCGTCGTAGCCCTGGGCGAGCGGCCGGACGTCGTAGCCCGCCTTTTTGAGGGAGTCGGCCGCCTGCAGACATCGTCCCCCCGCCGCGCAGTGAACGTACAGGACCTTGTCCTTGGCGTAGCTCTTTGCGACGGCTCCCGATCGGATCTGGCTGTCGAGATCGCTGAGAGGGAGCAGCGTCGCCTGCTTGAGATGCCCCTCGTTCCACTCCGATTTCTCACGGACATCGACGAGGACCGCCTTGCCGTTGCCGAGAGCCTCCTTCACCTGCGGAAGCGTGTCCTTGGTGTGCTCGGCCGCGAAGCCAGCGTTCGCAGCGATCACCACGGCGGCGATCGTCAAAGCGTTCCACATGCGATCAGGCATCGGTCGGGCGGTCCGGGTAGGTCAGAACGAGCAGTCCCGGCGAAGGGACTCACTCTTCGAATTATCTCCTGACCGTTCGACACGCACAAGGAGTGTGTTGTCCACGACCGGATCAGGGCCTCATCCCGCTGGCTCGAACCGCGTCCTGGCCGGACGGACTCTCATTGGGCAACCCATCGTGCGACGGCAGCCTGGGGTCAAGGGGGCCACGCCCCCTTGCCGCCGGAGGCACTTCCATGAGGAACCGTGGGACACAACGGACGTCCGCTTTGTGGAAGCGGCGCTGAGGACTCACCGCTCGCATGGCAATCCCCGCGGGTTGGTGAGAGGGCATACGGCACGGTGTCCGCGTTTGGACACGATCTCCTTCAGACATCTCCCGACGGCCAGGCCTCCGGCGGGCAAGGGGGCGTTGCCCCCTTGCATCCCCCACCAGGGTGCCCCTGGACCCGGTTTACTGAGCATCAACCGGTGACCGCACCCCGACTCAACGATCGAGCCCGGAACCCGCAGGCCGCGTCCTTGACGGCGTCCACGTCGATCCATTCAATGAATACGTTCTTCAGCAGGTCCGCTGAGACAACCTATCGATGGCGGAATTTCAGACTTCGATGAATCTCCTCGGGCAGCTGCGTCAGCAGTCTGACCAGCAGGCCTGGGAGCGGTTCGCGACGATTTACGGGCCCCTCGTCTTCGGATGGCTCAAACGCCGCGGCGTTCGCGAAGACGTCGCCGAGGATGTCCGACAGGAAGTCCTCCTCAAGGTCTTTCACGAGATCAAGGGCTTTGACCACAACGGCCGCATCGGGGCGTTCCGCGCCTGGCTGCATCAGGTCATGCTCCATCGCCTGAGGACGATTCAGCGGAAGAACATCCGCTCCCGGCTGACCGAAAGCTCCGACGAGGCGAACGACGACGCGGCGGTCGCGGACAGCGGCGATCGACTGGCCGAACTCTGGGAAGCGGAACACAGCCGTTTCCTCATCGAGCGGCTGATCGAGATGATCGCGCCGGAGTTTCAGGAGAGAACCCTCCAGGCCTTCCGCCGGGTGGTGCTCAATGACGAGCCGATCGAAGTGGTGGCCCAGGAGCTGGAGATGTCGGTCAACGCGGCCCGGATCGCACAGTCCCGCGTCCTGGCGGCGCTCCGCCGCGAAGGGGCAGGGCTGATCGAGTACTGAACCGGCTTGCTGAGTCCGTTGACTGCGCCCGTCAACTGGCTCCGTTGAATCAGCCCGTGGAGAATGGATTCGCCTCATGCCTCAGGATGACCACTACCCGAAAGAGACGATCTGGAAGTTTGCCGCCGGGGCACTGACCCCGCTCGAAGCGCTCGACGTCGAGCGGCACCTCAATGCCTGCGACGCGTGCTCCGCGGTCCTCGGCGAGCAGCCGCTGAAGGCGGATCCCTTTGTACGGGGGCTGCGGCGTCTGACGGGCCGGGATTCGTCGATCCAGAACCGGCGGGGCCAGGCGCTGATGTCCCTCGAAGTCGTCTGGGGAGCCGGCGCCGTGGTGTTTCGGTCCGTCCTCTATCGGCCGGTCGAGGTCGGCCGGCAGAGCGAGGGGGAGCCGGTCTGCCTGGGCTACACGGAGTCGTCCCCGTTCGATCGGCTGGTTGTCGCGCCAGCCGATTACCGCTTCATCTCCCGCCGCCACGTCTTCCTGCAGCCGACGTCCGCAAAGAAGGTGAACATCACCTGCCTGACGGAGAAGGGGCTCATCGAGATCTCGGACGGCCGGCGGATCCCTTTCGGTCAGTCCATCGAGTGCCAGATCCCGGTCGAGATCAGCCTCGGCCAGCATTCACTAAGGATCCGCGGGATCACGATACCCGAGGGCCCTCCCTTGCCGGGTGAGCCCGGGACGGCGTAAGCCGCGACGCCGGCCACCGGGATTCCTTTCATGCAATCCGCGGACGGCGCACGTCAGCTGATGATCACCCGGCCCGTGACAATCACGACCGCGATCAGGACAACGATCACCGCCGCCACGGCGATCGCGGCGACAGCCAGCCGCCAGGGCGAGCCGAACGCGTGCAGCAAACTGACGAGCCCATAGTCGCGGTCGATGAACCGCGACCGCGCCGCCAGCGGAGAGACCGGCAGCAGCCGCCCCCACCACCGCCGCTGCGGGTGGTCGAACTCGGCCTGCTCCAGCCGGACCGAAGGGGTCGTCTTTCGCTCGGCAACCGCCGGCTCCGGGATCCCGATCGCCTGGGAGGGGAGGGGGCGCGGCAGCGGGTTCAGGACCGCCTGAGCGGCGGCAGGTTGGAGCGGGGCGAAAGCCGGGCGCCGCTCGGGAGAAGCGCTCGGCGCCGCGAAACGCTCCGGCTGAGCGGGAGCGGCAGGGGACGGGGCCGGCGGGGGGACGCGGCGACGAGAACACCGGAGGACGAGGCCGATCCGGTCAACTTCCGGACCAGCTCCTCGACGGTGCCCCGCGCCGCCGGGTTCTTCGAAAGCATCTGCGCCACGGCGGCGTCGACATGCTTCGGAACCGTTACGAGGTCCCTCACCCGGGGCGGCGTCTGGTTGGTGTGGGCCAGGCACAGCGCCGGGAACTGGTTCCCTTCGAACGGGGGGCGCCCGGTCAGCATGAGAAACAGGTTGCATCCCAGGCTGTACAGATCGGAGGCGGCGGTGACGTTCGCCGCGTCGGCGAACTGCTCCGGGGGCATGAACTGCGGCGTGCCGATCGCCGTCTGGGCCATCGTCAGCCCCATCGTCGCTTCCGAAAGCTTCGCCAGTCCGAAGTCGACCAGCCGCGGAAACGGCGCGGCGTCGGGCGGGGTGACGATGATGATGTTCCGCGGGGTCAGGTCACGGTGGATGACGCCGTGGCTGTGGGCGTGGGCGAGGGCTTCCAGAAGCTGGACCGTCCAGCCGACCGCCAAGTCCGTCGGCACGCTCTTGTGGCGGTCGCAATACTCCTTGAGCGTCGGCCCGTGGATGTACTCCATCGCCAGGACCGAGCCGTCGCCGTCGTCGTTCACTTCGTAGGCGACGTAGCGGGCGATCGTCGGATGCTTGAGCTTGCGGAGGATAACCGCTTCCTGAGCCATCCGGTCGCGGAGGTGCGGGTTGTTGGAGGTGAGCCGCTTCACCGCCACGAGCCGCCGCATCTCGATGGACCAGGCGAGGAAGACGCTCCCCATCCCGCCGTCGCCGAGGTGGGCCCGGATCAGGAAGTCGTTCACCCGCAGGTCGCGGTCCAGGTCCCGCAGCCCCTTGGCCAGCCGCTTTTCGATGCATTTCCGCTGGTAGCGGCTCAGCGCGGGCTCGCTGCTCAGCCACTCCGCGGGCTGCTCTTCGAGCCGGTCGAGCACCACAGAGGGCTCCGTCGCGCCGCCGGCGGTCGCGGCCGCCCATTGCTTGGCCGAGACGATTCCGACCTGGACGAGAAGATGCCCGAGTTCGGCCAGCGAGGGGGTTCGCGAATCCGCTTCACGAACCATGTCGCTCCTTCCCTCGACGATTCACGATCGCGCATGATCGCCGTTTGGGCCCCAGCGGTTCGGCGCTGTGTCCGCGACCAGTTTCCCTATGGTATCGCGACTCGCCCCGCGCACCAGCATTGCCCGCTTTCGATCCGCCGAGGATTTCGGAGGGTTCCGGGGCTCGGTAGACTGCAGGGGAACCTCAGGTTCGAGCGGGAGGCGATCTTCGCCCTCCAGTTCGTCGACAGTCCAGGAGCGGGATCGAGCCACAGCATTCCGAACCGAGGTGTTGATGCTGACACTGGAGCAATGCGGCAAGCCGGGAAAGTTCCTGGCCAGTGACAACGTGATGCTGATCGGCAGCGCGCCTCACTGCAATTGCCGTGTTCTGGGCTTGCCGCCGCTCGCGGCGGTGGTCGCCCGCTACGGCGGCAGCTGGTTGCTTCACAACCTGCAGGCGACGCAGCTGCAGCTCAACCGTGTCGACGTCATGACCCGCCACGAGGTGGGGGATGGCGATCAGCTTCAGGTCGGCTCGATCGCGTTCCAGGTTTCGGAAGCGAGCGGTCCGGCGGCGGCTCTCCCGCGGATGTCGCAGCAGTGCCGGATCTCGGTCTCCGCCCCGGGGATGGCTCCGAACGCGCACGATGTGACGTTTGATACGCTCATCGGCTCGTCGCACCTGTGCGATATCGTACTGCCGCGAAACGCGAATTCGCCCGACCGGCACTCGCTCCTCGTTCCCGCCCGTGGCCACTGGTACCTCTACGATCTGCTGGGCCGGGTCGGCCGGCACAACGGCAAGGACTGGCGGACCCGTGTGGAGCTGGAAGGGGGGGACCGGATCGAGACCAAGGGGGTCGTGATCGAAGTGCTCTCGGCGAGCGCTTCGACCTCGTCGAAGTTCCAGCCGACCGCGTCCTCCACGACCGATTCCGCGGCGAGTTCGCCGGGCTTCTTCCGCCGGAACTTTTTCCCTCCCCGCCCGCCTGCCGAGCCGCCGGAGCTGGCTCGGAAAAGTGCCTCCGGCGCAATGCCGTCCGTCGCTCCATCGGCCGCTCCGCCGCCTGTGCCCTCGTCTGCGGCACCGGCCGCGACACCACTGCCGCCTCTCCCGTCGTTCCCGCTGGAGCCGCCGTCGCGGTCGTCGGTCGAGACCGCCCCCCGGGGGGACACCTCCGCCATCGTCCACTCCCGGCCGTTCGCCGACATGGCGTCGCCGCCGGAGCATTTCGACCCGGACGCGTTCGACCTCGCGCAGCAGGTCTACGGATTCCTCAAGTCCCAGCACAACCTGTATCGCCCCCCCGCCCGCGGACTGCCCCACATTGTCCGCGTGATTCGGGAGGCGGGCCGCCAGAGCCGGGCCGAGGCGGAATTCCTGGCGGGACGCCGCGTCCTGGGGCTGCAGCAGATGAAGGCCCTCCTGGAGGAGTCGCCGTGGAGCCAGAGCGCCCTGATTGGACTTGCCAGGATGTGCGACGCGGGCGGGTTCGATCACCTGTGCCTCGGCGTCATGCTGCTGCTCCACCGGATGGCTCCCGAGGACCCGTTCGCCAATCGCGCCATCGCCCGGATCTACCGTCAGCTCGGACGGGGAGACTCCCGTTTCCTGCGGAAGGCACAGAACCACTGGCGGGCGGTCCTGGCGGTCCGGCCGCGGGAGCGGGTTCCGATCGAGAAGACGATTCGTAAGATCGATGCGGAGATCTATGTTCTGGACCGCTTCTGACCCTTGCACCACTCCCTTCGCCCTCACCTCCGGACTGACCCCACCGCGGTCCGTTTTCCTCTCCGGCCGATGAAACTTACCACTCGCTGCCCGAACGCCGACTGCCGCCAGCCGATCATCCTCCATCTCTCGCGGAACGAGCAGAAGGAGTTGTCGCGGCGGCTGATCCTCGAAACGACCTGCGGCGCCTGCGGAAGCGGGGTCCGGCTGCAGCTGGCGAACGACATCTCGATCATCAGCGCGGTGACAACCGGCCCCGCCTCGCGCGCGGACCGGTCGCTGGCACTCGATCGGGAAACGTTCGCCGCCGCGGCCCCTCCGCCGCCTGCGTCCGCCGCTCCGGTCGCGGATGCACCACCCCCGCCGCTCCCGGCCGCGAGCGCGGCCGCCGCACCGTTTTCTCCACTGTCAAAGGCGCCTGCCGCTTCGTCCGGAGTCGCACCAGGGTTCTCGCCCGCTGCTGCCATGCCTCCGGCACCGGAACGGCCGGCGGCACCGGCGCCGGCCCCGTTCTCGCCGGCTCCCGCGGCGGCGGTCCCCGATTTCCGGCCGATCGCCCCCGGTCCGGAGGCGCGTCCCGGTCCCCAGGGGGGCGAACCGGTGAAGGTGCCGGCGTTCGCCGTGCTCGGGGCGGACGGGCCTCAACGGCGCGGGCGTTCGGGACGGGGGACGATGGAGCGGCTGACCGACAGCTTTTCGCAGCGGCCGAAGTGGCAGCAGTACGCCATCCTGGGCCTCCTGTTCCTGGGGGTCATGGCCATCCTGGCGTTTCCGACGAAGAAGCCGCCAAAGCGGACCCCGACCACCCGCGCCGTTCCGACGGAGGCCGAGCCTGAGAGAACGGCCCCACCGCCAATGACGCCCGCCGCTCCCGGGGACTCGGTCGCACCGGCTGCCGGGGGGGCCAAGACGAATGGGAACGCAGAACCGGCGGCGCCTGGTCCCGCCGATGGAGCACCGGAGAAGGCCCCGCAATGAACATGCTCATCACCCGCCGCGAGATCTATCAGCGTTCGCTCCGGCACTTCTTTGCGCCGGTCGCCAAGGTGCTGTATGAGGACGAGAGCGTAACGGAAGTCCTGATCAACGGGCCGGACAACATCTATGTCGAGCGGAGCGGGAAGCTCCAGAAGATCGACGCCCGCTTCCCGAGTGAAGAAGTGCTGCTGGCGGCGGTGAACAACCTGGCGGAGTACGTCGACCGCCGTGTCGACGACCTGCATCACAGCATGGACGCCCGGTTGCCGGAACCGGAGCAGTTCCGTGTTCACGTCATCATTCCACCGTGCTCACGCAATGGGGTGGTAGTTTCGATCCGGAAGTTCCGCCGCGCGTCGCACACCCTCAAGAGCCTGGTCGACCTCGGCAGCATGACCGAGGCGGCGCGGCAGTTCCTGGTGACGTCGGTGAAGCTGCACCGGAATCTCGTCGTGTCGGGGGGAACCGGCACGGGGAAGACGTCGCTGCTGAATGCCATCTCGGAGGCGATCGATCCGACGGAGCGGATTGTCGTCATCGAGGACTCGTCGGAACTGCGGTTGCAGCAGCCGCATACCGTTTACCTGGAGGCGCGGGCTCCGCTTCCCAACGGGACGGGCGGGGTGACGATCCGGAACCTGTTTGTCGATTCGCTGCGGATGCGGCCCGACCGGATCGTGGTGGGGGAAGTGCGGCGGGGGGAGGCGCTGGATCTGATCCAGTCGATGTTGTCGGGGCATGACGGGTCGCTGACGACGGTGCATGCGAGTTCGCCGAAGCTGGCGCTGGTCCGGCTGGAGACGTTGTGCCTGATGAGTGATGTGCAGTTGCCGGCGTATGTGGCGCGGACGCAAGTAGCGAGTGCGATTCACGTTGTGGTGCAGATTACGCGGGCGCACACAGGGCGGCGGCATGTGACGTCGATTGCGGAGGTCAGGGGGCTGGATCAGAAGGAGCGGTATCGGGTGCGGGAGTTGTTCCGGTTGTCGACGGACGGGGTGACGGAGGGTCGGGAGGCGACGCCGACGTTGGTTCCGACGGGGCGGCCGTGTTCGTACGCACGTCTTGCGCATGTTTACGGCTACGCAGCGGAGGCCCCGCTGTGCGCGGAGTTGTTTGCGCTGCGAACACGGGACCGCTAAGAGAGCCGGGGTCCAGGGGGTACCCCTGGTGGGGGATGCAGAGGGGCCTGTGTTGTTTTCTTGGTCCTTTTGCCCGCCGGAGGCCTGGCCGTCGAGAGATGTCTGAAGGAGTACTTGTCCAAACGCGGACTGGGTGCCGTATGCCCCCTATCTAACCCGCGGGGAGTGCAGGGCGAATGAGGAGTTCTCGGCGCCGGTTTCATAAAGGGGGCGTCCGTTGTGTGCCACGGTTCCTCATGGAAGTGCCTCCGGGGTCAAGGAGGTGAGACCCCCTTGACCCCGGCGGCCGTCGCGAATTGGGTTTGAGCCAGCAGAATTGTGCCGGCCAGACCACGGTCCGACAGAAAACAGCCCCCCGGGACCCAGCCTTTTTCCTCGCGGGACACGAATTTCAAAAAAACTGCCCCCCGCGCGAAATGTTTCCCCGACTCGTGGCCTTTCTCTTGTGAAGACCGCATGGTGCGGGACAAACGAATGACCAAAAGGACAGATTCGCAAATCACGCGACATCCGCTCGTCTGACTGGTCAGTTCAGCTTTCGGCCACGCCCGGAAGACCCTCTTCCGGGACACTTTTCAAGGGGACAGAGAAATGTTGCGCATTATCAATCGGGCTAAGCGGGTTCTGGGTCGCGTTCATCGGAATGAAGACGGGATGGAGGCCCTGCAGGTCGTCCTGATCATCGCCCTCGCTGCGATCATCCTCGCCTTCGCCTATAAGATGTTCGGTGGCGAGTCCGACAACGAGACCGACACCGGCGAAGGCAGCAACGGCAACGTCGTGAAGTGGGTCCGCGAAGTCATGGACAACATCTTCAACTGGAAGTGATGACCGACACGACACCCATCCCGGCCGGCGACACGGCAATCCTGTCGCCGATGCAGGAGCGAACGGTGGAAGCCACTTCCCACCCGCCGCTCTTCAAGAATCCTGCTGTGGTGGCCTGGCTCGTGCCGCTGGCCTGGAGTCTTGGGGCGATTCCAGCCGGTTGGACCTGGAGCGGCTGGGGAAGTTGGGGTCCCCTCCCTCCAGGTGCCGGCGGGCTCTCCGGTCAGTTCCTGGCGATCGCTCTGCTGGTCGCCTGCGTGACGGACCTGAGGGGCCGAAAGATCCGCAACTGGACGATGTATCCGGCCATCGTCTACGGGCTGCTGCTCAACGCCATGGTCTCATTCTCCTCGGGACCGGTGGCCGAGTGGCTCGGCGGGATCGGCCTCCTCGCATCCATGGCCGGAGTCTCGATCTGCTTCAGCGGAGCCCTGTGCCTGTTCCTCCTGTTCCGGGGAGGGGCCGGCGACGTGAAGCTGATCTCGATGTTCGGATGCTATCTCGGCTGGCGAATGGCGGCCGAGATCTGGTTGATCACCATGCTGATTGCGGCCCTCTTCTCCGTGGGATGGGTCGCCTGGCGTGGGGCTGGCGTGGCGGTGCCCCTGCTTTCCTCCGCCCTCGCCCGCAACTCGTCCGATTCACGGCAGATGGCGGCAAAACTGGTGGCCGGATGGCTCAAGTTCAAGATCCCTCTGGCCCCCTTTTTCCTGCTGGGAACCGTGGTTGCGATCGGCGTGCCGCTCGCCTGGCCGGGCCACACCGCCCTGGAACTGTTGCTGCGGCTGACGTGACGACTGTGTCTGGAAACCGCGGACGGCGACGTCCGCTGTTTCGGAAAGGAGAGTGGCCATGATTCCACGATCGATTTTGCCACAGGGCCGCCGCGGTGTACGCCGCGGCTTGGCCTTGCGCCGGCGGACCGCGATGGCGACGCTCGAAATCGTCATGGTGCTCGGCGCCATGTTTCCGCTGGCGTTCCTCCTCTTTCGACTGATCGGGGAAGGCCTGCGGATGTACCACTCCCATGTGGCCAACGTCGTCGGCAGCCCTTTGATGTGACGACCAACCGTCTTTCGGACCGAGTCCGTTCTCCACGCGGTTCCTCCCATGACCATCCACTCCTTTATCGACGGCTTCGAAGGGATCTGGGCCCTGTGGCTCATCAGCCTGACGCTCGGCGTCGTGGTGATCTGGCGGCTCGTGAAGAAACGCTCGCGGTTCCGCTGGGCTGAGCTGCGGGGCGAGCAGGGGGTCTCCTACACCCTGTCGTTCGTCATCACGATGCCGGTCTATGCCCTGATCCTGGTGACGATCGCCGAGACGACGATGCTCGTGCTCGCGAAGGTCGGCACCGTCTACGCCGCCTACGCCGGGAGCCGCTCGCTGGTCGTCTGGGAAACGATGCAACCGGGCAACCTGCGCGACGATCGGGTCCGGCAGGCGGTCGTGACCGCCCTCTCCCCGTTCGTCATTTCGTCGAACGCCTCCGGCAGTGAGAACGGCACGCCCCCGGGGAACGCCCAGAAGCACGCCGAAAGCTATGTCGACCAGCTCGAAGAATTCTCGGGCGAGACCGTCCGCCGCGAGAAGCTCATCAACCATGTGAAGAACGTCTCCGCCCGCACGACGATCACGCCGCAGATCCCGAACCGGCGGCACGGCGAGGAGGCGTGGGTCGACGTCGAGTTCCGCGCTCCGCTGTTCACACCCGGCGCCGCGCGGCTGCTCGATCCCGACCGCAAGTATCCCTACGAGTATCCGATCAAGTCGTCCGTCCGGATGACGCTTGAGTGCCCCGAGACGCCCGACCAGAAGCTGGGAATCGACTACCGGGCCTTCTGAGACCTGCCCGGGTTCCGAAATCGACCGCCGTGACAGGCGGTGTGCCGGCCGCGCGAGAACGCCGGCCTGGAGGCGACCATGACACATTCACAGCACGCGAACACGCTGATCGCCTCGGGCCCGGCCGCTGACACCCGGACGCCGCGGTCTCCACTGGGGACTCCGCCCGCGGATCAGGAGAACGGCCCCGGCCTCCCCGGCTGGATTGCCCGGCGGCTCACCGACGTCCACGAAGACGAAGAGGGCCAGCTCTCGATCCTCAGCCTGGTGGTCCTCCTTACGCTCGTGCTCTCGCTCTGCGCGATGGTGAACGTGGTCCATGCGGTCCGGGGAAAGCTCGAAACACAGAACGCCGCCGACGGAATCACCGAGGCCGCGGCGACCCAGATGGCCCGCGGGATGAACGCCATCACGGCCGCCAACCATCTCATCGGCGAGATGCACGCCCTGACGATCCTCTACCACGCGCTCGGCGGGGACGACATGGAGGAGGGGAACTCGAGCGACCGGACCCCCACCAAGGTCCGGACCGCCGTCACGACGTTCTACCAGCTGGCTCGGGCCACCACGTCGACCGCGCCCGATTTCCTTCGCCCCCGCACGGAGACCTACGACGACGGGTTCGACAAGGACATCGTCGTGGAGGCGGCCATCGGAAAGTCCCGGCTGCATCTGAAGAACGTGGGGGCCTACGCCTACGAGGTCCATGCGGGAGCGGGCGGGCTCTACCTCCTCGGAGAGATCGTTCCGTACATCGGGCCGCTCATCAAGATCTACGCCGGGATCATCATGGGGGCCTGCCGGGCCTTCGAAGAGGAAGGGCTCGCGGAGTGGAAGGTCCTGAACGCCATGGAGGACGTCGCTTCGTTCGGCGCCCTGAAGCTGGCGATCACGACGGTCCGGGACAAGGTGCTCAAGGTCGTCAACCTGTACAGCAACGCCGCCCGGTTCACCGTCCCGCTGCGGATGGGAGAGGTCGTCGACGAGACGGCGAAGTATCACGACGTCGACGGCTCGCTCTTCCCCAACTTCAAGTCGCCGACCTATCCGCTGCTGCAGCTCCCGGTCGTCGCGGAGCAGGAGACGTTTCCGAAGAACGAAGTCTGGAAGTCCCAGCTGGCCCGGGCGGCGGTCCCCTGGGTGCACCACTGGCGGCTGCCGATGCTCCAGTTCGGCGAGGATGCGCTCTGGCTCAGCCGGTTCAAGGCGTATTACGTCGAGTTCACGCAGTCGGACATCATCGAGATGACGACCCGCGCCAAGGAGAACGGCATCCAGCTCCTGATCATGAAAGATCTGGACGTCCTGGAAGGGAACAAGGGTGAGGAGAAGTGGTCGTACTCGAACGGAAGCAAGCGGGCGGAGGAGCTGTTCGCCATCGTCGGCTTCGCCCAGCACGAGCGGCGTGAGATCGCCGCCCCCCGTTTCTTCGATTCTCCGCACAAAGACGGATTCGGGGCGTTCGCCCAGGCAATGATCTACAACGCGAACCAGACGACCCGCGGCTCGGGCACCGAGACGGTTCAGGCTCAGATCGGCTGGGACACGCTGAACTTTGCGGAGACCCGCGTGCCGGAGTGGAAGGGGGGGGCGGATCCCAAGCCGGGCAAGGACGTGGAGGTCTCGTATTATCGGGACCGGGCGCCGGAGCCGAAGGTCGTCCTCAACTGGAAGCCCCTGCTCGTTCCGACGACCCGGATCGAAGACGCCGCACGCTGGCAGTTCGGCGATATCCGCAAGCTGCTCGACCGGAGCCTGCTCGACAAGCCGGCAGCCCGGACTCACTAGGCCATCCTCGCCTGTCCCTTTCGATTCCCATCGGCCACCCGTCCATCGGGGAACAGATCATGAAACCCGCTCCACTCATCAACGATCGCCGGTCGCCTGGCCGCTCGGGCGTGGCCTCGCTGGAACTCGTCATGGTCCTGCCGCTCCTGGCAGGCTGTGTCTACGCCCTGTTCGTCCTGACGAAGACGACGCTCAACGGGCTGAACACGGTGGCCGAAGCCCGGCTCAAGACGTTCCAGGGTCTGCGCCCCGGGACCGCGCAGGAGCCTCTGGCTTACAACGCGGAGCTCTCGGATGGCCGGGTGGAGAACCTGGCGGAGCGTTCCATCGTGTATGACGGCTGGTGGAAGGCGGCGCCGGTCGTGACGAAGTCGGGCAGCCAGACGATGGGTGGTCCATGGGACAGCCGGTCGGTCGAGTTCGCGACCGGAACGAACGACTTCGACGTCCATACGAAGCCGCTGGGGTATATCGCGAAGTATGCGGAGTCGTATCTGGGTGGGATCCCGCTGGATCAGTCGGTGGATGTGGCCTTTCAGGCGATGGGTTTCGGGATGCGGCTTTACGAGAATCCAATTGTGTTTGTCCCCGCGCTGCAGTCGCGGGCGCTCAAGTATCCGGCGATTGCGGCGGGGTACGTGCTGTACGGCAATATCGCGGCGCTGGAGTTTGTGGCCGACACCGCGGAGACGATTGCGGACGCGATTGATGCGGCGACTGGCGGTTTTCTGGGTCAGTTGTTTGGCGGCGATGGGAACGCCGGAGAGTTGCGGGATGCGGCGGACAAGATTCGTTCGGTGTTGAATCCGATGCGGCAGTTGTATGAAGCATCGCAGGGGAACGAAGTGCAGTCGTTCTGAAAATCTTCCTGCCGGCACGACGTTGCTGGCTCAAACCCATCGTGCGACGGCAGCCTGGGGTCAAGGGGGTCTCACCCCCTTGCCGCCGGAGGCATTCCGGTGAGGAACCGTGGGACACAACGGGCGTCCGCTTTGTGGAACCTGCGTTGAGGACTCACCGCTCGCTCGATAATCCCCGCGGGTTGGTAAGGGGGCATCCGGCACGGCGTCCGCGTTTGGACACGTCCTCCTTCAGACAGTTCTCGACGGCCAGGCCTCCGGCGGGCAAGAGGGCGTTGCCCCCTTGCATCCCCCACCACGGTCCCCCTGGACCCGGTTCAGGTGATGGCGCTCCGTTTGCGACGTGCCGTTTGCGTGCGCCCCTTCCATTCCACTAAAATCGCCCTCTCCTTCCGGTGCGGGCATGTCTCGCGGTTTCTCAACGGGCGGAGTTCGATGCTGACGCGGACCTCAGGGACGGCCTCCTCACCCGATGCAGCCGGCTCCCCATCCCCCCAGGGCTCCCAGCTCCCCCCCACGGGCCCCCCTATCCTGACGAAGGTGGTCCGGATTGCTCTCTGGTTGGCCATCGTCGCCGCCACAGGGTACCTCGTCGTACACCTCATCCCCCTGCTCAGTCCGCCCGCTCCCCCACAAACTCCTCGACCGCCGGCCCCGCAGCAATCGCCGTCCGATCCCGCTCTCCTGACGGATCTCCTGGGAGGATACTGGACGACCGACGATTCCCGGTTCGGTCTCTCGGGACAGCGCGCCGACGCGGAACTCCTCGCCCGCCGCTGGAGGTCAGATGGCCCCGAACCTCTTCCCGAGTCGTCCCCGCTGGATCAGGAACTGGCCCGTCTGCTGGCGTCCGGAGGAAACGCAACGGGCGCAATGAACATGACGTTCTACGAGCGGAGCCTCGGCAACATCCGGATCCGCGGCGTCTTCTCCAGCGACAGTCCTCCCCGGCTCCGGCTGTTTCAGATCGCCCTCCGCGACGGAGCGGGATGGGCCCTGGGTGAGATCGTTCCTTCCCCGGAAGCACGACGGGACCGGAAACCCGAGTCGCTGATCACCGACATCAAAGGGACGCGACTCCTGCGGCGCTGGTCGTCCGACGAACGCCTGTCCGGCGAGATGGTGATCGCAACGACTCCCGAGGCAGAGTTCGTCCGGGGCCTCCAGGAGAACGGCTGGACCGTCGATCGCGCCGAATCGCGGGGACCTCTGACCGCCTGGCAGGTCCAGCGCGGACCGGCGCAGCGGCTTGTGATGAGCTTGTCAGAGACTCCGGTCCCGGAACTCTCTACCCTCGCGTCGGCGGCCGAACGATCCGTACCGTCCTCGTCCAGCCCCCCTTCGGCGGAATCCTCCCCGGCCGCTTCCGGCCCTTCCGCCGAAAGCGCGTCCTCCCAGACTCCCCCCTCCCGTCTCCTGATTATTCTGAAGACAGACTCCGTACAGGAGCTCCCATGAGCGGTCCGTTGAAGCTGATTGTTCCCGCGGCGTTCTTTCTGGCGTTCGCGTTCGCGCACCACATGGCCGTGCAGCAGGATGCCGAAACGATCCGGCTGACCGCCGCCTCAGAAGACCTTTCGGCGGGGACCGTCCTGCGGGCAAACCACCTCGCGGAAGTCTCCGTCCAGGGTCCCGAGTCCCTGTTCCGGACCTTCGTTCCGTGGGGAGACCGCGGGCAGGCCGTGCTCCTCAGCGAGCTCAAGCGGGACGTCAAGCGGGGTGAACTGTTCTCGCTGGCGGACATGCAGTCGCCCGAAAAGGAGGCCCCCGCGCTCGCCACCAACGAAGTCGGTGTCCATGTCTCGCTCGACCAGGTGAACTATGCGGACGGCCAGCTCAAGCTCGGGGTCTGGATCGGCTTTCTTCTGCAGCAGACCGACGGGAAAACGGAACTGGTCCAGCCGTTCCGGGTCGTCGGCGTCGGGAACCAGGTCAGCGAGGCGAGCGACGAACGGGAGCGGCGGGCGAACGCCAAGATCCTGACGATCGCCGTCCCCTATGACGGGAAAACGGGGGGCGGTCTCGATCCAACCGCCCTGCGGCTCATCAGCGCCGCCCGGGGAGACCGCAACCAGCCCGAAAAGATCCTGGCCCTCGTCATCCTGTCGCCGGAAGTGCAGCGCCGAATGACAACGCCGGTCTCGAACGTCCCCCGGCCGAGTCCGCCTCCCCCTCCGGCCGCCACTTCGCCTGCTGCTCCGTCGACGACTGAGCCTCCTCCGTCGTAACGCCCGGTCCCGGCAGCCAGCCCCCGCTCTGTATGGCAGGGGCCCCTCCGGCGAGCGCGCCGGAGCGACCCATTCCCGACCAGCTCGATGCACCGCGTGGAGCGGAGACACCGCATGCGGATCCTGGCCAGCAACGACATCACCGGCGCCGTGGACAACGTCGTCCTCCCCTCGGGCAAGAACCCGATCCGGATCGGCAGCCATCCCCGCATGGACGTCTGCCTCAAGAGCAACTACGTCCAGGAAGAGGCGGGGCTGATCCAGAACTTCGGCGACGGCACGGGGTGGCGGTTCTGCGCCCGGGTCGACAACTGCGCCGTGAACGAGCAGCCGTTGCTCGTCAACAGCTCCGCGCCGCTGACCAACAACTGCAACATCCAGATCCACCCGTTCACGCTGACGGTCCACCTCGACGCCCGGGATGAGATCGGGGCGGACAGCAAAGGGACCGCCGACCTCGACCGGCGGTGCTCGTCCCTCGTCGACGAGCTCCACCGAGAGCTCCTGACGACGGTCAACCGGAACGTCCTCGACCCGGGGGACACCGAGCGGTACAGCGAAGACGCGCTCCTCACGCTGGAGCGGGAGCTGGACCACCTCGCCTCGCAGCGTTCGGATCTGCCGCGAGACGACCTCACCAGCAGCGAAGTCGGCGACCACTTTGCCGGCCTGTGTGCCCGCTCGCTCCTCCTGCGGCGGCTGGTCGAACGCTCCGGACAGGCGGACGACTCGTCGGCGTCCAGCAAACCCTGGTCGCTGCAGCGGACGCTCCAGCCGGAGCGGGAGCGGGAGATCGAAGGGCTCCTGATGCGGCTGACGCAGCGGCTCGCCCTCGATCGGGAGCGGGACCTCTCGCGGCAGGTGCGGCGGCTGGAGATGCACTACTGGGACGCGTGGAACGAGCTCCTCGCCGGCGTCCGGGTCGACACCCGCCGCTACATGCTCCTGAAGCAGATCAAGAAGGACGTCAAGGACATCTGGTTCGGTCTCGGTCCCCTTGAAGACCTCCTCGACAATCCCAACGTCTCCGAAATCATGGTGAACGACGCGGAGAACATTTACATCGAGAAGGACGGCCAGATCGAGAACTCCGGCCGGCGGTTCGTAAAGGACGTAGGAGACATCATCCAGCGGATCGTGTCGCAGGTGCACCGCAAGATCGACACCTCGACGCCGCTGGTCGACGCCCGGCTTTCGGACGGGAGCCGGATCAACGCCATCATCAAGCCGCTGACGGTCCGCGGCCCATGCCTCACGATCCGGCGGTTTCCGCAGCGGGCTTTCACCTGCGACGACCTCGTCCGCAAGGGGGCCATGACCCAGGTGGCCCGGGACTTCCTGGCCGCCGCGGTCCGGCTGCGGTGCAACATCCTGGTCGCCGGCGGAACCGGCTCGGGAAAGACGACGCTGCTGAATGCGATCAGCGCCGAGATCCCCGAGAAGGAGCGGATCATCACCATCGAGGACACGGCGGAGCTGCGGATCCAGCGGCTGCATGTCGTGCCGCTCGAGAAGAAACAGAAGAACGTCGAAGGGGTGGGGGGGATCGACATCCGGGCGCTCGTCGTCAACGCCCTCCGGATGCGGCCCGACCGGATCATCATCGGGGAGTGCCGCGGCGGCGAGGCGCTCGACATGCTCCAGGCAATGAACACCGGCCACGACGGCTCGATGACGACGATCCACGCCAACACGCCGCGGGACGTCGTGCTGCGACTGGAGATGATGTGCCAGCAGAACGAGGGGACGAACCTCCCGGTCGAATCGATCCACCGGCAGGTCGCGTCGGCCCTCGACCTGATCGTGCAGCTGTCGAGCGAGATCGTGACCGACCCCCTGAACCCCGAAGTCCGGATCCGCAGGCGAATCATCTCCGAGGTGACGGAGGTCGTCGGCGTCGACCCCGACGCCGGCGGGCTGTGGCTCAAACCGATCTTCCAGCGGTCCAAGGACGGGCAGCTCCGTCCGACCGGCTTCCTGCCGACCTTCATCGACGAGCTGATCATGGACGGGGGACTGACGCTCGACACATTTTTCGATGTCGGTCCGCGGCACGCCGATCACGACGGGGGAGGGAGCCGATGAACGCCCAGTCGTGGCAGATGGTCGCCTCCGTCCTGTTCGGCATGACCGCCATGGCGATCTCGGGCCCGGTCATGCAGCTGATCGACTGGATCAGCACCGTGAGCACCCGCCGCCTCACCGCGCAGCCGACGCAGCTCGGGCTCGAACTCGAGACGATCCGGATCTGGCAGCGGTGGTGGTGGGCCTTCACGGCCCTCCTCGTCCTCTTCATCGCCTTCACGCTCAAGATGCCGCCGGTCGCGGTCCTGGCGGGGACGCTCCTCGTCCAGGTGCCGCGGATCGTCCTGAGCCTCCGGCTCGACAACCGCCGCATCAAGTTCCGCGACCAGATCGTCTCCGCGGCGCGGGCCCTCTCGGCCCAGTTCCGGGCGGGGCTCTCGACGCCGGAAGGACTGCGGGCGGTCGCGCGGGAATCCCGCTCGCCACTGCGGGAGGAGCTCATGGAGTGCGTCCAGTCGTTCGACCGGGGGGAAGGGCTGCGGGAGAGCCTGACCGCTCTCAAAAAACGGATCGACGTCGACGCCGTCTCGCTGTTCGTGATCGCCCTCCTGGCGACCGAGCGGCAGGGGGGGAAGATCACCGTCGCGATGGAGAAGATCAGCGACAGCCTGGAGCAGATGCAGCGGGTCGAGCGGACGCGGGAGTCGAACACCGCCGGGGGCCGGGCCCTGGTGATCGTGCTCGCCCTGTTTCCCGCCCTGTTCGCCCTGATGTTTTCCCTCATCGATCCCGCCTCGATGGGGCTCCTGTTTTCGACCTTCTCGGGACAGATCGCGATCTGCATCGTGGCCCTCCTGACCTACGTCGCGGTCCGATGGGCCTTCTGGCTCCTCGCGATCGTGGACTGACAGCGGAACACCGGGACAACGGAGAGTTCAATCATGACCGCGGAGATTATCGCATCCGCCTGCTTCGGGGGCCTGGCCGGCTGGCTGGCGGCCGACGCCGTCGGCCTGCTCCCACAGCGTCCCTCGGCCGAAACCCTCGGACCTGGGGAACTCCAGCGGCGGGCCGAGTGCCGCCAGAAGCGGCTGTTCGCGCTGTTCGAGCCGCTGATCCGGCGTCTCGCCCCGTTCTTCGAGACGCGGTTTCCCGAACGGGTGCGGAAGCTGGATCTCGACCTCGACCAGTTCGAAGGGAACGTCCTGACGGCGCCGGAGCACATGGCGCTGCGGTTCGCGCAGTCGGTGCTCGTCGCCTGCGGCGCGGCGCTCGTGGCGATGATCGTCATGCAGTGGGGGGCGATCACTGCCCTGGTGGCGATCGCGCTTGGGAGCGTGGCCTTGTGGTGGATGTGGCTCCGCCGGGACGGGAAGCGGGCCGACTATCTGCGGCGGCGGGCCCGGGCCCGCCTGCCGTCGGCCCTGGAGCTGATGGCCCTGATGATGGAATCCGGGGGAACCGACATGATGGACTCCTTCGAGACGGCGGCGGCCGAGAACCGCGACCATCCGCTCGGGACGCAGTTCATGAAACTCCTCCGCATGGTCCGCCGCGGGGAAGATACGCTCCGGGCCCTCACCGCCTGGGCGCAGCGGACGCGGGACAACGACTTCATCGAGGTCGCCTTCGTCCTGCGGACGTCGCTCGAGCGGGGGACTTCGGTCGAAGCGAGCCTCCGCGCCCTGGCCGACCAGTTCCAGCAGCGGCGGCTGCAGCGGCTGGAGCGGGCCGCCGAGGAAGCGAAGGTCCACGTGACATGGCCCGGCCTGCTGGTCATGCTGGCGTGTCTCCTGATCGTCGTGACGCCGTTCATCCTGGCCGCCCGCAACACCCTTTCGTTGTGAAGCGGCCCGGTTCGGCGGCCCGCCCCGATCCCGCCGAGCCATGTCCCGGAGTGTGTGAGTCGCGGACCAGCCCGATGGAAGAACGCCCGGCTGGCCGATTTCGGAGAGTCCCTTGGCGACGAAAATTCGAGTGACGAACGGGCCCGACGCCGGACGCGAGTTCATCGTCCAGCGGCAGCGGGTCCTGATCGGGGCGGAGGCGGACGCCGACATCCGGCTCAGTGACACCCAGCTCCAGGGGCACGTGGTCGTCGAGTACCGGAACGCCGCGTACCATGTCATCAACATGCTCCGCTATCCGATCTGGCTCGACGGCGAGGCGCTGGCGATCAACGACCGCCGCGTCTGGTACGACCAGGGGAGCCTGCAGCCCTCCGCCGTCACCTCGCTGGTCCTGATCACGGACCACTCGGTGATCGATCCCGAGGACCAGCGGCGGGTCATCGAGACCGACGCCGATCGGAACCGCTGGACCGTCCAGACGAGCTGGGTCATCGCCGGGGCCCTGGTCGTCGTGGCCCTGATGGTCCTGGCGGGAGCGGGAGCCACTCGAAACCGCCGGAGCGGCACGGCGCCGCTCACGGTCTCGGCGATGCGGCGTGAATCGCAGCGGGTCCTCGAAACCCTCGCCGACGAGACGTTCCGGAACATCGCCCAGCGGCGGGGGGTCGAGGTCGAGTGGCGGCAGCTCTCCGACAGCCTGATCTCGGCCCGGCTGGCGGAGGCGCGGATGGACCGGCCCGCCGCGGCCAGCGACTACCGCCGCGTCCGGGAGACGGCTCGGGACCTCGTTGAGGTCTTCGGCCCCGCCACCGGCGCCCAGACCCCGGCGGGGGTCAACGACGACTCCATCCGGGAGGTTCTTCAGATGGCGGAACGGATCGCCAGCCAGAAGCTCCTGGAGTACGACTAGCTGAGCCGGGGAGGCGCATCCCTCAACCCCAGTATCGAGCCTCGCCCACGGACGAACACCGTCCCTTCCGACAGTCGACGCCATGGATTTCCGCACACTTCACACCCTCGTCGAAAACTCCGTCTGGCGCATCTGGCGCGGCGAAGATCCCCAGTCGCGACAGCGGTTTCTCATCAAGGAGCTGACCGACGACGCGCGGGCCAACCCCTCCCACCAGAAGCGGCTGGAACAGGAAGTGGAGTTCCTCCGCGCGGTCGAACATCCCCGGATCCTGCCGGTCCGGCACGCCGACCCGGGCCAGGGGCTCCTGATTTTCGACGACAGCCAGTGCACCATCAAGCAGTTCGTCGACAAGCACGGCCCGCTGTCGAACGACATGGTGGCGCGGGTCCTGCTGGAGTGCGTCGAGGGGCTGGAGAGCCTGCACGCCCGGGGCTACGTCCACGGCCGGATCAACGCCCAGACGGTGTTCGTCGATCCGGGAGGAGAGACGCGCCTCGGCGACTTCCTCGGCTACCGCTACGAGACCGGCTATCCCAGCGCCGAGATGTGGCGGCAGGTCCGCTACGAGGCCCCCGAGATCATCGACAACCGCTTCGGCCGTCCGAGCCCCGTTTCGGACCTGTACTGCCTCGGCTTCTTCGCCCTGGAGATGATCGCCGGGACGAATTTCCCCAAGCTCTTCGGCCTCTCCGCCGACGAGCAGGAGCGGGGCCGGCGGTGGCTCGTCTGGCACGCCAACGAGCAGGCGGAACTCGAAGACTGGGCCTCGAAGGTTCCGGACGTCGCGACCTCGCTGGCGGACGTCGTCAGCGGCCTGATCGTCAAGACTCCGGCGCGGCGGCGGTTCCAGACCGCCCGCGATCTCGGCAACCACCTCCGCCAGCTCGGACTCCATTCCCGCCGCGTCCTCCCGCCGTTCGCCCCCGAGGCGTCTGCCAAAACCGCGCCGGCCGATGCGATCCCCGTCCGCCGCGTCCCGCCGGCGCTGCATCTCACGGAGCGGCGGCCCCCCAGCCGTTCCTTCCGTTACGAGAGCGACGGGATGGTGCTCGTCAGCCGGGTCGAGCAGGCGAGCCTGCCGATTCAGGATCCGGACATCGGGACGCGGCACGCCCTCCTCGCCTGCCAGTTCCTCGACTGGCACGTGTACGACCTCTTCCATCCCAGCGGGACGTTCCTCAATGGCCGCAAGGTCGAGGGGCCGCAGCGGGTCGTCCGCGGGGACGAGCTCCGCTTCGGCAAGCACTCCTTCCTCGTCAATCTCGAGTTCGAGGGGACCGGGATCATTCCGCGGTTCGATCTCCTGAAGCGGCTGCACCACGGCCGGGGAGGGGACCTGTACGTCGCGCGGTGGATGCGGAAGTCGGGCGAGACCAAGAAGGTCGCGCTGCGGATCTTCCCGGCGGAATTCCAGGACCAGAACGACCAGATCCGCCGCTTCCTGCGGGCGATCCCCGAGGCGGGTCGGATCAAGCACAAGAACGTGGTCCAGATGTACCGCGGCGGGATGACCCGCCGCAGCGGCATGACGATCTGGTTCCTGGCGAGCGAGTTCCTGCCGAACGGTAGCCTGCGGGACCGGATCGCGCGGACGAAGGGGCCGCTCCCGCTCGACATGGTCCGTCAGGCGGGGCTCGATATCGCCCAGGCGCTCCAGGCCTCGGCCGAGCAGCAGATCCTGCATCGCAACGTGAATCCGAGCTGCATCCTGTTCGACGGAGACGAGCAGGCGAAGCTCGGGGACTTTGTCCTCTCCCGAGGCGAGGTGATGGAGACGCTGTACGACATCACCCGTGGCCGGCTCGACATGGGGGAATACCAGTATCAGGCGCCGGAAGTTCTGCAGGGGGCGGGGAATCTGACCCCGGCATGCGACACCTACGGCCTCGCCGCGTGTCTGTTCGAGGCGATCACCGGGAAGCGGCCGTTCGACGGTCAGAACCAGGTCGAGATCCTCACCAAGGCCTCCCAAGCGAACTGGCCCCGTCCGAGCGAGCTGAATCCGGCGATCCCGACGGACTGGAATCCGTTCATGGCCAAGGCCCTCGCGCGGGCTCCGCAGGACCGCTTCCAGACGGGCCGCGAGTTTGCCGCTCAGCTCGAACGTCTGATGGTCTAAGGCGGCTCGTCCGATCGCAGTATCGCAAACCGCGTCCTTGCCGGCGCGGCTCTCCTAGCTCAAACCCAACGTGCCACGGCAGCCTGGGGTCAAGGGGGCCACGCCCCCTTGCCGCCGGAGGCGCTTCAACGAGGAACCGTGGTAAGCAACGGACATCCGCTTTGTGGAGCCGGCGCTGAGGACTCATCGCTCGCTTTGTAATCCTTGCGGGTTGCTGTGGGGGCATACGACACAGTGTCCGCTCTTGGACACGATCTCCTTCAGACATCTCTCGACGGCCAGGCCTCCGGCGGGCAAGGGGGCGTCGCCCCCTTGCATCCCCCACCAGGGGTGACCCCCTGGACCCCGGTTCGATCATCCGTCCACCTCCATCCAGCGAACGCACCCGGCTCCGCCCCTGGACTCGTGCTCCCTCAACTCCGCCTCTGTTCCGGCGCCCCCAGCGGGGGAGATCGCCGCCACGTTACAACCGGTTCAGCCGGACCTTTTAACCATTTTGCCGGATGGCCATTTATGGTACTTCTGCCATCGGCTGCGGGCGCGGGCTGAAATTCTTACAGGTTTTGACGGGTCGTCGTCAGTGGCCGGGAAGCGCGTGCTAGAGTTGCCCGATGGATCGCCACTCGCAGACGGATCTGCCCTCAAGCGGGTTTGCGCGGAGCGGTCACCACAATGAGCTTCCTCAAGCGGCTCATCAAGAATGCCTTTCGAGACGAGACGGTCGCCCGCGGCCGCAGCTCGTTCGACACGGTCAGCGAGCAGCAGCTCGAAGACCACCTCCGCATCGCGCGGTACGGCAGCTACCTGCTGACCGACGCCATCCGTCCCTCGGTCGACCTCCAGGTCGTCCCGAGCGCGGGCTGGCGACGCGACTCGTTCAAGGACACGGGGACCGGCGCCACGATTCCGGTCCTCATGGCCTCGCAGACCAAGGAACGCCTCTTCGAGCTGTTCATGGACCTGCTGGACCCGCTCGGCGAAACCGTCGACGTCGTCCTGGAATCGAGCCACGACACCCGCCGCCGCGATCACGTCGACACCTACCGGGAACAGATCGACCTCCCGATCCTCAAAAGCCTCCTGTACGACTTCGAAGACCTGCTGACCAACGACGGCTGTACCGGAATCGCCGTCCTGAATCCGCGGGCCCCCATGGAAGTCC
The DNA here is from genome assembly GCF_001610835.1 of Planctomyces sp. SH-PL14. Taxonomy (NCBI): domain Bacteria; kingdom Pseudomonadati; phylum Planctomycetota; class Planctomycetia; order Planctomycetales; family Planctomycetaceae; genus Planctomyces; species Planctomyces sp. SH-PL14. The sequence goes on along the minus strand of NZ_CP011270.1, from coordinate 8,104,024 downwards.
AGTTCGACGAGCACAAGCTGCTCGTCGTCTACGGACACAACCTCCAGGGCTTCGAGGACATTCTCGAAGACAACCGCCTCTACAGCAGCGACACCCTGCGGTTCATCACCGAAGGGGAGCACGTCCACTCCTCGAGCGAGGAGTACGCCGAACAATTTGAAGAGCTGAAGTACCTCATCGGCGTGGAAGCCGATTGAGAAGAAGATAAGGGTCCAGGCGCGAGGGACCGGGGTCACAGGAGTTGCTCCTTCCCCGGTTTCCCGCCCCTGGACCCTGGTTCTTGCGCCCCGCCGATCATCTGGTCCTCTTTCCCCCAGGAGCCCAGCATGCGTCGCCTGACGACCGTGTCTCTGCTTGTTCTTGCGCTCGCCCCCGGCTGCGCCCGAGGAACCCGCACCCTCGTGCAGTCGTTCCGGATCGCCGCGCCGCAGACGGGCCTCGCCCAGTCGCTGCCGGCCCGCTCCCCGAACGAACTGACGCCGCGCGAGCGCGCGCTGCTGAATGAAGCTCCCGATCCGGCGGGCCCCCGCCGCGACATCGTGACGACCGCTCCGGCCAACAGCGGCCGGACACAGGCGGTCTCGCAGACCGAACTGCCGTGGCGCCGCGACTATGAGAGCGTCGACCGGCGGGCGATCGAAACGCTTCGCCTCGGCTCCGGCGACGAGCGGATCGCCGTGCTGAGCAGTCTGCACGGCAACGAGCTCGACACGATTCGGGCCCTCGAGGCGGCCGTCGCGGAGCTTTCGATCTCGAAGACGCCGCTGACCGATCGCGCCGTTCTGGCGATCCGCACTCCGAATCCCGACGGCGCGGCGGACCGGACGATGACGAATGCCCGGGGGGTCGATCTCAACCGGAATTTTCCGTCCGCCCGTTTCCCGGCCAACGCGTCGAAGCTGACCGGTGAGACGCCGGCGAGCGAACCCGAAACGCGGGCACTGATCCAGATCCTGGCCGATTTCCGGCCGACACGCGTGATTCACATCACGTCGGGGGGGAGCCTGCGGGGAGCGGTAATCGCGAATTTCGACGCGAAGGCGATCGACGGGTTTGACCCGCTGCGGATCGATCAGGTGCGGGCCGCGTCGATCGAGGACTACGCCGTGACGCGGCTCAAGGTGGAAGTGATCAACCTGGTGCTGCCCGCCTCCCGCGACCAATCCGCGACTCCCGGTTCGGTCCGTCAGATCGTGACCTTGCTGACCGACCGCGTTCCGACCGCCGCCAATGCGGGGATCGCGGCCGAATCGCGTCCCGCCGTCCGGGACAGGAATTCGATCCGGCTGGAGGACGAGATTGGGACGGCGGCTCCGGCCGGAGAGGCCCAGCCGCGTCCGGACGGGATGAAGGGGTACGTACAGTTTCTGCCTGAACCGCCGGGCTTGCGGGCGGTCCAGACGAACAGTGGTGGAGCGCGTTACTTCGAGCTCCCGCCGCCGGAGTAACGCGGCGGCCGGCCTGCGGGATATCGGCCGACCCGCCATCCCGCGGCTGATCAATCTGCTGCGCGACCGCCGTCGGATCCGCGCCGTCGGCTTCTGGCGCGTCTTCCATCCCAGCCGGACCGTCCTTCGCTACCAGGACGTCGCGATCGAGATCCTGCAGGAGCTGATTCCGAAGCGGATCTACGCTCGGTCCACCACGGCCGCGCCGGAGCGCCGCGATGAGTTGCCGTGGACAATGGGCGCGGACGCGGCATCGTCATCTCGATGGTACGGCCCTCCTCTGACAGAACGCGGATCACTGACAACGGAAGACCCCGCGCCAGTCCCGAACCCGGCTCAGGGAGTGTCGACCATGGGC